>JAZDGQ010000030.1:0-8117 GCA_043806835.1 Pseudomonadota bacterium | reverse complement strand
GACCCTGATCCGGGAAATTGCCGCCTGGGAAAAATACCGCAATGAATACAACACCAAAGCCGACTGGCAGTTCACAACTGACGATGCCCGCATTAAACTCAAGCACCTATACCCGTCAATTTGAATGATTCAGGCCACTAGGCTTAGTTTGGGCTTTCTTCTGAGTGACCCTGCTTTTGATTTTGGCTTCATCGCCGCATAGAATTCCGGATACCTCTAAACGTGCCTTGCCAGAGAAGAGTTGGTCATCGTCTTTATCTCCCACCCAATAGTCAAAACCCGGACCTTTTCTAGAACGTTCTAGGACTTCTTTTCCTGTTAATGTTTTTAGAGCGAGTATGGCTATGGGCAACAGCTTTTTGGGAACCGCGATCCTGAAGTAATAGGCATTTCCCCGGATTTGAAGATACGTTTGATGAACTTTGTACGTCATTTTAGACATTCCTGTACCAGAAAATGTACCAATGACGCTTTGGCCCCACCTTGCGGTGTTCTAAAAAGCGCGGATTTCAAGGGTTTAAGAGAAAAATGGTGCTGTCGAGAGGATTCGAACCTCCGACCCCCGCATTACGAATGCGGTGCTCTACCAACTGAGCTACGACAGCGCCGCCGAAGAATAGGGCAAATCGCCGGTGTTTTCAAGCTTGTTGATTCCGTTCTGGAATTCCTGTAATTGCAGCTTTTCTGAGGCGTTCAGCCCTCCGGGACGCCGAAAAGGGCGCTGCCTATCCTCACATGGGTCGCGCCGTATCGAATCGCCGCGTCGAAGTCCGCGCTCATGCCCATGCTGAGTTTTTTCAGGGAGAGTTCCCCCGCCAGTTTATGCAGCAGGGCGAAATGCAGGTCTGGGATTTCGTGGACGGGCGGGATGCACATCAGCCCCTCGACGCGAAGCGCCGTCTGTTCCCGGCAAAAGCGGAAAAGCGCGCCCAGGTCCTCCGGAGAAACGCCGCCCTTTTGCCCCTCGCCGCCGGTGTTCACCTGGAGGAAGCAGGACAGGGAGCGTTTCTGCCTGTCCATCTCGTGGTTGATTTCTTTGGCCAGCCGGAGGCTGTCCACGGTTTCGATCACGTCGAAAATCCTGACGGCCTCCCGGGTTTTGTTGGTTTGCAGGCGGCCGATGAAATGAAGCTCGATATCCTTATATTCTTCGCGCAGGGACGGGAATTTTTCCGACGCTTCCTGCACGCGGTTTTCGCCGAACACGCGCTGTCCCTGATCCAGCAGGAGCCGGATTTTTTCCGGCGGCTGAAATTTGCTGACGGCCACCAGCGTCACAGACGCGGGATCGCGCCCCGTTTTTTCACAGACGGCCCGTATGCGCGATTTTATTTCCATGATCTCCATCAGCTTCCGGAGAGAATGAAGGCTGTGGGCGCGCGCTCGATCACGACCGTTTTTCCGGACTGGATTTCCAGCACGGCGAGGCCGCGTTCGGAAAGGCCGTCGGGGCGGAAGCGGAAGATTCCGTCGATGCCAGAAAATCCGCGCTGGTTCGCCAGGATGTTGCGGTCATAGGGAGAGCCGGAATTTTGCCCCGATCTCGCCAGAACGGCGGCGAGCGCGATGGCGTCATAGGCCAGGGAGGAAAGGCGCAGCGGCGGCGCACCGTAATTCTCCTGAAAGCGCTTCTCGAAATCCGCGCGCAGGCCGGGATCCGGGGCGGCGAACCATCCGCCGAACAGGGCGGGATCGCTCGTCAATGCCGCATCGTCCCACAGGCCCGTGCCGAGGAATTTCACCCTGGTCTGGTCGATGCCGCTGGTTTCTAGGATCGTGACCAAAGTCCGCAGCCCTTCGCTGCCGAGGGGGCAGCATCAGCATATCGAAGCCAAGCTGGTTGGGAGAGGAGGAATTCCGGCCGGCGGCGGCGAACTCCTGCACCAGGGCCAGAAGGTCCGTCTGCCCGGAAGGGTAGCGCCCGACATGCGCGATGGGGACACCGGTCCTTTGCAGGGTGCGGATGACCACATCGCAATATTCGGTTTGCGGCGCATAGACGGACAGTTTCGAATATCCACGGCTCTGGGCGTATCTCGTCACCCGCGCCACCTGGGTGAAGGGCAGAAAGCCCATGATATAGGTGTTGCCGTCTGCAAGGGTCCAGTCCGTGGTGAAGGAAATCACCGGCGTCCCGGAGGCGCTGACGACGGGCTTGACCGCTTTCAGGTCGTCCGCGAAAACAGGGCCCAGGATAAGGTCGTCGTGGTTCCGGACGGCGGCTTTCGCAGCGGCGGCCGCGCCTTCGGCGGTGCTTCTCGTGTCGCGCGGGATCATTTTGAAACCGGCGCTGCCGACATCGAACAGAGCCATTTGAGCCGCTTTCAGCATGGAGTTCCCAAGCTCCGCTTTTTTTCCGCTGAGGGGCAGGAGCAGGGAAACGGTCACTCCTTTGTCAGCTAAAGGCGCATCTGCTGCGCCAAAAACAGGGGGGGCAAACATGGCGCCCGGACGTTCCTGACCCTCCGGAGCAGGCTGTTGCGGAGATAAAACATCCTCCTGCTTCGTCAGGACATGACGCTGCCCCGGCGTTTGCCAGCCGATGTCGGGCGCTCCGGAAGGATTGTTCACGCCGCCGCTGAAGTCCGGCGCGGATTCCCAAGGCAGGCGGTAATTTTCCCAGGGCAGGTGATAGGCGTTTCCGCCGCCGCCGCAGCTGCCGAGCAGGCAGACGGTAAAAAGCACTAATAAAATCCGCAAATTTGCGTATACTCTCGACAAGGCAATGACTCCATAGGACGTAACAGGTGGATAAGACGGCATCGGACGCAGATTCGAATCTACTCTCAGGTCTATATATTATAGCCACGCCGATTGGCAATATGGGGGATATAACATTGCGTGCGCTCGAAATATTAAGAAAAATCGATGTTCTCGCTTGCGAGGATACGCGGGTGACGGGCAAGCTGACGACGGCTTATGACCTTCCGGTGCGGAAAATCCCCTATCATGACCATAATGCTGAGGAAATGCGTCCCCGGCTGATGGCCCTGCTGAGAGAGGGAAAGCGGGTGGGGCTGATCTCAGATGCGGGAATGCCTCTGATTTCCGATCCCGGCTGCAAGCTGGCGGCGCAATGCGCGTCGGAAAATATTCCCATGACCTGCATCCCGGGAGCGACGGCCTCCCTGACGGCTCTGGTGCTGTCGGGACTGCCGACCGATAAATTCCTGTTTGCCGGATTTCTGCCCCCAAAAACGGCGGCGCGGCGAGCGGCCCTTGTCGAGATCAAGGCGGTGCCTGCCACCTTGATCTTTTACGAGACTTCTCCCCGCCTCATGGCGAGCCTTGAGGACATGCTGGAGATGCTGGGCGACCGCCCCGCCGCCGTGGCGCGGGAGCTGACGAAGAAATTCGAGGAAGTGAAGCGGGGGTCGCTTTCGGACCTTGTGAAGCACTATCAAACGCAGGGCGGTCCCAAAGGGGAGATCGTGATCGTGGTGGGCGCTGCGTGCGCGGGTCAGGCGGAAAGCTGGACGGAGGAAGAGACGGACCGGCTCCTTCTCGAGATGATGGACGGGGAGGACATGAGCGTCAGGGACGCCTCGGCTTTCGTTGCGGCAAAATCAGGAATCAGGAAAAAGGCCGTTTATCAGAGGGCCTTGCTCTTGCGACAGAGGAAGAGATAGCGGTCTGTGTCGGGCTAAGGTCAAAACTCATCAATTTCATAAACTTAAGAGTTCCAGACTTTCGTCGGGATGGCGTAAAAGGTGGTTTTTCGGGAAGGTCAAGGCGCTGGCGTGCGGACGAGTTAATGGTATGCTGACCTCTTTCCAGTGTGGAGTCATAAATCGATGTTTGATATCGCGCAGCTTGCGAAGGGCGCCAGGGTCCGGATCGACCGTTCCCGCGATTCCGGCCTGACGGAATGCGCGAAGGCCATACTTGCCGACCGTTATCTGCTGCCCGGCGAATCCTTTCAGGACGTCTTCGCCCGCGTGGCGATGTTTTACGCGGACGATTCCGCCCATGCCCAGCGTCTTTACGATTACATCTCCGGGCTGTGGTTCATGCCCGACGAAGCCCTTCTCGGCAGCGGGGGGACGGATCGCGGACTGCCGATAGCCTGTTTTCTGAACGAGTGCGCGGACAGCCTGTCCGGTATCGTAGACCTGTGGAATGAAAATGTCTGGCTGGCTTCGTGCGGCGGCGGCATCGGCAGTTACTGGGGCAACCTGCGCTCCTTCGGGGAAAAAGCGGGGCGCGACGGAAAGACCCCGGGGATCATCCCTTTCATCCATGTACAGGATTCGCTGACGCTGGCTGTCAGACAGCTTCCCTCTGCCGTTTACCTGCCCGTCAGTCACCCGGAAATAGAGGAATTCATTGATCTGCGCCGGTTCTCCGGAGGCAATCCCGACCGCAAGGCTCCTCATTTGCATCACGGCATTCTGATTCCGGATGCCTTTATGCGCGAGGTTGAAAGCGGCGGGGAATGGGCGCTGACCAGCCCGAAAGACGGGAACGCGCTCGGGCGCATATCCGCCCGCAGCCTCTGGAGCCGCATTCTCGACGCCCGCATCGAAACCGGCGAGCCGTATCTGGTTTACATCGATCATGTCAACCGCGCGATTCCGGAGCATCATAAAATCGCAGGGCTTCCAGTGAAAATGTCGGGGTCAAACGGCGAAATCATGCTGCCCACCGGCAGGGATCATCACGGGCAGGAGAGAACGGCGGTTTGCTGCCTTTCATCGCTCAATCTCGATAAATTCGATGAATGGGAGGAGCATCCGGCCTTCATCGAGGACGTGCTGCGCTTCCTTGACAACGCGCTGGAGGACTTCATCCGCCGCGCCCCCGACACGCTGATGCGGGCGAAGTACGCCGCGATGCGCGAGCGCTCGGTCGGCCTCGGCGCGATGGGATTTCACTCTTTCCTGCAGGGCAGGAGGGTTCCGGCGGAAAGCGTGACGGCGAAGGTCTGGAACAAGCGTATCTTCGGGCATATCAGGCGCCATGCCGATGCCGCCTCCGTCAAACTGGCGGAGGAGCGCGGCGCCTGCCCGGATGCGAAGGAATACGGCGTCATGGAGCGCTTTTCGAACAAGATCGCGATTGCACCCACGGGTTCCCTCTCCCTTATCGCCGGTGGCGTATCGCAGGGGATCGGGCCTGATGCCGCCAATGCCTTCACTTATAAAACGCTCTCCGGCTCCTACGCGGTGCGCAATCCGCATCTCGGGAATCTTCTGGCGCAAAAATGCATGGATGACGAGGAGGTCTGGCTGAGCATCGCCCTTCACGAAGGCTCCGTCCAGCATCTCGGCTTCCTCAGCCGCGACGAGAAGGACGTATTCAAGACCGCTTTTGAACTGGATCAGAAATGGCTGATTGAACACGCCGCCGACAGAGCGAAGCATGTCTGCCAGTCGCAGTCGCTCGATATTTTCGTTGCGCCGGACATCCACAAGCGCGACCTGCACCGGATACACTGGATGGCGTGGAAACGCGGTGTGAAATCCCTCTGTTGCTGCCGGTCAGGAGAGGACCTGAAAATTTCCGCCCCACCGGGTTCATGGGAAGAGGCTTTCACAGACGATGCGTTCAAAGAGGCCTGAATTGTATATGTAAACTGATATTTAACCTTATTGGTGTTTAATGCCATTATAGGTTATAATGGAAGCCGAACGTCAGATGCCCCAAGGAGGGGGTTGCTTATGCCAGACATGCCCGGATCGGACACATTCGCAGACATTCCTGTATTGGATACGGCAGCCGTTGGTTGGCGACCGGATATTCTGCCCTACTATCTTAAAACGGATGGCGTTGGCAAGTGCCTTGACCATACGGGAAAACCGCAAAAGCAGAAACTGAAGCCAACGAGCGCTTCGGAGCCGGAGCAGGAGCCGGAGCCGGAGCCGGAGTAGAGCCGGAGCCGATGGCAACTCAAGAAGAGGACTCAAAAAGTCATGTCCGCTGTCAGTGTTTCACAAGGGAAAGGTCACGTTGTTCAGGAATACGAGGTGTTCAAGAACGAAAGGAACGCGCTGGCGTTCTTTTTTTTCCAGCATCCCGTCCTCGATCAGAACCCCCCGGTAGGCCCGTTCTGGTTCAGTCTCAGAAATGACAGCATCGTTGCGGGCACCGAAAGCCACAGCGTTGTTTTTGAAGAGGTGACATCGGACATTCTTGGCATCGCGAAGCAGCGCGGCGTCATCATGCTGGTCGAGTTCGAAAATCAGAACCCGACACGGTGCACGCCTTGTTACCTCACAAAGACGTTTTGATTTTTCGGGACGCTTTCCCTGTCATTTGTCATTCCGGCGCAAACAGGAATCTCGTAACTCATTGAAATATCAAGATTCCGATGCCCTGCAGGGATTTACGCCGCGCTATCGCCGGAATGACGCCGAGAAAATTAGTCTGGACAATCATGTCTTTGTCCATTATATATGAATGGAATACATAAAAAGTAAGGAATGTTTAAATGAACGAAGATGCATTTAACAAGAAGAGGTGTTTGATTCTCAACCTGGGCGGCACGATCGGGATGGTGCCGAACGAGAGCGGCAAGTTGCGTCCACCGACAACGGATGCAGAGTTCAGGAAAGCTGTCGAGGGAATCACGTCCCTGCCGTAGTTCAAGGATGTTGAATTCGAATTCGTCACCCTCTCGACCAAAGACAGCACGAATCTGCTGCCCGAAGAGCATGAGGAATTCATTTCCTACGTCAACCGGCGGCAAAAGGATTTCGATTTCATCGTCTGTCCGCACGGCACCGATACCATGCAATACACGGCTCCCGCCGTTTCCTTCGGATTTTACCATCCCGACACGCAGGGAAGCGCGCTATTCACGCCTGTTGTTTTCACGGGAGCCCAGAAGCCGCTTTCCGAGCGCGGCGGCGACGGCGAGCGCAACCTGATTTCCGGCATACAAACGGGTCTGGAGGCTGATAAAAAGAACGTCACCGATGTCCTTATCGTGTTCGACAAAGTTGTTATTCGGGGCGTCAAGGCGCATAAGAATTCGGATCACAATTATGACGCTTTCGACAGCGTGGACGGACCGGGCGGCCTTATCGGTACCATCAGCGCGCAGGGTGTTCATCTGCATAACGCCGACAAGGCCATTATCAGCACGGAATTGCACAGAAAACAAATGGCTCTTACTTATAACCCAAACCAGCAGCCTCCCAATGCCAAATTCATGATCAACGTCAAGGACGGAAAACATAAGGCAAAAGGTTATATCGCAAGAATTGACCTGGATCCCGGCATCACGGAAGAAGCCATCGAGGCGCATACCAGGAATCGCAACTGCCTTGGCATCGTCCTCACGACGCTGGGGGCGGGGAACATCCCCGAACAAATCATCCCCTGCCTCAAGGAGGCCGGCGTAAAGCATCATCTCCCTATTTTCGCCGTATCCCCTTTCACCGGCGGCACGGCGGGCGTCGTATACGAAGCGGCGGAGAACGCATCCAAGGCGGGCGTGTCCTTCCTTGGCGATCAGTCAGGCGCGGTAGCCTGGGTCAAGGCGCACTGGATACTGGCCAACGGCCTCGGCATGGATTCAAAGGATTTTATCCGAAACATGCAGCGAATTGTCAGGGGCGAGGGCACGGTCTCCGGCGATGCGGAAAAAATCCCGGCCATCCATGAGCAAAAAGCGGAAGACGGGCGGGACAATTTCAGAACGCGCGTCCAGCGTAATCGCAGGGCTATAGAAGGATACAGAAAAGAAAAAGGCCCCGATTGCCGCTACATCAAGCCGGACGTAGATCAACAGCCGGTTCTCCCGAAAGCGGAGGTCTTCCACCACCGCGCCGTTAAAAAGGAAAAGCTGGCGCCGTAAAATTGCTTCGTCATTCTGACCCCATCTTCTCCCTCTCCCCTTGCGGGAGAGGGAGGGAACCACGAAGTGGGAGAGTGAGGGGTATTGGCTTGAAAAGATTCATCTTTTTGTACCCCTCACCCCAACCCTCTCCCGCAGGGGGAGAGGGAGCACATGAGTCAGTATCAATGTGAATTCACTAGCGTCCGGTTAATAATCGAACAAATTCAGCTGGTTGGGCGATGCAGGGAGCGGCGGATTGGGTGCGCCGTCAAAAAGAGACTGTCCCAGTTGAGTTTTCTCGAAAGAGTGGACGGACAAAATCTGTAGGAAAGTG
>JAZDGQ010000029.1:0-2272 GCA_043806835.1 Pseudomonadota bacterium | reverse complement strand
CACGAGGCTCTTCTTCCCGTCCGCATTTGATCGCTCCAAGAATCCGGGGAATATCACGGGAAACTATCTCCCCGTTTTCATTGACACTGATTTTCATTGCAATAAAATCCCCCTCAAACGCGCATGGTATTTTTCAGGTGGCCCCTCTTGAAGCATAGCGGCGCGGCTTGATGTGGCGGCTGTAAATACTGAATAGTAGTAGTTATTCCAAAACATGATTGTTGGGAAAATGTGCTTTATTGTGAGGCAAAGTGCGGTATTGCGACATTATTTAAAATATTGTATTGACATATCATTATAATAATTATATCCTCATGAAATGGATGCTCAACAATTCTTTCTTCAGCCGCAACACCCTGTTCAGAGAAACTATGAGGCGCTCAGGGATTTCTTCACAACCGACGCAACCGAATTGCAGGCCGCCCAGGCTCACGGAATGACGTTTCACTCGTTCCGCACCGTGAAGCGGGATTTTCTGAAAACCTTGATGGAGGGCGATCCGTATTGTTTCTTCTTCAAGACGACAAAGACGGGACCCAGGGGGCGGCGCGTCCCGGAAGAGGTTGCGGAAAAGATTGCGACGCTCCGGGAAAAGGAGTTGTCGGTTCCGGACATCAAGGTGGCGCTTGACGCGGAAGGCATCGTCCTCAGCTACGGGACGATACATAACATTCTGAAGGAATACGGTTTTCCCCGCCTCGACCGCCGCGGGCGCAGGCAGCGTGAGGCGGGCGGCGCCGCCGGAATCTGCGCGCCGCCTCAGGTCGAGCCGATTGATTGGCGGAACATCGAGCCGGGCGAGTTCGCCAGCAGAGGCGTCGGTCTGTTTGCGTTCACGGGAATTCTCAAGCAGCTTGATGTCGCAAACATAGTGAAAGAAGCCCGCTATCCGGGCACAAGGCGTCTGCCGGCATTGAACACTGTCCTTTCATTTCTCGCCCTCAAACTCTCTGACAATGAGCGCCTCAGCCATGTGGACGAGGTGTCACTGGACCGGGGTTTCGGGCTTTTCGCCGGACTGAATGTTCTTCCCAAAACCGCCACCCTCAGCGCCTACTCCTACCGCGTCTCCACCGGCATGAACCGCCACTTCGCGCAGGCGCTGTGTCGCGCCACACTCCCGCTGTTGCCCCACGGGGGAGACGTAAATCTCGACTTCACCGCCATCCCCCACTGGGGAGAGGAAAGCGTGCTTGAAAACAACTGGTCGGGCAAACGCGGCAAGGCGCTCAAGAGCGTTCTGGCTCTGCTCGCCCAGGACGCGGAAACAGGGCTTTTGCTTTATGGCGACGCCGGCGTGCTTCACCGCGATGAATCCGACGGCGTGCTCGAATTCGTGGACTTCTACCGCGAAACCGGCGCCCCCATCAACTGCCTGATCTTCGACTCGAAAGTCACCACATATCAGAACCTTTCCAGGCTCAACGGCGACGGCGTCAAATTCATCACCATACGCCGCCACAGCAAATCCATAGACAGACAGATCGCCTCTATCGCCGACGACCAGTGGCTGAACCTCGACCTTGGGTCTGAATTCAAAAGAAAACACCGCCATCTCAAGGCGCACGATTCCCTCATTCCGCTTCGCAACTACAAAGGTTCGCTCCGGCAGATCGTGATCAAAGACCACGGCCGCGAGCGCCCCTCGATCCTCATCACCAACATCCTGGACGCGAAACTTCCCCAGCTTCTTCGCAGATACGGACGCCGCTGGCTGATTGAAAAAAGCTTCTCCGAGCAGATCGACTTCTTTCACCTCAACAGGCTCTCATCCTCCATCGTCGTAAAGGTGGATTTCGACCTCACCATGACCCTCTTCGCCCACACATGCTACCTGTTGCTTGGTCAAAAGATCGAAGGGTTCGAAAAATCCACGGCCAAACAGATATACCGCAAGTTCATCTCCAACCTCGGACGCGTCCGCCTCGACGCCAAAAACATAGAAATCATCCTGAACAAAAAGGCGCACCTTCCCCTGCTTCACAACGCGGGTATCATCGGAAATCACGAAAACGTCCCGTGGCTCAACAACTGCGACCTGACAATCTCCATCGGCACTTCGCTGTGATTCATTTTGGGGATGGATTTATTTCAATGAAAATCCGTGATGAATAAGCCAGGTGGACCAGATCGGGTCTGAAATCGTTGAGAGCGCCAATTGTTTCAGCTACGCCGATTTTCAGTATGTTGTCATCTATTATCTGTCCCTGGTGGGCGTGCTGTTCCAGATTCGCCGCCAGATATGCCAGGGCGAGAGGAGGGATCATGACTG
>JAZDGQ010000028.1:0-46637 GCA_043806835.1 Pseudomonadota bacterium | reverse complement strand
ATATGGAACCCCCTCATTTCGGTTGAGGACATCCCGAGATAGGGGTAAGAATGAAGGGCGTGGTTTAATAATGGGGACTATCATGGCGCGCTTCTTTTTTCCTGTTTTCGCGGCGATCCTGTTTCTGACGGCAACGCCCGCTTTTGCGGGGGAGGAGAAGGGTGTTATCGGCACCGTCATGGAAGTGGAAGGTACGGCGACGATTGTGGCGGCAGGGTCATCGGCGGCGGTCCCCGCAGCCATCGGCTCCACGATCCATCAGAGCGACGTGATCGAAACGGCGGCGGAATCCCGTGTTTTCATCCTCTTTATCGACGACACGCAGTTGATTTTGTCGGAAAACACGAAGGGAACCGTCAACGACTATGTCTATGATTCCGGGGACAGCACCGAAAACAAGGCCGAATATTCCATCCTGCGCGGCGCCTTCCAGTATGTCAGCGGTCTCCTTGCAAAAAGAGAAGACCCGGACGTGACCATAAAAACGCCTTCCGGCTCCATCGGAATCCGGGGCACCGAGTTATGGGGCGGCGAGATCGACGACGGATACGGCATTCAGGTGGACGAAGGCCGCGTCAGCGTGAAGAATGGCGGCGGCGAACTTCTTGTCAACAAAGGCGAAGGCGCTTCCCTGCGCGGCTGGAAAATAAAACCGGCGCGCGCCGCATGGTCTCCGGAAAAACTCCGGCGCATCAGGGACTCCGTTTTTCTGAAGCGCCATGAGATGGTAAAGCAGCGCGTCGCGCAGTCGGCGGAGCGCCAGAAGGTCCTGAGAAGCCGTTATCGGGAATACCTGAAATCGCATCATAAGAACGGGGAAAAAGGCGGCCTGAAAAAACCGCGCACTCCCGGGGAAATCAGGCAGATGCTCCCCGGGTCGAAAAACAGGCCTCCTCCGCGACTTCTTCCCAAAAGGCAGGGACTTCTCCATAATCCATCACGCTACGGTCCTGAAGATCGTAGCGTCTGCCCGGCCACATGTCAGGAAAATCGCCAGGATTCAAAAAGCCAAACGATCTCTTTCACGCTCCGGCCAGATGCCGCATGCGCCGGCCGGTTGAATCCGCGAAGCCCTTTCTCTGGTTCTGCTTGAAAAAGAGGACAGGATGAAACGAAGAAAGTCTTTCCGCCGCGAGCAGGGCAACACTCTGTTCCTGATTTTGGTTGCGGTGGCCTTGTTTGCCGCATTGTCTTACGCTATAACGCAATCCGGTCGCGGGGGCGTGACGCTTGACCGGGAAACGGCGAGAATCCGTTCCAGTCAGATCATGCAGTATGCCGCTCTGCTTCGGGCAATCGTAACCCGCATGGTTCTTTCCGGAATATCTGCGGATGCCATTGATTTCACTACAGGCACCGGAACCACCAAGGTATTCGATGCGTCCGGCGGCGGAGCCACTCTCCTTCCCCCTCCACCCGAAATCGGCAACGCCACATCCTGGATTTTTCAGGATGTCATGACACCGGCCAACTCCTACTACGTGAAGGGCGTCGGCACGGATCTGGCCGCCGGTTGCGAGGCTTTGGCCGTTCTGGAAGACATCACCCCCGGAGTGTGTTCGCAGATTCTGAGCGGCCTGGGAGCGGCATCGTCAACGCCCCTTCCGGCCGACGTGCAGGTTATCTGGGGTGCGGGCGGGAATGATTTTGACGTGGACGGCAGCACGATCAAAGGCATCGGCATAGACGGCAACACCTTTCTCTGCATCCAGAACGGCGCTATGTACACATATTATCACACGCTGTTCGGGCAATAGGCATCTCGCATGCCGTCGCCCTCAGGGGAAATAAATCACGCCTTCTTCGCGCTTTTTCGGCGGAGGAGGAGCGCCCTCATCGCCGGTTTTTTTGTTCCGGAGCCTGCTTTCAGCTCTCTGGGCGCCCAAAACAAGGGATTGCTTCAGGAGGAGGATGCTGATCCGCCGGTTGCGGGGGGAGTCAAGTTCGGTCGGAACCAGCGGCTCGCGGTCGGCCTTTCCCTGAACGTCCTCTATCCTCATGGTGTCGAGGCCGGCGGCCAGCAGCACGCGGCGGCTGGCGTTGGAACGGTCAGCCGACAGCTCCCAGTTTGTGTAGGCGGCGAACGATCCGTATTTTTTTGAATCCGTATGCCCGCGCACCGAGATTTTGTTGGGAAGCGGCTTGATGACGCCGGCGATGAGGGTGAGAAGTTTTACCGCCGGCGGCATGGGCACGGCGCTGCCGAGAGGGAACATCGGCTTGCCCTCCTGATCCACGATCTGTATCCTCAAGCCCTCTGGCGTCATGTCGATCAGAAGGTGCCTCGACAGTTCCTGCATCTCCGGGACGGATTCAAGAGCCTGACGGAGCTCCTCTTCGGAGGCTTTGAAGGCCATGTCGTCCTGCCTGTCCAGTTCCTCGTCTGTTTTCTGCCGATCCGTTTCCTCGTTGAGGCTGTCCGGGACGCTTTCGGACATGGCCTCTTCCGCAGCAAGGGTCGTTCCGCCCAGAACCCCGCCGGAACCGCTCGTGTTTTCCGAGATGCGCGGATCCGTGGGCGCGAAATAGGAGGCGATCATCTTCTTCTGCTCGTCCGTCGTGACGCTGAGAAGCCAGAGAAGCAGGAAGAACGCCATCATCGCCGTCACGAAATCGGCATAAGCCACCTTCCAGGAACCGCCGTGGTGGGCGCCCCCCGATTTCTTGATCCTTTTGATGATGATGACAGGACGCTTGTCGTCGCCCTCTTTTCCTTTTTTTGCCATGATTTACGGCACTGCGGTCACGTTCTGGGTTGCTTCTTCCACTTCGAGGAAAGTGGGTTGCGTGTCGTGTAGAAGGATTTTGCGCCCGAATTCAATCGCCACCTGGGGGGCGGCTCCCTGCAGGAAGGCGAGAATGCAGGTTTTGATGCAGATGTAATACTTCATCTCCGTGTCATTGCGTTCCTTGACGGCGCCGCCGATGGGGCCAACGACCCCGTAGGAGAGCAGCACCCCGAGGAAGGTGCCGACAAGCGCGCCGCCGATCAGGTGGCCGAGAACCGCCGGAGGCTCCGTGATGGCTCCCATGGTGTGGATGACGCCGAGAACGGCGGCGACGATGCCCAGCGCCGGAAGCCCGTCCGCCATGGTCTGGAGGGCGTGGGAGGTATGGTCGCGCTCCTCCCGTTCCGTGTCGATTTCCTGATCCATCAGGGCTTCGATTTCGTAGGGTTTTTCGGCGCCGAGGGAAATCAGCCTCAGATAGTCGCATAAAAACGTGACGGCGTGGTGATTGTCGTAGAAGCTGGGGAATTTTTTGAAGATGTCGCTCTCCTGAGGAACTTCGATGTGCTGCTCCAGCACCAGCCAGCCTTTCGTGCGCGCCGTCTTGAATATGATGAACAGCATGCTGAGAAGGTCGATATACTCCTTTTTCCCGTACTTGGCCGGCTTGTAGATCAGCCTGATGTCGGTGAGGGTCGCCCGGATGACGTGTCTGGAGTTGGCGACGGTGAAGGCTCCGACCGCCGCGCCAGCGATGATGAGGAATTCAAAGGGCTGATAAAGGACGCCCAGTTCCCCGTTGTTAAAGGCGTAACCGCCGATGACGGAGAAAAAGACCACGATGTTGCCGATAAACTTAATCATGTTTCCCTGAAAGACCCTCCGGTCTCAGTATGACCCAGCTTGTCGCAATCATCAATCTCAAGATTTTTCCGCAACCTCGTCTGCGGGCCTGGAAAAAACATTCTCGATTATTTTTTCGACCAGGATGCGAGTTTTGTCATCCTTGTCTTTATGGGGATTGAACTCGGCGATTTCCAGGGCTTTGAACAAGGGATTCCTTGCAACGGCTCTTATAATAGGTAAAACTTCGGCGGCGCTCATGCCTTTGTCTTCCGGAGTGCCGACGCCGGGGGCCTCGAAAGGGTCAAAGAAATCAAGGTCAATCGAGAGGCCGAATCCGGCAGTTCCGTTTGTCGCCCGTTCCAGCGCTTCAAGAAAAACCGCCTTGAACCCGCGCCGGATAACTTCCTCGAAATGGTAGACGCGGATGTTATGTCTTTTAACAAAAGCATCTTCCTCGGACTCAAAGCTATGGACGCCGATCAGGCTGATGTGCTGCGGGTCAAGCTTGACCGCCGCGCCCCCGATGTTTCTGAGTTCCGGAAGACCATGGCCGATCAGAGCACTAAGAGGCTGTCCATGCCACCATCCGCCACATTTGCCGTGGCGGGAGGTCTCGTAAGTATGCGCGTCCATATGGGCGTCAAGCCAGAGCAGACCGAATTTCCCGGGGGAACGAAGGGCGGCGACGGCTCCCGACCAGGTTCCGATGGCGGAGGCATGGTCGCCGCCGATCACGACGGGAATGTACCCGTTCCTGATGGACAGCTTGACATGATTGGACAGTCTTTTCAGTCCTTCCGCGACCAGAGGCAGCGTCTTTTCCTTGGTGTTGAGGAGGTCGTGCTTCCCGAGAAATTTGATGCCGAGCGTTCCGCGCCATTTGGTCTCAATGCCCTGATAACGAAGCTTGTGCAGGATATGATCGGCAGGAACGGCGGCGGGGCCGTCCTCGCAGAGATAATCACGGCCTCCCCAGCCGCTGTCATAACCGATGATTTCCGCCTTGATGGGTTGTTCCAAACGATCTCTCCACGCGAATCGAATCAGGATGAACTTTTGACGACGGAAAGTAAAGCCATAACGAAAAAGGGCGGTGACGAAGTTTCTATATGCCAGAGGCAATGGTTAAGATGAGGACAGCCCCTGAAAAGAGTCAACAGAACGGGATAAATATGTCAAAATCACGCAAGAAACATGATGCGGAATTCAAGGCGAAGCTGTCGAACATCGAGGACAAGACGTTCCGCGTCGAGAATCCTGAGAAAGCGCTTCAGTGTGATTTGGCATCATGCTTTTTTTCCCCGTACAGGAAGGCGGCGCGAAGCTCGAAGGCGTTGACCATCGTCACCAGAGCCTTGTGAAAAAACCGGTTGACCAGCTTCTCGAACAGTCTCGTTTTCAGTGAAAAATCGATATAAAAATCGATCCGGCACCGGCCTTTCTCCAGATTCCTGAACGCCCATTTTGTGTGCAGGTGGCGCATCGGGCCTTTCAGGTAGTCGATTTCGATTTCCCTGAATCGCGTGAAATGCACATGGGAGGAAAAGGTCTCGCGAAAGACCTTGTAGCCGACGGTCATATCCGCGTCGAGATCGTTTTTCGAGCTGTTGAGGATGCGGGCGTCGAGGCACCACGGCAGAAAATCCGGATACTTTTCAACGTCGATGACCAGATTGAACATCTGCGTGGCGGAATAAGGAACGATGCGGCTTTCGGAATGGGTCGGCATTATTCTGCGCCTGTGGCCAGCTTTTCTTCCCGCGCGCGCCTCAGCCTCTCAAAATCCGCATCCGCATGGTAAGAGGAGCGGCTTAGAGGCGAGGCCGACACCATCAGAAAGCCCTTGCCGCGCGCAAAGGTCTCATAGGATTTGAATTCGTCCGGCGTCACGAAGCGATCAACCGCCGTGTGTTTCGGCGTCGGCTGAAGATACTGGCCGACAGTCAGGAAATCCACGTCCGCCGCGCGCAGGTCGTCCATCACCTGCAGGATTTCCGTTTTTGACTCGCCGAGCCCCGCAATCAGACTGGATTTTGTGAAGATCGCCGGGTTTATCTTCTTGACGCGATGGAGCAGCTCCAGCGAGGTGAAATACCGCGCTCCCGGACGGATGGCCGGATACAGGCGGGGCGCGGTCTCGATATTGTGGCTGAACACGTCGGGACACGCCGCCACCACTTTTTCCACCGCGCCGTCCTTGCCTTTGAAGTCCGGCGTCAGAATTTCGATTGTGGTGGCGGGCGACAGGCGACGAATTTCAGCGATGACCCTGACGAAGTGCTCCGCCCCGCCGTCCGGCAGGTCGTCGCGATCCACGGAAGTGATGACGACGTGCTTCAGGCGCATTTTCTGCACCGCCTCGGCCATATGCGCGGGCTCCATCGGATCGGGTTTGTCTGGTTTTCCCGTCGTCACGTTGCAGAACGCGCAGGCGCGGGTGCAGGTCGCTCCCAGAAGCATGAAGGCCGCATGCTTCCGTTTCCAGCATTCCCCGACGTTCGGGCAGGCCGCCTCCTCGCACACCGTCACGAGGTTCAGCCCCCGCATGAGTCTCCGCGTGTCATGATATTCCGGGGAGGACGGAGCCCTGACACGGAGCCATTCCGGCTTTCGCCGGATCAGGGTATCCGGCCTGTTCCGCTTTTCAGGATGGCGGCGTCCCGGCTTTTTATCGTCTTGTTTCATGCCCGCAACTTAACAGATTGCCGGAAAACTCTCAACGGAGATTTCCTAAAAAAGGCCCCTGTAGGCAAGCATCAGCCCCCCGGCGAGAAGGAACGTCAGCGGAATCGTCAGAATCCACGCCCAGACGATATTGCCGACGACACCCCAGCGCACGGCGGACAGGCGGCTGGTCGCCCCCACCCCCATGATGGCGGTGGAGATGACGTGCGTCGTGCTCACCGGAATCCCGAAGTGGGACGCACCGCCGATGATGATGGAAGCCGTCGTTTCCGCCGCGAAGCCCTGCACCGTCTGCAATTTGACCATCTTGCTGCCGAGCGTGCGGATGATCCGCCAGCCTCCCGCCATGGTGCCAAGCCCCATCGCAAGGGCGCAGGACAGCTTGACCCAGAGAGGCACGGCGAATTCCTGCCCCGGAGACGCCAGCAGCAGGGCGAGCGCGATAATCCCCATCGACTTCTGCGCGTCATTGCGCCCATGATTGATCGCCATGAACCCGGCGGACAGGATCTGCAACCGCCCGAATACACGATTGATGAGAGCCGGTTGCAGCCTGTAGATCATCCAGGTCAGGGAGACCATGATCGCGAAGCCGATGGCCAGCCCCAGCACCGGCGACATGACCATCGGGATCACCACTTTTTTCACCAGCGACGGCCAGATGATGTTGTCGCCGCCGGATGCGGTCGAAAAAAACGTCGCCCCCAGAAGCGAGCCGATGATGGCATGGGAGGAACTGGTCGGCAGCCCCTTGTACCAGGTGATAAGGTTCCAGAGTATCGCCGCCACGACGGTGCAGAGGACGGTGTGCAGGGAAATGGCCGCCGCATCCACAAGCCCCTTGCCGATGGTCGCCGCCACTTCCGTTCCCATCATCGCCCCGGCGAGGTTCAGTATCCCCGCATAAAGGACGGCGACGCCGGGGCTGAGCGCCCGCGTGGAGACCACGGTCGCGATGGCGTTGGCCGAATCATGAAATCCGTTCACATAATCGAATATCAGCGTCAGGACGACGATGACGACGAGAAGAACAGAGACCGTTTCCATTTAAGATGCCCCTAGTGTGGTAAAAATATACAACATGCCCCCCCGCCGCAGGGCGGGGTCTGGCCGCGCGAAGCGCCTTTATAAATGCGGCTTCGCCGCGCCGGATGCCGCCCTGCGGCGGCATGGCGAAAAAAGATAAAGCATTGCCGGAGGCACTGCATTAGCTGTACTTCAGGACGATCCGGAGCGTTACGCTTGCCGCGTCGCGGTAGAAGTCGATGATTTTTTCCAGCATGTCGTAAATGTCCTTCCGGAGGAGGAGATCCCTGACGCCCCTTCCCTCCGCGAAGAGGGATCCGAGAAGCTCCTGCAGTACATCGTCGCCCTTTTGCTCCAGGTCGTGCAGCACGGCCACTTTCTGCATCACCTGTTTGGTGTTGCGCTTGCGGAGCAGGTCGCTGACCATGGCCTCCATCTCCCCGGCCTCGCCGACGATCACGTCGATCTGGCGGATGAAGTCCGCCTTCGCGTCCTTCAGCCCGTGCATCTCCATCCGTTGCACCACTTTTTCAATCGTTTTCGGGATGCGGTAAAGATGCTGGGCGAACTCCTGAATGTCCTCGCGGTCGAAGGGCGTGATGAAACTGCGGCAAAGCTCGCCCGTCACGTCGCCCATGATGGCCTTGGATCGTGTCCGGCAGGCCACGATCTTCTGCCTGATTTCAACCCGCGCCGCCGCGTTCGGGTTTTCCACATACGTTTTTAGAAGGTGCGCGCAGACGTTCGATTGCGTGGAGAGCTCCTCCAGATAGACATAAAATTTTTCCTGTTTGGGCAACAAACTGAACGATTTCATGGCGCACGCTCCCGTCTCATTGATGGAAAGCATATGCAGCATACACGATGAAGGCGCTTTAGTTAATGAGATATTCCAGCCGGCAATGACTTATGTCTCCCGGCGTAATCAGTTTCCGGCTGCCGACGCGAACAGAGTGAATCCTGCCTTCAATCTCGCGTTCCCAGAAATCGAGGAAATGTCGCAGTTCCGGAAAATATGGCGCAAGATCATATTCCTGCCACAGGAACGTCTGCAAAAGAGCCGGATGATCCGGAAGATGATATAAAATTTCTGCCGTTGTGAGGCGGTAATCCTTGAGTTGCAGAATCAGGTTTGCCATATCCTCATTCTCCTGTTTCGAATCTGGCCATACATCCTTTCATGAAATGATATTTCTTTCATTCCATTTAACTTTATATTACCTGAATTATATTAAAAAACTTTGAAATCAACCTCTTAGCACTCTTTGCGCGAGAGTGCTCGTTTAACCGGAAGACGTTGAATCTGCTTGAAAAGAGGCACCTGAAAGGGTACACATTAGCACTTGTCGCAAGAGAGTGCTCATAGTGAGATTCTCCTCTGTGGACAGAAATCAACCTCAAAATTCCTAAGGAGGAATAAAACATGACGTTCACCCCACTCCATGATCGCGTTTTGCTGCGTCGCCTTGAAAGCGAAGCCAAAACTGCCGGCGGCATCATCATCCCCGATACCGCGAAAGAAAAACCGGCGCAGGCCGAAGTCGTTTCCGTAGGCACAGGCATCCGCGATGAAAGCGGCAAGCTGATCGCGCTCGCCGTGAAGGAAGGCGATGTCGTGCTGTTCTCCAAGTGGTCCGGCTCCGAAGTCACCATCGACGGCGAAGAGCTCCTGGTCGTCAAGGAATCCGACATCATGGGCATCCTCAAAACCACGAAGAAAAAAGCGAAGGCGGCTTAAATACGCAACTGTCATCCCGAACGCAAGTGAGGGATCTTCTTAGGTTCAACCAAACAAGATCCCTCGTCGCTACGCTCCATCGGGATGACATAGAAAATATAATTGAAAGGAATAATGACTATGTCAGCTAAAGAAGTGAAATTCAGCGCAGAGGCCCGCCAGAAAATGCTGAATGGCGTCGATATTCTGGCGAACGCCGTGAAGGTGACTCTCGGACCGAAAGGCCGCAACGTCGTTATCAGCAAGAGCTACGGCGCACCCCGCATCACCAAGGACGGCGTGACGGTCGCCAAGGAAATCAACCTGAAAGACAACTTTGAAGACATGGGCGCACAGATGGTGCGCGAAGTGGCTTCCAAGACCAACGACACCGCAGGCGACGGGACCACGACCGCCACCATCCTGGCGCAGGCGATTTTCCGCGAAGGCGTGAAAGCCGTCGCCGCCGGCATGAACCCGATGGACCTGAAGCGCGGCATCGACAAGGCCGTCGCCGCCGTCGTCGCGGACATTCAGGCGCACTCGAAAAAAATCTCCAAGAACGACGAGATCGCGCAGGTCGGCACCCTCGCCGCCAACGGCGAAACGGAGATCGGAAATATCCTCGCCAAGGCGATGGCGAAAGTCGGCAACAGCGGCGTCATCACCGTCGAGGAAGCCAAAACGCTCGGGACGGAACTTGAAGTCGTCGAGGGGATGCAGTTCGACCGCGGCTATCTGTCGCCGTACTTCATCACCAACGCCGACAAGATGATTTGCGAAATGGACAGCCCCTATATCCTGTACTTCGACAGAAAGCTCTCCAATCTGAAGGACATTCTGCCGGTCCTCGAGGCCGTTGTTCAAAGCAGCAAACCTCTGCTGATCGTTGCGGAAGACGTTGAAGGTGAAGTGCTCGCGACGCTGGTCGTCAACAAGCTCAGAGGCGGCCTCAAAGTTGCCGCCGTGAAGGCGCCCGGTTTCGGCGACCGTCGCAAGGCGATGATGGAGGACATGGCGATCCTGACCTCCGGCGAAGTCATCTCCGAAGAACTGGGAATCAAGCTGGAGAACGTGACCCTCGCGCAACTCGGCAAGGCCAAGAGAGTCCGCATCACCAAGGACGACACCACCATCATCGGCGGCGGCGGAGTGAAAAAAGACATTGAGTCCCGCATCGCCCAGATCAAGGCTCAGATCGAGGACACGACCTCCGACTACGACAAGGAAAAACTGCAGGAACGTCTCGCCAAGCTTGCGGGCGGAATCGCCGTGATCCGCGTTGGAGGCGCGACGGAAGTGGAAGTGAAGGAACGCAAGGATCGCGTCGAGGATGCCGTCAACGCCACCCGCGCTGCCGTCGAGGAAGGGGTCATCCCCGGAGGCGGTGTCGCTCTTCTCTATGCGAAGCGTGCGCTGGGCAAAGTCAAGACCGTCAACCGCGACGAGGAAGTCGGTGTTGAAATCATTGGCCGTGCCATCGAAGCCCCGATCCGCCAGATCGCCTATAACGCAGGCGTCGAGGGTTCTATCGTTGTTGGCAAGCTGATGGAGCAGAAAAACCCGACCTTCGGATATGACGCCCAGAACGGCGAATACACCGATATGGTCAAGGCCGGAATTATCGACCCCGTGAAAGTGGTGCGCTGCGCTTTGCAGGATGCCGCTTCCATCGCCGGTCTGATGATCACCACTGAAGCCACCATCGCTGAACTGCCGAAAAAAGAAGATGATATGCCTCATGGCGGCGGCCACGGCGGCGGCGGCATGGGAGACATGATGTAACCTGAAACAGGCTACATAACCGAAAATCAGATTCCCCTCTTGCCGTCATTCTTCGCCACGCTTGGAATGACGCAGGAGGGGAAATCTGTTTTGGGCCGAGCGTTCTCCCCCCCCTCTCTCTCTCAAACAAACATGGGACACAACGGTAGCAAAATAAGACTTCTAACTATTTGTTTATCAAGGATTTTCCGGTTTTAGATAATTTTCCCGCCTGGCGCGCCATTTTTCCGGTCTTGATCTTCCTGCCATGCGCGGGTAACAATCTTGCATATCAACCACTCTAGGATTATGAAATATGCGCGCTTTTGTATTTCCCGGGCAGGGGAGCCAGTTTGTCGGCATGGGCAGGGATCTGGACGGGGCGTTTCCCGTCGCCCGCGAGACTTTTCAGGAAATCGACGACGCCCTGAACCAGAAACTCTCCAAAATCATGTTCGAGGGCGCGGAAAGCGACCTGAACCTGACGGAGAACACGCAGCCCGCACTGATGGCGGTCAGCCTGGCGGTGGCGCGGATTTTACGGCAGGCCAAGCCCGATCTGTTCGCGCCGGAAAAAACGAAATTCGTGGCCGGTCATTCGCTCGGCGAATATTCGGCGCTGACGGCGGCGGGAGCTTTTCAATTACAGGATGCCGCAAGACTTTTAAAACTCCGCGGGCTGGCGATGCAAAAAGCCGTGCCCGTCGGCGCAGGCGCGATGGCCGCCATTCTGGGTCTTGAAATCGCCGATGTCGTCGCGATTGCCAAGGAAGCCGGCGGCAGCGAAGTCGTCGCCGCGGCGAACGACAATTCCTTCGGTCAGGTTGTCGTCAGCGGCCACAAGGACGCCGTCGGAAAAGCCATCGCTCTCGCCACCGCCAGAGGCGCGAAACGCGCGATCCTGCTGCCGGTCTCCGCGCCCTTCCATTGCAGCCTGATGAAACCCGCCGCAGACGCGATGCGCCAGGCTCTGGAGGCGGTCGATATCAGGCCGCCTGGCGTGCCTCTGGTCGCCAACGTCAGCGCGGACTCCGTCACGGACCCCTCTGAAATACGGCAGCTCCTCGTCGAGCAGGTGACCGGCATGGTGCGGTGGCGCGAGTCCGTCCTTTACATGAAGATGGAAGGCGTCACGACGCTGGTCGAGCTCGGCGCGGGAAAAGTCCTGAGCGGGTTGACCAGGCGCATCGACGCCGGACTGACCGGACGCGCCGTCGGCACGCCCAAGGATATCGAGGAATTCGCCGCCACTCTTTGAAGGAGACGTGATGCTCTGGTTCGTTTATGCCTTGATGGCGGCGGTGCTCTGGGGCGTGAGCTATACGCTCGTCGAAGTATTGATGAAAAACATTTCGGTCGCCTCCGTTTATCTTTACAGCACCCTCTCCGGTTTCCTCTTCGCGCTCTGCTACGGGCTGGCAACCGGAGCTTTCCGGCAGGACTGGCAGAACATCAGGGGCTTCAGCGCGGAAACGAAGACGTTCCTGACCGGCGTCGTCGCCGTGGAACTGGTCGTCTACGTGCTCGCCAACCTTTTCATCCTGCTCAGCATCAAGGGCAAAAACGCAACCATGGCCGGAATGGTCGAGATCAGCTACCCGCTGTTCACCGCCTTCTTCGCCTGGGCTCTGTTCAGGGAAGTCCAGTTCACGGCGGGCGCGCTTCTGGGAGTCCTGCTGGTCTTGACAGGCGTCGCCTGCATTTACTACTTTGGAAAAACCGTATAAGGAGGATAAATACATGTTCGCTCTCACGGGTAAAACGGCTCTCGTCACCGGAGCCGCAGGCGGTATCGGTCGCATCGTTGCAAAAACTCTGCATGCACAGGGCGCCATCGTCGGACTCAACGACCTCAATGTTGAAGCCCTCGACAAGCTCGCGGCGGAGATCGGAGACCGTTGCCATGTATTTCCGGGCAATCTGGCTGCGGCGGGGTTCGCCGACGCGCTGGTGAAAGCCGCCGAGGAAAAGATGGGAAGCATCGACATTCTCGTCAACAACGCGGGACTGACAAGGGACAGCCTCTTCATGCGCATGAAGGACGAGGACTGGCAGCTCGTTCAGGACGTGAACCTGACCGCCCCCTTCCGCCTGATCCGGAGCGCCATTCGCGGCATGATGAAACGGCGCAACGGCCGCGTCATCAACATCGCCTCCGTCGTGGGCGTCACCGGCAACCCCGGACAGGCGAACTACTGCGCCTCCAAGGCGGGCATGATCGGCATGACCAAAGCCATGGCGCAGGAAGTCGCCAACCGGGGCATCACCCTCAACTGCGTCGCCCCCGGCTTCATCGCCTCGACCATGACCGCCGTGCTGACCGACGAGCAGAAAGCCAAAATCAGCGCGACGATCCCGATGGGCGCGATGGGCGCGCCGGAAGACGTCGCCGCCGCCGTCGTTTTCCTTGCCAGCGACGAGGCGAAATACATCACCGGTCAGACGCTGCACGTCAACGGCGGAATGGCGATGGTTTGAATCGGCTGTTCAACTCCTTGCAAATAAACGGATTTTGAACATAACACATCTTTTGTTTGACGTAACGCCGAAAATCGATATGCTGCACACGGAATCACTCTCGAAAACTGAAAGTGGTGCAGCAAGGAAAATCAAAGGAGAAAAATCAATGCCGGACAATAATAAAACATTAGACAAGCTGAAAGGAACAGCGACAGAGGGGTTTAACAGGGTGGTCAAATACACTCACGAGAATGCCGTAAAAATGGCTTGTGTCGGAGGTTTTGCTTCTTATATACCTGTTATAGGCACTCTTGTAGGCCTCCCTCTCCTGATTTTATCAGGAGCCGAGCTCCTGCGTAGAAAAAATGCTGGCGAAGATGTCTGGACGGATCCGGATCCGGATACGAAACAGAAGCAGTTGAAGCAGATGAAACTGGGATAATCCTATACGCTTGTTCTATCACGCCCGCCTTGCATCAGGATCAACGACGCAAGACGGGCGTAATGTTTTTTGACTCAAATGAGGAAATGATTATGAAAAAATAAAGTTTCAGGGAAAGATTCAAGGTTTGCCAACCTTAATTTTATGTGATACTTGTTTTTGCTCTTATCGGGAAATGAGAAACGTTTAAACGCAACTGAACGGGGATATACATGAGCAACGTTAACGAGCGCGTCAAAAAAATCGTGATCGAGCATCTGGGGGTCGACGGTTCCAAAGTGACCGACGGCGCCAGCTTCATCGACGACCTTGGGGCCGACAGCCTGGACACCGTCGAGCTGGTGATGGCCTTTGAAGAAGAGTTCGGCATTGAAATCCCGGACGACGCGGCTGAGAAAATCCAGACCGTGAAAGATGCAATTGCCTTTATCCAGCAAAATGCCAAAGCGGCGTAAGTCCGGAAATCGGAGATCAGAAGCCAGAAGTCAGAAAAAATCTGGTTTCTGGTTTTTTCTTTCCGGTTTCCGGTTTCTGACTTCAGGATTCTGAAATGAGACGTGTCGTCGTCACGGGACTTGGCGTTATCAGCCCCTTCGGGATCGGGGCGGATGTCAACTGGTCGGCGATTGTTCACGGCAGATCCGGCATCCGCAAAATACGCACTTTCGACGCTTCCGACCTGCCCTCGCGTGTTGCCGGGGAAATCCCCCTCGTTTCGGAAGGCGGGAACGTTCCGGGCGCGTTCGATATCGGCAGGTATATCGAGCACAAAGAACAGAAGAAAATGGATCGCTTCATCCATTACGGCTACGCCGCCGCCGTCGACGCCGTCGAGGACAGCGGATGGAAGCCCGAGGACTACGACAGCCAGTGCCGCACCGGCGTGCTGATCGGTTCGGGCATCGGCGGGCTGCTCAACATCCAGGACACCTCCATCATGATGCAGGAGAGGGGGACGCGCCGGATATCTCCGTTCTTCATCCCGTCGTCGCTCATCAACCTGATTTCCGGCAATGTCTCGATCAGATACAGATTTAAAGGCCCCAACCACGCGGTGGTGACGGCCTGCGCGACGGGTTCGCACGCCATCGGCGACGCCGCCCGCATGATTACGATGGACGACGCGGACGTGATGGTGGCCGGCGGAGCCGAAGCCGCCATCTGCCGCGTCGGCGTCGGCGGGTTCGCCGCCTGCCGCGCGCTTTCGACGGGATACAACGACACGCCCGAAAAGGCCTCCCGCCCGTTCGACAAAGGCCGCGACGGCTTCGTGATCGGCGAGGGTGCGGGCGTCGTCGTGCTGGAAGAATACGAGCACGCGAAAAAGCGCGGCGCGAAGATTTACGCCGAAGTGACCGGCTACGGCATGTCCGGCGACGCCTACCACGTCACTTCGCCCGCCGAGGACGGCGACGGCGGATACCGCGCCATGAAGGCCGCCCTCAAGCGCGCCGGAGTTTCCCCCGGCCAGATCGATTATATCAACGCCCACGGAACCTCGACGCCGCTTGGCGACGACATCGAGCTGACCGCGATCAAGCGCCTGTTCGGAGAAGCCGTGAAGAAGGTCAGCATCTCTTCGACCAAGTCCGCCACCGGCCACCTGCTGGGAGCCGCCGGCGCGGTCGAAGCCATTTTCTGCATCAAGGCTCTGCAGACGGGGATTCTGCCGCCGACCCTCAACCTTGAAGACCCCTCGGATTCCGCTACTGGAATCGACCTCGTTCCCCTGAAGGCCAAAGAGCGCAAAATCGCTCTCGCCCTCTCCAACTCCTTCGGGTTCGGCGGCACGAACGCCTGTCTTGTTTTCAGGAAGATGTGATTGATCCGCCTCGGGCACATTTTAATGACTTTGGCTCTTCTCGGAGCCCTGTGCGCCGTCGTCGCGGCGTTGTGGCTTACAGAAGAAGTGAAAGCTCCAGGCTCCCTTGCCGTTGAAAAACTGGTGTACATCGAGCCCGGCAGTTCGGTCAGGGCCATCACCGCGAAGCTGCTGGACGCGGGCGCGATCCAAAACGATCTGGCCTTCCTGATCGACGCCCGGCTGCAAAACAGGGAAGAAGAGCTGAAGGCGGGAGAGTACAAATTCCCGCCGGGCATCAGCATCCGGGAGATCATCGCCCTGCTGCAGAGCGGAAAGACCTATCAGCGTAAAATCACCATTCCTGAAGGGCTGACGGCGACCGAGATCCTCGGACTCCTGAACGGCGAGCCTGTCCTGACCGGAACCCTTTCCGATCTTCCGGCGGAGGGAAGCCTGCTTCCAGAAACCTATAACTTCTCCTACGGGGATGCGCGGCAGGACATTCTCGGGCGCATGAAGAAATCCATGCGGGAAACCCTGAGCGCCCTGTGGGAAAAGCGCGCCGCCGGACTCCCGCTGAAGACCACGGAGGAGGCGGTCGTCCTCGCGTCCATCGTCGAGAAAGAAACGGGCGTGGCGGGAGAGCGTCCGCGTGTGGCGGGCGTTTTCATCAACCGCCTCAACAGAGGCATTCCACTTCAGTCCGATCCGACCGTCATTTACGCCCTCACGCAGGGAAGGGAAAAGCTGGATCGCCCGCTCACCACAAAAGACCTGAAAACACCCTCCGCCTATAACACCTATGTCGTGACCGGACTGCCGCCGTCGCCCATCGCCAATCCCGGCAGGGCTTCCCTCGCCGCCGTCCTGAACCCGGAGGAAAACGACTACATTTATTTCGTGGCCGACGGGGCGGGCGGCCACGTTTTTTCCAGAACACTGGAAGAACACAACGGCAATGTAGCGCGGTGGCGAAAGCTGCGAAAGAACGCAAGGTAATCAATGCGTTATACATTCATCCCTCTTTCAGAATTTTGGCATATACTATAAAAATGGGAAGCAAACGCACATTGCGCGGAAGCGGGTCGTCTCTTCTGGGCGGGGACAGCCCTTTCCGGGACTGCCTGCTGGTCGCCATGCCCGCCTTGCAGGCTGACGCCTTCGTCAGAAGCGTGATTTACCTCTGCGCCCACAGTGAAGCGGGCGCGATGGGGATCGTCATCAACCAAAGACTGCCGGAAGTCGCCTTCAGGGATCTGCTGGAGCAGCTTCATTTGCCGCGCTCGGAATTGCGGGTGGATCCCGTCGTCCACTTCGGGGGACCCGTCGAGACAGGCCGGGGCTTCGTCCTGCATTCCACAGATTTCCTGCAGGAGGACACCGTCCGGGTCAACGACAATATCGGCATCACCGGCTCCGTCGATATCCTGCGCGCGATTGCCAAAGGCAAAGGCCCGCACAAGAGCATCTTCGCCCTCGGCTACGCCGGATGGGGGCCCGGACAGCTGGACGCCGAAATGCACGCCAACAGCTGGCTCACCATCCCCGCCGATGACGACCTTATCTTCGGCGCCGACCTTACCGGTAAATGGGAAAAGGCCATTCTGAAAATCGGCGTCAACCCCTTCGCCCTGTCCCCTGAGATGGGGCATGCTTAACCCGGACAGGCTTACATCCTCGGCGGGGTGACGCCCGTCTGCCCCATGTATTTTCCGGCGCGGTCCGCGTAGGAGGTTTCGCAGGGGCCGTTTCCCTTGAAAAACAGGAACTGCGCGATGCCCTCGTTGGCGTAGATTTTGGCGGGGAGGGGCGTGGTGTTGGAGATTTCCAGCGTGACCTGCCCTTCCCATTCGGGTTCCAGAGGCGTGACGTTCACGATCAGGCCGCAGCGCGCATAGGTGCTTTTGCCGAGGCAGATCACCAGCACGCCGCGCGGCACCTTGAACGTCTCGACGGTTCTGGCCAGCACGAAGCTGTTCGGCGGGATGACGCAGATGTCCGTTTTGCGGGTCACGAAACTGGATGGGTTGAAATTTTTCGGATCGACGACCGCGCTGTCCACGTTGGTGAAAATCATGAACTCGTCCGACAGGCGGCAGTCGTAGCCGTAGGAGGACAGCCCGTAGGAGATGATTCCTTCCCGCTTCAGGCGCTCCTCGAACGGCGTAATCATGCCCTGTTCCAGAGCCTGCTTGCGTATCCATGTATCGGGCATGACAGACATCGTTATTTCTCCCTGGGGGGTGGTGAGGTGGTTGAGCCGCACGCGCGCGCCTTCCCCTTGCGGCGGTGCAGGTTTTTGCGCAGGGCATCGGCGCGTTTCCGATCCTGCGACGGGCGCCGAGGAACCAATTTGCCGCTTGTTGTCTTGTCGTTCATTCCTGTGAAGTTAGAGTCACATCAGGACGCGGTCAAGGTTTATAGCATTTTACCAAAACCACCGTGTCATTCCGACGGAGCGAAGCGACGAGGAATCTTTTCGGGTTGTTCAATAACAAGATTCCTCGCTTGCGCTCGGAATGACAACAACATATTATTTATGAATATGTAAATAATCTCCCTCAGCAAATGCCAATATCCGAGACCTTTTATGCTACAGTATCCAAAGGGGGTTCGGATGGCGCTTCATCAACGGCTCGATCTGAGACAGGGGCAGACCCTGACCATGACGCCGCAGTTGCAGCAGGCGATCAAACTGCTGCAACTGTCGAACCTTGAGCTTGCCGAATTCATCGAGGCCGAGCTGGAAAAAAATCCCCTGCTGGAGCGCGACGAGGGTCTTGCCCCGGAACAGTCCGGCGAAGGGCCGGAGAAAAGCGGGGATTCCACCGCCGAAAATATGAACGCCGCCGAAAACGAAGCCCCCTCCGCCGGAGAAGACGGTGAAAAAGAAACGCAGGAGCGCGAGCTGGACACCGGCGACAGCATCGCCGAGAAAGCCGCCGCCGAAACGGACTATGATTATTCACGCTCCACCCTTTCCGGCGTGGGCGCCGGGGGCAACCTGAAATTCGACGACTCCAGGAACGGTTTTGAAAACATTCTGGCCGCAACCGCCACCCTGCGCGACCACCTGTCAGACCAGATTCATCTGGACTTCCCCGACAACAAAGACCGCGCCATCGCCACGCTGATGGTGGACTGCCTGGACGAATCCGGATACTTCCGCGCCCCCTTGCAGCCTCTGGCCGACAGGCTGGGGTGCGACGTCGAACGCATTGAGGAAATTCTCCACAGGCTCCAGCAGCTCGATCCCGCCGGAATCTTCGCGCAGCACCTAAGCGAGTGTCTGGCTCTGCAATTGAAGGATCTCGACCGGCTCGATCCGGCCATGGAAAAGCTGCTGCAGAATCTGGACGTGCTGGCGGCGCGCGACATGAAAAAACTGAGGGCGCTCTGCGGCGTCGACGAGGAAGACCTGAAAGAGATGATCGGCGAGATCAAGGCTCTCAATCCAAAGCCTGCGCTGAATTTCGAGCACTTCGTCCCGCAGACGGTCATTCCGGATATTTTCATGAAGCCCCTGCCCAAAAGCAAGGGCGGCGGATGGGCGGTGGAGCTCAACGGCGACACCCTGCCCCGCGTGCTGGTCAACCGCACCTACACCGCCGAAGTCAGCCGGTCGGCGCTGGCGAAAAAAGACAGGGAATACCTGACCGAACGCCTCAGCGCCGCCAGCTGGCTGGTCAGGGCGATGGATCAGCGGGCGCAGACCATCCTGAAGGTGGCGGGCGAAATCATCCTGCAGCAGGAGGCTTTCTTCAACTACGGCGTCGAATACCTGAAGCCTCTCGTCCTGAAGGACGTCGCCAACGTCATCGGGATGCACGAAAGCACGGTCAGCCGCGTCACCAACAACAAATATATAGGCACGCCGCGCGGCGTGTTCGAACTGAAATATTTTTTCACCAGCGGCGTGTCGAACACGGACGGCTCCGCCGGATTCTCCTCGGAGGCCGTCAAGTCGCGGCTGAAAACCCTGCTCGATGCCGAAAGCCCGGACGCCATCCTCTCCGACGACGATCTGGTCGATGCTCTCGGAAAGGACGGCATCGCCATAGCCCGGCGCACCGTGGCCAAATACAGGGAAGCTATGAAAATCCCCTCCTCCGTCCAGCGCCGCCGCCTGAAAAAACGGGACGAATGACCTCAGGGAGAAACGGGGGTCTCAGTCCCCCTTCGTCACGAAACTATCAATCACCTTTTTGCGTCCGGCGCGGTCAAAGCTGATGTCCAGCTTGTCGTTGTCGGCGGAGAGCACGGTGCCGTTGCCGAATTTCTGGTGAAAGACGCGGTCGCCCGCTGCAAAGCCGGGAGCGGATTCAATTTCGGAATCGCACGAAACCAGCGGCGCGGCGCGTCCGCGATAATTGTTCCCGCCGTGAGCCTGCTGCTGCGGATTTTTGTAGACGCCGGTTTCCGCCGACACCTCCACATGCTCTTTCGGCAGTTCGTCGAGGAAACGCGACGGCAGACAGCTCGTCCAGCTTCCGTACGTCAGGCGGGTGGCGGCGAACGTGATGGAGGCGCTTTTGCGAGCGCGGGTGAGGCCGACGTAGGCGAGACGCCGTTCCTCCTCCAGCCCTGCAAGGCCGTTTTCATCCATCGCGCGCTGGTTCGGAAACAACCCCTCTTCCCAGCCCGGCAGAATAACGGCATCGAACTCAAGCCCCTTGGCGGCGTGGTAGGTCATAAGGGAGACCTGCTCCCCGCCGAATTTCTCGTCGCTGTCCATGACAAGCGACACATGCTCCAAAAACGTTCCAAGGTCTTCGAACTCGCCGAGCGCGCTGACGAATTCCCTGATGTTTTCGAGGCGTCCAATGGCTTCCGGCGTTTTATCGGCCTGCCACATGGCGGTATAACCGGATTCATCAAGAACGACCCGCGCCAGTTCGGTGTGGGAGATTTCGCGCAGCAGGCCGCGCCAGCGCGTGAAGCTCCGCATAAGGGAGCGGAGAGTTTCTTTCGTCTTGCCGGTCAGATCGTTCGTTTCCAGCATCGTCCGGAGGGTGTCGTGCAGGGAGGTTTTCCGCGCCCGCGCCGCCGTCCGGATTTTTTCGACGGTCGTCCCGCCGATGCCTCGCTTCGGCACGTTGATGATGCGCTCGAAGGCGAGGTCGTCGTCCGGCTGGGCGACGACACGCAGATAGGCGATGATGTCCCGGATTTCCTGCCGTTCGTAAAAGCGCATCCCCGCCATGACTTTGTGCGGGATGCTCTCCTTGATGAACCGTTCCTCGAAAGCGCGGGTCTGGTGCGCGGCGCGGACGAGGACGGCGATCTGGCTTAAGGGGAACTTGCGCCGTTGCAGGTCTTCAATCTGCTCCGCCACCTGCACCGCCTCCTGCATCCCGTCCCAGACGCCGCGCAGCATGACTTTTGCGCCTGTGTCTCCCGCGCTCCACAGGTTTTTGCCGAGACGCCCCTTGTTGCGGGCGATCATGCCGTTGGCGGCGCTGAGGATGTGCTGCGTGGAGCGGTAGTTCTGCTCCAGCCGGACGATCTTCGCGCCCGGAAAATCCTGCTCGAATTTCAGGATATTGCCGATCTCCGCGCCGCGCCAGCCGTAGATCGACTGGTCGTCATCGCCGACGCAGCAGATGTTCTTGTGCTTCTGGGCGAGGAGCCGGAGCCAGAGATATTGTCCCGTATTGGTGTCCTGATATTCATCGACGAGGATGTATCTGAATCGGGTCTGATAGCCGTCCAGAATCTGCGCGTGCTCCGGGTCGCGGAGGATCGTGAGGACATGCAGAAGCAAATCACCGAAGTCGCAGGCGTTCAGGATTTGCAGGCGGTCCTGATAGGTGCGGTAGAGTTGCGGCAGGATGCCTCCGGCGACGTCGCCCGCATCGGCGGCGCTGATCCGGTCGGGCGTCAGCCCTCGGTCTTTCCACCGCTGGATGAACCCCAGCAGAAAGCGCGGCGGCCACTTTTTGGAATCGATGTTTGCTTCTTCGAGAAGCTGCTTGAGCAGCCGCAACTGGTCGTCCTCGTCGAGAATGGTGAAGCTGGACTTCAGGCCGACAAGTTCCGCGTGCCGTCTCAGCATCCGCGCCGCGATGGAATGGAAAGTGCCGAGCCACCATCCCTCTACCGGCCTGCCCTCCAGCAGCGCCGAGACGCGGTTTTTCATTTCCAGCGCGGCTTTGTTGGTGAAGGTGACAGCAAGGATCTCCCCCGGATGCGCCCGTCCGGTGGACAGCAGATGACCGAGGCGCGTCGTCAGAACTTTTGTCTTTCCTGTGCCGGCACCCGCCAGCACGAGCACAGGCCCCTCCGTCGCTTCAACAGCCCCGCGCTGTGCGGGGTTGAGCGTATCAAGATATGAAAAATTTCGCGACCCTGCCGGGGCAATAAGGCTCATAACCACCCTCAATGAGAGAAAACAAGCCCTTGTATAGCAGAGGAGACGTCACTAAAATAGCTTGTGCTTTTTCCTCAGCGGGTATAAGCATATCCGAGGTAAAATGTTTATCCACAAGTTACAGGAGTTATGACATGGGTGGGCGTATTCTAAGTTTACTGGCGGTTCTGGTCCTGGTAGTCGGATGCAATAAAACGCCGCCGGATGTGGGGACTCTCTCTACGGACGCCGACATGACGGCCGCACCAGCCATGATGGATCCCGTTCCGGGCGTGGATCAGGGACCGGTTCCCGGCACTCAGCAAGACCTTGTGGTGACCGTGGGAGATCGCGTTTTCTTCGACTATGACAAGTATGATCTGGGGTCGGACGCCCGCACCACCATCGAAAGGCAGACGCAATGGCTGAAAAAATATCCGCATGTCAATGTCAGCGTGGAAGGCCACTGCGATGAACGTGGCACGCGCGAATACAACCTGGCGCTCGGTGAAAAACGGGCGGCGTCCGTGAAGAACTACCTGATCGCGCTGGGAATTGAATCCTCCCGCATCCAGACGCTCAGCTACGGCAAGGAACGCCCGGCTGTGACGGGTTCGGATGAAACGTCGTGGGCGCAAAACCGCCGCGGCGTCGTCGTCGTCCAGTAAGTTTTGAAAAGAAGTCTGATGGAGATGAAACGTTCCGTCCGGTCCTGCAGGGCAGCGCCTCTGTTTGCGGCGGGGATCCTGCTGGCCGTCTGCGTGGGGATTTCGGAAGCGTCCGCAAGTTATACGCAGCCATCGAACGAAACGGGTCAGCTTCTCAGTCGCATCAACCAGCTTGAAAATCAGGTGCAAACCCTGAGCCGGGCGGTTTATCGCGGGGATAAGAACGCCATGGATTCCCTTGCGGAGGCATCGTCCGGCGGCGGGGACACCGTCACGGCGGCGGCCAGTTTTGAAATACGCATGAGCCAGAGTGAGGAACAGCAGCGGAACCTGACCGGCCAGCTTGAAAAAATCGTTTTCGACCTGCAACAGATGAAAGACAGGGTCGATCGCATGCAGGCCGACACGGATCAGAGGTTCGGGCAGATCGAACGCATCGGGGATGCGCCACCGAACGCCGCGCCCCCGCCGGTTGCAGGCAGGAACGATGTATCCGGCGGGACGCTCGGGACACTCCCCGTCAACTCCGGCGACCCCGCCAGAGAGCTCTACGGACGGTCTTTTTCGAGCATCCAAAGCGCCCGGTATGAAGACGCGGAAACCGGCTTCAGGCAATTCCTGAACCAGTATGCCAGCCATCCTCTGGCGGCGAACGCGCAGTACTGGCTGGGCGAAACCTACTATGTGCGGGGCGATTACAAGCAGGCCGCCAAGTCCTTCGCGCAGGGATACCAGGATTTCCCCAAAAGCGCCAAAGCGGAGGACAGCCTCCTGAAACTGGGACTGTCGCTCTCCCGTCTCGGCAGAAAAGACGATGCCTGCCTGTCTCTGCGGCAGTTGCAGAAAGAATTTCAGGGACAAGCCGGTTCCGCGCGGAACAAGGCGGCGCAGGAGATAAAGCAACTCGGCTGCCCGTGACGGAAATCGGAAGCCGGAAATCAGAAATCTGAAGTGTTGATCCACGAAGCCAGAGGTTGTGGGTTCGACTCCCGCCGGGCGCGCCATTTAATTTGAGATTGTTTTATAACCAATGAAAAAAATCGTCCCGCACTGTCTGAAACCGCAAACCATAGACCTTGAGGTTCTGGAGGAAAATCCGGATTTCCGCTCCGACCTGCTGTTTTTCATCCGGCTGACGGGCGCTTACGCGCAGGCCATATTCTGGCAGGCCTTTCCGCGCAGCGCGCCGGCCCGGCGCAAAAAGATGTTCGAGACCGCCAAGCGCAAAATCGAGGAGAATAAAAGGAATTTTCGCGACGCGATTCTCGACCCGAAGAAAAGGCACGCGCAAACGACGGATCTTTTTCACAAAGGGTTTTTCGATCTTCTGAAAGAGCTTGAAAAGGATGACTCCATAAAAAAAGTCTTCGCGGACGGACTTAAGCAGGAGCATGGCATTTTCTGGCGCTTCGAGGAATTCATCGCCGCGCTTGAAGTCCTGAAGGAGAAGCGAGACTACCTTGAGCACTATGAAGAAAGGAAGTCAGGAAAACAGGTCTTTGCCCCGGAAAAAAATGCGAAGGCACTGGAAGCCCTTGGTTTTCTGCTTTTGCCGGAGATTTGCAATATGCTGGAAATGAGCGCCCGCGCGGTGAAGGGCGCGGAGGCGGAGAAAGCGGCGGGGGATATCTATGTCCTGTTCGGGTGGTGCAAGCAAGAGCGGGCAAAGAGCATCCACCTTATATCGGAGGAGAGAAAGCGCTCGCGTCTCGACAAAAGAAAGCGCAAGGCGCTGGCGACGGACGCCGACAACACGCGAGTGTGGCTTAAATCGTACAGGACGCTCGGCATATCCCCCACGGATTACAGGGAGTTCCAGTTCAAGCGGCGCTACTTTTTTATCGGCCCGCAAAACCTGCGGGCGCTGTTCGGGGAACTGGGATGCCCGTTGCAAATGAAAAACCGCGCGCTCGTTTACGAAAGCGGCGCGGGGCAGAAGACAAGCTTCAAGCATGATGTCGAGCCGTTTTACCTGCTGGCCGTGCGGATCAACGCCGCGATCTGCCGCTACCTTGACTTCGCCCCGAAAGACAAAAAAGACAATATCAAGGATACCGAACTGCGGAATATCCGCAATACGCTGGCGCATAACGGGCTTTTCTGGCGTATTTATCCGGAGGGGAGCCCATCGCCGTCGCCGCTGACGGTGGAAGAGGTTTTCAGCCAGGTTCTGGAGCCGTTGACCAGGGGGGATCGTTCCGAATTCTGCGACAGTATTGAACGCCTGCTGCGCCGTGAGAACCATGCCGTCCTGCACACGCGGACGGTTGACGGACACCCCAAAACGGAAAAAATCCGGCGCTGGAACGATGAACGGCGGGAGCAGGTCAAAAAGTCGCCGGAGGGGAATGCCGTCGTCAGCAACAGACGCGCTGTCCGCAAGGTGGTTGCCGGATGGATGGGCGCGTTGCAGCGGGCCGGGCAGAAAAAAGGATTGCCGAAAGCTGGAAAAAATGCTATATAATGCATCGGCATTGACACGCTTCGGCGCGTTTTATAAGTCCAAGAGATCGTTTTCATTCTTTGGAAACAAGGGGTTGGAAACGATCTGTTGCCGTATCCCCCTATTTTGCGGGGAACGGTGACTCCGGTCGATGTACTCACTCGCGTCTGCCAGTTGCCGTATCCCCCTATTTTGCGGGGAACGGTGATCAATCGCCGTTGCACGAGCAACGTCATTTTGTTACCGTATCTAGGGAACCTCTGAACAAGTTCCATTTCGTCGAGCCAGTTCACGGTTTTCTGCGGGTTTCCAGCGACCGTTTGGAGGTTTTTGAGACTTATTCAGAGGCTCCCTAGCGTGAAGCGGGGGTGACGAGCGGGTTCAAGATGATGAACAATGCCATCCCCCCGGATGAATTCCATGCCTCCATGCAAAAACTTTGCATCGGTGGAACGCGCCCCAAAATCGCTGTCGCGGTTTCCGGAGGCGGGGACAGCCTTGCCCTGACGGCGCTGATGCGGGAATGGGTTGCGGGGCGCGGCGGGGAGATTCTGGCGCTGACGGTGGATCACAGGCTGCGCACCGGTTCATCGGAGGAGGCGGCGAGCGTTCAAAAGCTTCTGCGCGCACGCGGGATCACCCACGATATCCTGACATGGGAAGGGGACAAGCCGCTGACACATGTACAGGAGCTGGCGCGGAAAGCCAGATATAAATTATTGCTTTCGGAATGCCAGCGTCGCGGCTTTCCGTTTCTGGCCGTCGCGCACAATCTGGAAGACCAGATCGAGACGTTCTGGATGCGCCTCGCGCATGGCAGCGGTCTGGACGGGCTTTCCGCCATGGCGCCGGTGCGCGTGACAGAGGGGGTTTCCATCATCCGTCCGGTGCTGCCGTTCTCGCGGGAACGGTTGCGCGCTACTTGTTTGCAACACGGCATGAAGTGGGTCGAGGACCCGTCGAACGCCAATGAAAAATATCTGCGCGTGAAACTGCGCGTGTTTGAAACCCTGCTGGAGGGGGAAGGTCTCACGCCGGAGCGCCTTTCCCAGACGGTGCAGAAACTGGAAGATGCGCGGCAGGCACTTCAGGCGATGACGGATACGGCGTTTGCCGAATGCGTCCTGCTGCACCAGGAAGGCTATGCCACCCTGAAAACGGAGGAATGGAAACGGTCGCCCCGCGAGATTCAGCGGCGCGTGCTCGCGCGGACGCTGATGATTTTGTCGCCGCAACAGTACACGGCCGGGTTTGAGGCGGTTGAACAGACCCGAAGCGATTTGCATAATCAGATGTTCGCCGGAAAGACTCTTGCCGGATGCGAGATTTTTCCGGGGCGTTCCGGAGATGTCCTGCTGGCGCGGGAGGCGGGAGCCGTGGAAGGCCGGGTGCGCGTGACGGAGGGAAGAGTCTGGGACGGACGGTTTTCCGTTTCCGGCTTTCCCGCCGGATCACTTGATATCGGAGCCTTGGGGGAACAGGGTCTTTCCGGATTAAAGAAGGACATGGAGGGTACTGTTGCTTTGCCTTTTAAGGTAAAACGGGTTCTGCCGGCGTTATGGCAGGGAGAGGGTCTTCTGGCTGTCCCGCATCTCGGCTATTACAGCCCATCCTGCCCCGCCGAGTTGAAAACGGGACGGGTCTCGTTTTGCGGAAAGGTTGTTTAATGCGCTCCGGAAACTGTATAATAGGAAGGTGCGCGAATATAAATCAGGCAGGATACGTTGGACAAAAATCAGAACGATGACGATAAAGGCGGAAATAACATGTTCGGCAGGAACGTGATCCTGTGGATCGTCATCGCCATGCTGCTGGCGAGCGTGTTCAACATGTTCAGCAAGGATCGCCCGGGGCAGGCGGGCGGGCTGACAGTGGCTTACAGCGACTTCATCTCCAGCGTCGATAAGAAGGAAATCTCCAGCGTCGAAATCGCGAATGGACGGATCACCGGCAATTACACCGACGGGCGCGCTTTTGCAGCCTATATCCCCACGGGCGCCGACGTGGTGGCGCGCATCGAGGGGAAAGGCGTCCGGATCAGCGGAGGGCCCGACAAAAACGAGCCGACAATCTTCAGCTATCTTGCGAGCATGTTCCCGATGCTGCTCCTGATCGGGGTGTGGATCTTTTTCATGCGCCAGATGCAGGGAGGCAACAACAAGGCGATGGGCTTCGGCAAATCCAAGGCCAGGCTGCTGAATGAAAAGCTCGGTCGCATAACTTTCGCCGACGTGGCGGGCGTCGACGAAGCCAAGCAGGAGCTGGAGGAGGTGGTCGAGTTCCTCCGCGATCCGCACAAGTTCCAGAGGCTCGGCGGGAAAATCCCGAAAGGCGTCCTGCTGCTGGGGCCGCCAGGCACAGGCAAGACCCTGCTGGCGCGCTCCGTCGCGGGAGAGGCCAACGTGCCGTTCTTCACCATTTCCGGCTCCGACTTCGTCGAGATGTTCGTCGGCGTGGGCGCGAGCCGCGTGCGCGACATGTTCGAGCAGGGCAAGAAGAGTGCGCCCTGCATCATCTTCATCGACGAGATCGACGCGGTCGGGCGCCATCGCGGCGCGGGTCTCGGCGGCGGGAATGACGAGCGGGAGCAGACCCTCAACCAGCTTCTGGTCGAGATGGACGGCTTCGAGGCGAACGAGGGCGTGATCCTGATCGCCGCCACCAACCGCCCCGACGTGCTGGATCCGGCATTGCTGCGCCCGGGACGGTTCGACCGCCAGGTGGTGGTGCCGAATCCCGACGTGAACGGACGCGAAAAAATTCTCAAAGTCCACATGCGGAAGGTGCCTCTGGCGCAGGACGTGGATGCGCGGGTGATCGCGCGCGGCACGCCGGGCTTTTCCGGCGCCGATCTCGCCAACCTCGTCAACGAGGCGGCGTTGCTGGCGGCGCGGCGCAACAAGCGCGTCGTCGGCATGAAGGAGCTGGAGGACGCCAAGGACAAGGTCATGATGGGGGCGGAGCGCCGATCCATGGCGATGACGGAGGAGGAAAAAAAGCTGACCGCCTATCACGAAGCCGGTCATGCGGTCGTGGCGATCCACGAACCAACCTCCGATCCGATCCACAAAGCGACGATCATCCCGCGCGGGCGGGCGCTCGGCATGGTGATGCGCCTGCCGGAGGGCGACCGCATTTCGATGTCGAAAGAAAAATTATTTGCAGACCTCGCCGTGTCGATGGGCGGGCGGATCGCGGAAGAGCTGGTCTTCGGCCCCGAGAAGGTCACGACCGGCGCCTCCTCGGACATCAAGATGGCCACGGAAATGTCGCGCCGCATGGTGATGGAATGGGGCATGAGCGACGAGATGGGGCCGATCAACTACGGCGCCGACCGCGAGGAAGTGTTTCTCGGATACTCGATGGGGCAGCATAAATCCATGTCCTCCGCGACGGCGAACAAGGTCGATGCCGAGGTCAAGAGGATCATCGACGAAGCCTATGCCCGCGCCCGGAAAACGCTCGGCGACAACCGGCACGAACTGGAAGCCCTGGCCAAGGCCCTGCTGGAATACGAAACGCTGAACGGGGACGAAATCCCCCTCGTGCTGAAGGGGGAGAAGCTGCAACGCGAAACCGGCGGGGACACCGATTCCACCAGCCACAAGAAAAAAACGAGATCAGGCTCCGTCCCTGCGGCGGGCGGCGTCGATCTGGGCGTCCCTGAAACGCGCGGCATCTGAAGCGGAAAGACTCCATGGCCGTGTCTCATCAATGGTCAGGCGCGGGAGTTTCTGACACTGAGGAGCGCGATTGCCGATGAACTCATGCGTTGCTCCGATCCGTCCGCACGGCTGGTCAGGATGATCGGCACACGCGCACCGACGACGACGCCTCCGATCTTCGCTCCCGAAAACTGCATCCTCGATTTTACAAAAATGTTTGCTGTATCCATGCCTGGAAAAAGGAAAATGTCCGGATCACCGGCCACGTCGGATTTAACTCCCTTCACCCGCGCGGCCTCTTTGGAAACGGCGATATCAAAACTGAGAGGGCCTTCCACAAATCCGGCTCCGGATATCTGCCCGCGCGTGGACATGACCGCGAGCGCCGCCGCATCCAGCGTCGCAGGCTGTTTCGGGTCGATATGTTCGCTTGCGGTCAGAACAGCCACCTTCGGCGCGCGCCCCTCGATGACCCGGAAAAGATCGATGGTGTTTTGCAGGATATCTATTTTGTCGGCCAGGGTCGGCAGGGGGTTCATCGCCCCATCGGCGACGTAGAGAGGCTTGTGATAGCCGGGATCCTCCATGATGAGGACGTGACTCATGCGGCGGTCGGTGCGCAGCCTGTTTTCCTTGGCGACGACCGGCCCCAGAAATTCATCGGTGCTGATCGCGCCCTTCATCAGCGCTTCCGCATGGCCGTCCCTGACAAGCTCCGCCGCTTTCCAGGCGGCGGCGTGGTTGTTCCCGGCCGGAACGATTTCAAAACCGGAGATATCAAGTCCCGCCTCGTCCGCCGTCTTCCTGATTTTCGCCTCGGAGCCTATCAGGACGGGAATAATCATCTGCGCCTTCGCCGCATCGGAAGCGCCCCGCAACGAATTGTCATCCACCGGACACACGACGGCGACGATCAGGGGTTTCATGCCCGGGGTGATTTTGTCAAAAATGTGTTTCACAGGATGCATCCTCTTTGCGAGGCCTCTGAATGAAAGGCTCTCTGGTTTAAAACGCGAAAATTTTGACATAAGAATTATCGCCTTGTCAAGCGCAGAAGTTTCCGGGTAGTGTCTCAGTTTCGATATGTGAAACAAAATTTCTGAATAAAAGCAACATTTTCAGACTAATATGTTTTTTTACTTGACAGATATATTTTTTATCATCACGGATGTTTAAGCGAATCGGGAATCGTGTTATAATGGAAAGACGAAGTGTCTGAAAATTAAAAGGAGTATCCATGCCTACAGGCCCACAAGGACAGAAAAGGCCAGCAGATTCAGTAGGATGCGCCATCATGGTGGGCATGATTGCAACGGGTGAGATTGAGGATACAACAAAGCCCCGTTCAGGCAGAGTAAAAAGTGGACGGGCTGGAGCGAAGGCAAGGGCTGACTCGTTAACCAAGGAAAGACGTTCTGAGATTGCCAAGAAAGCGGCAAAAGAACGGTGGAAAGATGCAGATTAAGAACAGAAATAGGCTCATTGGTTTTCAATCTGAGAAGGCAGCTCAGGTTGCGGCCTATTTCGCCTGTAAAGATGTTGCGCCCATCAGCAAATTGAAATTAATAAAATTACTATATCTCTCTGAGCGTCAATTTCTTGAGAAGTATGGTAGACCGATGCTTTACGATATGTTTTTTTCTTTAAAAGATGGGCCAATCTGTTCCGTTTCTTTGAATTGCATCAATGGGTCTCTTGATAAAGAAATTTGGTCGAATTTTATTACCAAGTCACAAAATAATGTGAGAGCAATAAGACATTTTGATCGTAATGATTATGATGAAATTAGCGATATTGAAATAGAAGCATTAGATTCGATCTGGAATAGCTTCGGATGGATGAGCGCATCACAAATTAGAAATTATACCCATAAGCATTGCCCTGAATATAGTCCAGTTACTACTGGAAGACTTCCTATACATTATCCTGATGTTTTTAAAGCCCTTAGGATTGAAGATGCACAAATTTTATCTTCAGAAATTGACCAATACCGTAAAACAACTGCACTGTTCTCAGAATAATGACCGGGCCATTTCCATTAACGCGCCGTAAGACGTTTATTATCCCAGAAACTGGGCCAGATCATGATCCAGGACGTAGACATCTACATGTAATCTGCACAAACTCTTGCTCTAATGGTAAACAACTGATTGTGCCTATAAATTCAGTGAAACCTCTCGGAACGGACAGTACTTGCCTACTAGGGTCGGGAGACCATCCCTTCTTCACTAAACCAAGTTTTGTCGCCTATTATTACGCAGATATATGGCTTTCATCACTTCTTACAAAAAGAATCAATGATGGAAATATCACATATCAAGGGTTTTTAGATGATCGTCTTTTTGCGAGGGTATGTATGGGAATAGAGGAGTCTAGTGCCATAAAGCCTAAAGTAAAGAAATACTATCTAGAAAATAAACTAAACCGAAAATAATGCTTGCTATCTTAAATTACCTCATGTATATAATGAGGTATGAACAAGTTGCCCATACAGAAACGTATCCAAATCCTCCAAATGCTGTGCGAAGGCTCATCCATGCGCTCCATTTCAAGGGTTGTCGGGGTATCCATCAATACCGTTTCCAAGTTGTTGGAAGACGCTGGCGAGGCTTGCGAAGCCTTCCACAATGAGACTGTCCGAAACGTCAAAGCCAAGCGCGTCCAGTGTGATGAAATCTGGAGTTTTTGCTATTCAAAAGCGAAAAATGTCCCGAAGGATAAAGAGGGACAAGCTGGCGATCTGTGGACATGGACAGCTATTGAAAGCGAAAGCAAACTGATCCTGTCATGGCTTGTCGGAGGCAGGGATTCAGACACAGCAATGGACTTTGTAGCTGATCTGAAAGGTCGCCTTGCCAATCGGGTTCAACTCACAACGGACGGTCACAAAGCCTATCTGGAAGCCATTGAAGGCGCATTTGGAGATGATGTTGATTACGCCATGATGGTGAAGCTGTACGGAGAAACTGGCGAAGGCCAGAAGCGGTATAGCCCTGCGGAATGTGTTGGTATCAAAAAGACGAGAATATCCGGAAAACCTGACCTGTCCCATGTCAGCACTTCTCATGTCGAGCGTCAAAACCTGACCATGAGAATGTCCATGCGTAGGTTCACGCGCCTGACAAATGGCTTTTCAAAGAAGATCGAAAACCATTGCCATGCTCTTGCGCTCTACTTCGTCTGGTACAACTTTGTACGGATGCACAAAACCCTGAAAATGTCCCCTGCTATGGCGGCGGGTGTTTCTGATACGCTGTGGAGCATGGAAGACCTCGTTCAAATGATTGACATTTACGAGATCAAAAAACAACGATTTGCATATTCAAACTGAGACACTACCAGTTTCCGGGGTGATGGCAGGGATGTCTTTCCTCTTGAGCGTTTTTATCACCTCGACGGTTGATGGCGCTGCAAGGTCAGGCGGCAAAAGCGCGTACCGGCAACAACAGGACAAGCAGAGACAAAAATATTATGAGTCGTTTTTTCATGACGATCCTCCGATACGTTTCCCGCGTCCCGGTTTTGCCCGGAATCACTATAAACGGGTGTATATAAGATATATGTATTCGGTTAAAATACTCAGAATAGAGTTTCCACGGACAACCCGTTGTTTTCGCCCTTTTTTCTTCATTTTTATGTAAAGCCCTTGCCAAGATAGAATAATTCCGGTATAAATCAGCTTCCCTTCGTAAAGAAAAGGCAGTTTTGTATTGAGATTTAAAGTCTATCGCAGACGGATTTTTCTGATCATGCCGGTGCTGCTGGTTCTCTTGTGCGTGGCTGCGGCAGACGCGGACGCTTCGGTATTGCTGCCGGTCAGGAGGCCTGTCGTGAAAATGACCGGCGGCGAAAAGCAGATCGCCCTTCCTGTCGCCCGCCGCCTCGCCCCGGCTCAAGTCGAAAGGCCGGAGAAGCGCTCTCCGCTGTCTCTGGAGGGGCAGGCCTTCAATCACATCGGCCGCGAGAGGCTCTTAAGCAAAGAGGATGCGGCGCATTATGCGCGCATTTTCGTTTTTCAGGATGTCGGAGATTTCGAAAAGGCCAATGAGGAAATCGGGAAGCTCGGAGATCACCGGCTGATGGGGTATGTGCTGTATGAACGGTATGTCAGCCGGGAATATAAATCGACTTACCGTGAACTCGCTGACTGGATGAAATCCTATGCCTCCCTTCCCGGCGCGCAGAAAATCTACGATCTCGCGCAGAAACGCAAACCCAAAAAGGGTGCGGGCGACCTTGCTTCCCCGCGGCCGGGGCGGGGCATGACGGGATATCATGATTATGACAGCGGCCAGCTTGCCAAACCCTACGCGGCGGAACAGGGCTACACTCCGGACGAATCCAAAATTGTGAAGAGCATCAGCCGGAATCTATCGGAAAGACCGTCCCGGGCGCAGGAGCAGCTCGAAAGCCCCGAAGCGAAGAAACTTTTCAATGCCACGAAATATGACGACCTGCGGGCGCAGATAGCGGAGTCTTATTTCTACAATGGCAAGGCGAGTCAGGCCTATGAACTGGCTGCGGCAAGTTCCGACCGTTCCGGAAAGGATGTCCCCCTGGCGGGATGGATCGCCGGGTTGTCCGCGTGGAAAAAGGGGGACTATGACGAAGCCGCGAAACATTTCGAACGCACCGCGAATTCCCCCCGCGCTTCCGCATGGATGGCATCGGCGGGGGCACATTGGGCGGCGCGTTCCTATCTCAGGGGACGTCGTCCACAAAAAATAAGCCACTGGCTCCGCCAGTCGGCGAAATCCCCGCGCAGCTTCTACGGCATCATCTCTGTAAAGATTCTGGGAATGGAACAGGCGCGCTTTAATTGGGGCATGCCCGAGCTGAACGACAGGATGACGAAGGCGATGGCGGATATTCCCGCCGGAAAACGCGCTCTGGCGCTGATGGACGCCGGGCGTCCGGATCTGGCTGAAAAGGAGCTGCGGCAGATCAATCCGGGAAACAACAAGACGCTGCAGGAAGCCATGATCGTGCTCGCCAGCAAGGCCGGCTCCCCCTCATTCGAAATGCGCCTCGGGAGCGGGTTGAAAGACAGAAAAGGCCATCCGTATGATTCCGCCCTGTATCCCGACGCGCCCTGGCGTCCCGAAGGCGGGTATCAACTGGACAGGGCGCTGGTTTACGCCTTCATCCGGCAGGAATCAAAATTCGACGCCGCCGCCAGCAACAGAAGTTCCGGAGCCGTCGGCCTGATGCAGTTGCTGCCATCCACCGCCATGAACGTGGCGCGGAAAATCGGCATCAGGATCGACAGGAAGCAGTTGCAGGACCCCGCGGTGAATATCCTCCTTGGCCAGAGGTATCTCGCGGATCTGATGCAGGAGGAGGCTGTGAAGGACAATCTGTTCAAACTGGCTGTCGCCTACAACGCCGGCCCCGGCAAGCTGTCGCGCTGGGAGAGGAACATCGATTATGAGGATGATGCGCTGTTGTTCATCGAGTCCATCCCCGTCGCCGAAACCCGCGTTTTCGTCGAGCGCGTGCTGACGAATTACTGGATCTACCGTCTGAAATACAATCAGAACACGGACTCTCTGGAAAAAGTGGCTTCCGGGGACTGGCCGGTTTATGCCGCCGAAGATATCCGCCACATATCCAGATTTGCCGCCGCGTCGGGGGTTTCAGTCCGGTGATGCACCGGTTTTCCCTGTCCGGCGGAGGAGTACGACGGGGGCTTCCTTTTTTGTAAAGTCGTGTATAATTGCCCGTGTGTTGAGGGAGAGAAAAATGACGACTGCAAGTCAGGTGCGCACGGCGTTTCTGGATTACTTCAAAAAGAACGGGCATGAAGCCGTCCGTTCCAGTTCGCTGGTTCCCGCCAATGATCCGACGCTGATGTTCACCAACTCCGGCATGGTGCAATTCAAGAATATTTTCACCGGCCAGGAAACGCGCTCCTACAAGCGCGCGACGACGGCGCAGAAATGCGTTCGCGCCGGGGGCAAGCACAACGACCTCGACAACGTCGGCTTCACGGCGCGCCATCACACGTTTTTCGAGATGCTCGGGAATTTCTCCTTCGGGGATTATTTCAAGGAACAGGCGATCGGCTTCGCGTGGGAGCTGGTGACGAAAGAGCTTGGTCTCCCCAAAGACCGCCTGCTGGTGACGGTCTATCACGATGACGACGAAGCCGCCGCGCACTGGAAAAAAATCGCGGGGCTGCCAGACGACAAAATCATCCGGATCCCGACATCGGACAATTTCTGGATGATGGGCGACACGGGTCCCTGCGGCCCGTGCTCCGAGATCTTCTTCGACCATGGCGACAAAATTCCGGGCGGACCTCCGGGATCCGCCAACGCCGACGGCGACCGCTTCATCGAGATCTGGAACCTGGTGTTCATGCAGTACGAGCAGCAGGCGGGCGGCGAGCGCATCCGGCTCCCCAAGCCGTCGATCGACACCGGCATGGGGTTGGAGAGGACGGCGGCCATCCTGCAGGGCAAGCACGACAACTATGACATCGACCTTATGCGCGCATTGATCGAAGCCTCAGCCGGAGCGACAAAGACCGACCCCGACGGCAAGGGCAAGGTTTCGCACCGCGTGATCGCGGATCACCTGCGCTCTTCGGCCTTCCTGATCGCGGACGGCGTCCTGCCCTCCAACGAAGGACGCGGTTACGTGCTGCGGCGGATCATGCGGCGCGGCATGCGCCACGCGCACCTGCTGGGAGCGCAGGAGCCGCTGATGTGCCGTCTGGTGCATGCGCTGATCGCGCAGATGGGCGAGGCGTATCCCGAGCTGAAAGAGGCGGAGGCGCTGATCACGGAAACGCTCAGGATAGAAGAGCTGCGCTTCAAGAAAACGCTGGACAACGGCCTCGGCCTGCTCACGGCTGAAACGGCGAAGCTCGGCTCCGGCCAGAAGCTTTCGGGCGAGGTGGCGTTCCGGCTCTACGACACTTACGGGTTCCCCCTCGACCTGACGCAGGACGTGCTGAAGCGCGAGCAGAAACGCGAGGTCGATGTCGCCGGATTCGAGGCGGCGATGGAAAAACAGCGCGAAACCGCGCGCAAATCCTGGGCGGGCTCGGGCGAGCACATGATCGAAAAGGTCTGGTTCGACATCAAGGACAAGCAGGGCTCGACGGAATTTTTGGGATATGAGCTGGAAAGCGCCGAGGCGAAGGTTCTCGCCATCGTCCAAGACAGCGCCGAAGCGCCTTCCGCGAAGGAAGGGGACAGCGTTGCGATCGTCGTCAACCAGACGCCGTTCTACGCGGAATCAGGCGGTCAGGTCGGCGATACGGGGACGATCCGGACGGCGTCCTGCGTCATCAACGTCACGGACACCCAGAAGAAAGCGGGCGGGATTTTCGTGCACCGCGGGAACATCGCCAGCGGGCAGATCAGCGTCGGGGACGCCGTGTCCCTCCAGATCGACGTGGAGCGCCGCAACGCCATCCGCGCCAACCACTCGGCCACGCACTTATTGCAGGCCTCCCTGCAAAGGCACTTCGGAAAGCATGTCGCGCAGAAAGGCTCCCGCGTCGATGAGGGAAGGCTGCGCTTCGATATCAGCCAGTCAACTGCTTTGACCGACGAGCAGATTGCCACCGTCGAGAAAGAGGTCAACGAGCGCATCCGCATGAACAGCGAAGTCGCCACGCGCCTGCTGCCGGTGGACGAGGCGCGGGCGCTGGGCGCGATGGCGATGTTCGGCGAGAAATACGACGAGGAAGTACGTGTGCTCTCGATGGGGGGAGCCAATCCGGACGCGCCGGGCAAGCCTTTTTCGATGGAACTCTGCGGCGGCACCCATGCGCGCCGGACGGGGGACATCGGCCTGTTCAAGATCGTCGGGGAAAGCGCGCTGGCCGCCGGAATCCGCCGCATCGAAGGCGTGACGGGGAGCGGCGCGCTGTACTATCTGAACGAGCAGGAACAGCGGCTGCACGCCATCGCCGCGCTGCTGAAAACTTCGCCTGCGGAAGCTCCTGCGCGGGTTGAGGCGCTGATGAACGACAGGAAAAAACTGGAAAAGGAAATTTCCGACCTGCACCGAAAAATGGCGATGGGCGACGGGAATGCGATGAGGGGTTTTCAACCGGGAAAAAAGATCAACAATATTCCCTTTGATTCTCGTGTGTTGGAAGGAATCCCGCCGAATGAACTTAAGTCGCTTGCGGACGATCTGAAATCGAAACTTGGCTCCGGTGTGGTGGCGCTGGTATCGGTGGCGGAAGATGACAAGGCCTCTCTGGTTGTTGCCGTATCTGCTGATTATACCGATCGTTTCAATGCCGTCAATCTGGTGAAAATAGGTGCTGAAAAGCTGGGCGGTAAGGGCGGCGGAGGCCGTCCCGACATGGCTCAGGCCGGAGGGCCCAACGGCAAACTCGCCAACGACGCCGTCTCCGCGATCGAGGCGGCGCTGGCGGGCTAGGAGATTTCTCCACGGATAGACACGGATTTTTTCTCTATTGTCACCCCTCGCTGCACGGTGTAGGCACATGCCGTGCAGCGAGGGATGACAAGGTATCCGTGCTCATCTGTGGTTTTCTTCTCCTTGCTTTATTTTCAAAAGGTATGTATAAAAGCCGCAAATCTTAAATAAGGGAAAAAACAAATGGCCAAAGAACGCACGTTTTCAATCATCAAGCCGGACGCGACGCGCCGCAACCTGACCGGTAAAATCAATGCGAAATTCGAGGAAAATGGTCTCCGGATCGTGGCGCAGAAACGCCTGTGCATGACGCGGGAGATGGCGGAAAAGTTTTATGCCGTCCACAAGGAGCGTCCTTTCTACAGGGATCTCGTCAACTTTATGATTTCCGGTCCGGTGGTGGTGCAGGTTCTGGAAGGCGATGACGCCGTCGCCCTCAACCGCAGGATCATGGGCGCCACCAACCCGGCGAACGCCGACGCAGGCACCATCCGCAAGGAATTCGCTGAATCCATCGAAGCCAATTCCGTTCACGGCTCCGACAGCCCCGAGAACGCCAGAACGGAAATCACCTTCTTCTTCAGCGAGAGCGAGATCGCGGGCTGATATAATTATTGCACATAAAACTTTTCTGTGATAGTGTAACCGAGAATCCTGAAAAGTCCGTCCTGCGGCATCCAGAAATAAGGAGTTCAATTCATGAATAATAAAGTTCACTTTACGACTGAGGCTCGGATTGAAGCCCTGCGGGAAGCCCGCAAAGCGTTTTTCGAATTCAACAAGCTCGTCAGGAAAAGCGTCGAGCCGGGAAACCATGGGCTCAGCATGTTCGCAATCAACGGTTCCGTGGAGGACATATCCTCCCTTCTCAAGAAAGCGGGAAAGGACGCATCGGAGCTTATCGTTGATGGTGAACTTGGAAAGAAAGGCGCCATTGATAAACTCGCCACCGAAGCACACATGATAAGCGCGATCAAGGATCTCAACCGCCTGGGCGGAATTGAAAGAATGGGAAATCCGTGGCCGAAAACCATCATTGAGTTCACCGTGAAAGGTATAAAGGAACATCTTGCCGCTGCTAAAGCGGGACCATGCGAGCTTGATCCGGAAAGAGGTATCTCCAATGAAACCATCATTGCGGCCTTCGCCGCTTCGGCGCATCAGAAAAGCGCTGAGATGATGGTGGACGCAATCATAAAAGGCGCTGAAAACAAAAAACCGCCCGTATTCAACGACCGGAGTGAGATTGGTCACTTGACGAGAGAGGTAAGCGAAAACTACGTCGCGGCACAGGAACTCAGCGCTCGCTTCAACCTCGCAAGCATAAAGCTGCCGGACGACCTCATAACGAAAAATTTCGGGAAAGCCTTGAAAACACTGACATCTCTTGAGGCAGAACGGCATGAGACGTTTAAGCAAGTGCTTCGCCCGGAACTCGATCTCACAGTCATAAATAATCTGCCGGGCCTCGCAAAAAAAACGCCGACGCTCTCGTATTAAAGCAGAAACGCTCTACGGCTTTACTCCTTGATCCATGCATCCACCACCTTACGGGTCTCCTCGTAAGCGGGGCGCAGTTTTCCGACGGTCTCGCCCAGAGACCCGGCGAGGGAATCATCCTTTGCCTGACGGTTCATTTTCGTCGCCAGAACGCCAAGACCCGCAAGGCCGAAGTTGGCGGTCATGCCGTAGAGATCGTGTCCAAGCCCGGAGAGCGTTTTGGTGTCGTTGTCCCGGAAAGCCTGTTCGGCGGCGGCGATGATGGATTCCGTTTTTTCGTAGAGATCCTTCATAAGCTCGTTCATTTGCGCCGCCCCAAGGCTGGACTTGAGACCGTCGAGGTTTTCGGAAGTGAAAAGAATGCCGTCCTGCGGCGGCGAAGGTGGGGGTGAAGGAATGCGGGGCTGTATTTTTTCCGGCCCCGATGCGGGATCAGCCCTGAAAGAACCTTCCTTGTTCGCAACGCGAAGAAGCATGGCGCGCAGGTTTTCCGAGTCAATCGGCTTGCTGCAGTAATCGTTCATGCCGGCCTCGAAGCAGCGCTCGATATCCTCCTTCATGACATTGGCGGTCATGGCGATGACGGGGATGGCCGCTTTTTCCCTGTCCTTCAGGGCGCGGATCATGCGGGTGGCGGACGGCCCGTCGATGTTCGGCATTTCCATGTCCATCAGGATGGCGTCGAAGCTGCGCTCCTTCAGCGCGTCCATCGCGTTTTCCGCGCTGCCGGTCGTGACGATGGTATGGCCGTCTTTTTCCAGCAGCCCGGCGATGACCCGCTGATTGATGAGATTGTCGTCAACGACGAGGACGCTGAGGGGTTTTATGCTGCGGGGAGCGTCGGGCGCGTTTTCCGTCTCCGCTGTGCCCCCCTCAAAGGGCAGGACGAAGGAGAACGTCGTTCCGGCTCCCATCCTGCTTTCCACCTGGATGTCGCCGCCCATGGCGTTGACGAGGCGTTTGCAGATGGACAACCCGAGGCCGGTGCCGCCGAAGCGCCGCGAAATGCTGGAATGCGCCTGAGTGTAGGGGGAAAAGAGGTTTTTCTGCGCCTCCGGAGAAATGCCGATGCCGGTGTCCCTGACGGCGAAGAAGATGTGAGGGTTCCCGTCTTTCCTGCCGTGCTCCCTGACGAGGAGAGTGACGGAGCCCTTCTCCGTGAATTTGACGGCGTTTCCGACGAGATTCAGGAGAATCTGCCGGAGGCGCGTGGGATCCCCCTTCAACAGGGCCGGAGTGCCGGGGGCGATTTCCGCCCTCAGGGCGAGCTTGTTTTCGTCGGCGCGCCCGGACATCAGCAGAATCACGCTTTCCACCAGGCGGTTCAGGTCGAAGTTGACGCTTTCGATCTCCATGCGTCCTTTTTCGACCTTGGAGAAGTCAAGGATATCGTTAAGTAGCGCCAGCAGCGCATCTCCCGCGTACTGGATTGTTTTCGCGCATTCCTTCTGCTTTTCGTCCAGTTGCGTGTCCAGCATCAGGCGGATCATTCCCATGATCCCGGTCATGGGCGTGCGGATTTCGTGGCTGATGACGGCCAGAAAGTCCGATTTCGCCTTGCTGGCCTCGTCGGCGATTTCCTTGGCGTGATGAAGCGCCTGAATCCTCTCGGCTTCGCGGCTCCTCAGGGCGGCCATCATCTCTTTTTCCCGTTGCAGCACGCTCAGAAGATGCGCCTGCTCCGTCATCTCCCTGGTTTTGCGGAATTCCGTTTCCTCCTCGTGTTTCTGAGCCATTTCCATCCGGCGCCTGAGGCGCATGGCCTCGTTCGCGGCGACGGAGCGCAGCGAGGACCACGCCAGCAGCGCTATGTGCGGGATAAAGCAGAGCCAGTAAAAAGCGATGCCGCCCGGGGAAAGCGGGGTGATTCCGGAGAAGCCGGCCTCGCTCAGCAGGGCGCCGGAAAGAAGGGCGAGCCAGGCCAGAGTGCAGGAGAGCGCCTGCGGCACGTCATCCCTTTTCAGGACGGTCAGGATGCCAAGGACGGAAATAAACGCAGGAAGGGCGACAGGCAGGAACCGGAGGAACAGGACGCTGTTCATCTGCGCGGAGGGTTCCATCCAGGAGCCGGCGGCGATCGCCGTGAGAATCGAGGCATTGGCAAGCGGGATGAGCCTGCGAAGCCTGCCCTGTTCCTCGCTGCCTGGAAAGAGTATTTTCTGCGTCAGCAGAAGAGCGGCCACAGCGGCCAGTGCATGGAGGACGTCCATATGGACGGCGACGGTATTGTTTCCCTGAGGAAGGATTTCATCGGTGGTCTGATAAATCAGAAACTCCGCGGCGGCGTAAAGAATCAGCAGTCCGGGAACGATGTTTCTGTAATGCTGCAGAAACAGAAGCGTTATGCCCGCCAGCAACAGGGCGGCGGCGAGCAGGGCATCATCCACGAATGCGCGTTTGCCGCGGAGGCTTTTGTAGCCGGCCTGATCCTCGATCCGGGGATTGAACGCCAGAGACATGCCCGCCGTGGTCTCGATGTAAAGGGCGAAGGTTCTCGGGTGCATCGTATCCAGCATCAGGGGGATGGCGTTTTTTTCCTGCCCCGGCATCTGCAGCTTGTTTCTGACGGCGCGTCCGTCGATGATCATCGCCTGCCCGGGGTTCGCATCCGAAAAAAAGGCGACCCGGTCGGCGATACCGGTCGTTCCCTCCGTCAGACATCCCAGATCCAGAACCCAGACGCTCCGGGCGGGATTGCGGTTGACCACGGTAAAGACGAACCAGGTGGCCGACGAAGGGGCTGCGGTCAGGAGATTTTTATTTTTGGGCGCGCCGCCCCCGCCGGATTTGTACTGCGCGAGAATTTGCGGAAAGGAAAGATCCCTTTTCGGATCCTGAAACAGGCGGACATGGGGGATCACGCTGATAGCCGGAGACTGGCCGGTCAGGAACAGGGGCATGTTCGCGGAGCCGGGATTCTCCTCCGCCCGGACGGACGGCGAAAAGATCCACAACACGGCGATGACGGCCAGAACCGCCAGATCTTTAACAGAGATATATCCAGATTCTTTCCCCAATGCCCCCTCCGGAAACAAGACCCCATGAAATTTAATCTTCCCATGATGATCCTGTTTTTGGAAGTGCTGGATTTTATATTCTGGGGCGTTTAGGATGGCAAAAGGGAATCCTTGCAGGAGTTTTCTGAATTATGCCAATCAAACGGGTGTTTTTTCTTTGGGGCGTTCTCCCTGTTATTTTGCTGGGGGTATTCGTTTTCGCCGCATCGTCTCTGGCGAAAATGCCGTCGTCGCAGATATCCAGGGAGTCTTTGACGGTGATGAGAATTCACGTCTATATCGGAAAAGAGAATAATAATGATGCCGCCGGGGTAAAAAGGCAGGCTCTCATGCAGGCGCAACGCGAGGCTTTTCAGACGATTTCCGATAGGTTCGGGGGGTCATCGGAGGTGCCGGAAGATAATATCATTATGTCGTTTGTTAACGACTATGAAATCAGGGGCGAACAGAGCTATCCCACCAAGTATGAAGCGAATTTTAATGTGCGTTTCAAGCCGACAGTTTTAGAATACATAAATCAAAAAAAGGGGGGCGGGAACAATCCGCAGAACTGAATGTTTATACGGGAGTTTCGGAAATCCTCGCCGAATAATCGACCCCCTCTTCCCTGCCGTACGCTCTTTGCCGTCCTGTTGGGAGTGCTGGCCTTTTCCTCGGCGGCCTCGGCCAGGATCCCAGGGCTTCCGCGCCTCGACGAGGATAATCTGACGGTGATGAATATCCCTGTTGTCGTTGAGAAGAAAGGCGGCGAAGGCGACGAAGCGGCGAGAGGCGAGGCCATCATGGAGGCTCACCGGGAGGCTTTCCGCAGGCTCGCCCGGGAATCGATGACTTCCGTGGCGTTTGAAACATATGAGATGCCGGATGGCCAGACGCTCCTGTCGCTGATGCGGGAGTTTGAAATCAGCAATGTGCGCTCTTCCCCCGAACGGTATCAGGCGATTTTTAACGTGCGGTTCAAGACGGATATCCTGAAATACCTGAATATCAAAGGGGGGGCGGGAAAGAGCTTCCCGGCCAGATAGGAATGGCCGTCAGCAGGGCATCGTTTTTCCGCGCCGTCCTTCTTCTGGCATTATCGGGGATGCCGGCCTTTTCTGCGGCGGCGTCCGCGCAGGCGTATTTTCCCTCCCCTGTTCCGGCGCAAGCGCCACCCACCGTTCCTGCGGTGACGGACGGGCCCCTGACGGTGACGGATATTGTCATTGACAAGACGGACAGGAATGCCGTTCTGGCGAGGGAACAGGCCATTGCGGAGGCGCAGAGGACGGCCTTCCGGAAGCTTGCCGAAAGGGTGATGACCCCCGAAGAAATTGAAAACTATGCATTCCCGGATGATAAGGTGATTGCGTTGCTGGTACAGAACTTTGAAATCAGGAACGAACAGATTTCCGCCAGCCGGTATGTGGCGAGCTTCACCGTGCGGTTCAGCCCGGAAATTGCCAACTATATAAGGATTCCCGCCGGAGCGTCGGCGGTGGTGGCGAGCGATACCCCTCCAGCGCCTCCTGTCGGTGCGGTGGCGGAGGAATCCCGCACTGTCCTGATCCTGCCTTATTTTGAGGACATTTCCGGAAAGAAGATTCTGTGGGAGGATCCCAATCCATGGAGGGAGGCGTGGCAGGAAGCCGTGAGTTCAGCGTCGTCCCGGAATCTGGTTATCGCGGTTCCGCCCGGGGATATCGCCGACATTTCCTCCGGAAACACGGATGCGGTGTGGTCGGGGGACTACAGCGTCGTTGAAAAGATACGCGTGAACTACGGCGCAACCGAAGTCGCCCTGGCCGTGGCCAACAAATCCGGGATCCATATGCGGTCGGATCTTTACATCTACAAAGACGGCAGGATCGACCGAAAAAATTCTGTGGCGCCCTATACCGGCGGGCAGAATGCCAGGGAGTCCTTCAGGCAGACCGTCGCGCAAATGGTTCGTGCGATTCAGGCTTCCGAACCCTTTCCGGCGCCGGTCTCTCCGTCGAATGCGGTGGAGGTTCCGCCGGAAAAAATCACCCTCGAAGCGGTCGTGAATTTCGGGAGTTTCGCGCAATGGCTGGACGTGCAACGCCGCCTGTCGTCCCTCTCCCCGGCTCCTGCAGTTGAAATCTCCGACCTCAGCAGGACATCCGCCAGGCTTGTCCTTGGTTTTGACGGCAGCCTTGAATCGCTCATGACGGCGCTGGAAGGAAAGGGACTTTCGCTCAATGAGCCTGTGGTGGCCGTGTTTGAAGGCGCCCCGGCCCCGCCGATCCTCTATGAACTCAGGCTGAAATGACGGTGAGGCCTGAACAGATACCCTTTGATCTCGGCCATCGCCACGCCTACGAGCGCGAGGACTTCTGGGTGTCGGGCTCCAATCGTGATGCCGTTTCCTGGCTGGACAGGTGGCCGGACTGGCCGGCGCCGGCGCTGGTTATTTTCGGCCCTCCGGCCAGCGGAAAAACGCATCTGTTGCAAGTCTGGAAAAAAAAGGCGGCAGCAAAAGAAATCCTGCTGCAGGGTATGGCTCCTGAAAACGCCGACCGGATCATCGGCGCGTCACGGGCGGTCATGATAGACGGCGTGTCGCAGGCGATGGGCGGGAAGGAGCGGGAAGAAGCTCTCCTCCACCTTTATAATCTGATGCAGGAGCGGAGCGGACACCTGCTCATGACGGATGCCCTGTCTGTAAGGGAATGGCCGGTTTCTCTGCCAGACCTGAAATCCAGGCTTCTGGCGGCGCCTTCCGTTGCCATAGACCCACCCGATGACGGCCTGATGGCCGTCGTGCTGACAAAGCTTTTTTCAGATCGGCAGCTCCTCGTGCCGCAGGAAGTGGTGCAATTCATCCTGCCGCGCATAGAGAGGTCTTTCCTGACCATCCGCCATCTGGTGGAGAAAATCGACCGCAAGGCACTCTCGGAAAAAAGAGCTGTGACTATTCCGCTGGTGCGGGAGATTTTTTAGGGTGCCCCGGCACAATTGACAACACGCCCCGGAGAATTACTTTTTCTTTTCTTCTCCGGCTGACCTGGAGGCACGCGCGCGTTCCGCCAGAACACCGCGATGAAAGGCAATCGCGGCTCCCAGTACAAGAGCGATGCCCCAGGGAGCAAAAAGGAGCTCAGGCCTGATTTCCGGTATGCCTATTTTCTGAAGGAGGAAAGCAACGCCGGTCGCCGCCAGCGTGCCGAATGTCGCCGCGAAGATAAGCTTCAGCGTCAGACTGTTAATCTGATTTTGCTCCCATTCTTCTACTTTGATTATGTCCATATTTTTTCGCCCCTTGTGATTTTGAAGAACAACGCCCCTACAGGGTAGAGAATAACGGAGTATTTTTCAATACTCGGAAAGATAAATTACGCGATGATATCCGGCAACAGCATGCTCTCGATTTTGGAAATTGAGTCCTTCAGGAACAGTTTGCGCTTCTTCAGGCGCTGAAGGCGCAAAAAATCAACGGGCGCGGAATCGGAAAGCTGCTGAATGACGATATCCAGATCGCGGTGCTCGACTTTGAGCTCCTCGATCTTTCTTTGCATATCCTCTTGCTCTTCCAGCATCATTTTTCTAGAATCCATCTCACCAACGGCGAGGTATGATATCAGGAAAATCCTGTAAAATTAAGCTTTATTTGTTGTATTCGAAGGTCGAGTGGCATGCTCCGGTAAGAAGAGCATCATACCATAAAGAAATCAGGAGATCAAACGACATGGCCGATAGGAAACGAATCGGGATTTTAACAAGCGGCGGCGACTGCGCAGGGCTGAACGCCGTGATACGCGCCGTCGTCTACGCCGCCACGCGCCGGGGACTGGAAGTTATCGGGATCGAGGACGGAACCGCCGGCCTGCTGTCCCGGCCCATGCGTTACAAGGTGCTGTCGCGCGAAATGTTCGACATGACGGTCATGCGCCTTGGCGGAACCGTTCTCGGGACCACCAACAAGGGCTCCCCGTTCCGGCATCCGATGCCGGACGGTTCCGTCAGGGATTGTTCGAAGGAGATTATCGAGGGCATCGGCGAGCTTGGTCTTGAAGCGCTGATAGGCATCGGCGGGGACGGCAGCATGGACATTCTGCACCGTCTGTCGCAGATGGGGAATTTCAATCTTGTGGGCATTCCGAAAACGATCGACAACGACGTGGGAAAAACCGAAAGGTCCGTCGGTTTTGAAACGGCCGCCTTTGTCGCCACGGAAGCGCTTGACAGGTTGCAGCCGACCGCGGCCAGCCATGACCGCGTGATGGTTCTGGAAGTGATGGGGCGCGATGCCGGAAACATCGCCATGACGGCGGGGATCTCCGGCGGGGCGGACGTGATCCTGATCCCGGAAATTCCCTACAGCCTCGACAGGGTGGCGCAAAAAATAGCGGCCATCCGTGCGGAGGAGGGGCGCAACTTCGCGCTGGTCGTCGTGTCGGAAGCGGTCAGGACAACCGACGGGGACACCCTGGAAACGAAACACAGCGGAGGGGAAAAGAGGTACGGCGGCATCGGTCATTACCTGGGGGAACGCATTGCCGCAGTCACCGGTTTTGAAACGCGGGTCACGGTTCTGGGACATGTCCAGCGCGGATGCGCGCCCCTTCCCAGCGACCGGCTGATCGCCTCCGCTTTCGGCGTCCATGCCGTGGAACTTGTCGTCGCGGGCAAGTTCAATCGCATGGTGGCCTGGTCGAACCGGAGCGTGATCGACGTGCCGATAGAAGATGCGATTGCCAGCTATCAGAACGTTGACCTCGACGGCGTCCTCGTGCGCACGGCCAGGGCTCTGGGCATTTGCCTGGGGGATTAGGGTCAAAACTCATTAGGGTCCAGACTCATTAAATCCACCATACAAGTGTTGCGACGAGGTGGATGGAAGCCAGGAAGTTTCTTGCCGGCCTGTCATAGCGTGTGGCAATACGCCTGAAGTCCTTGAGTCTGCAAAAGGCGTTCTCGATACGGTGGCGTTCTTTGTAAAGTTTTTTACTGAACGGTGGTATGAAGATGCTAAGGGCTTGGGACAAAATAACAGCGTCAGTTTAACATTAAACATAAGGCAGAAATTCCTTATCCTACGTTTCTACCCTGCGGTGGATTCTTTATATTCCGATTCTGTTATTTTGTCCCAAGCCCTAAATGGTTGAGCGATAAC
>JAZDGQ010000027.1:0-30602 GCA_043806835.1 Pseudomonadota bacterium | reverse complement strand
TCAACCGCATAAACGTCACGGGCCGTTTCGCCAACCGCGCCGCTTCTCCTTCCAATTCCATGACAATCCCCCCTGAGTCACAGGACTCATGGAATCACAGCTTTTTTCTAAAAGGAACCCCTAATCGTGCAATGACTCTAAAGGATTTGGAGACAACTATGGTCGAAGTAAAGCTTGTAAAACCGGATCTGAAAAAGGTCGAAGCAGAGAACAAGGCACGCATGGAAGAAGCGAGACTTCTCGCCAAGAATAAAATCAAGGAAGCAAAGGATGCTTATAAAAAGGCGTCCTTGGAACTGACCTTCATAAGGACAGAAGAGCTGGATGATCTCGATAAGGAGCAAGAAGCGAGAATCGCAGCTTCCAGGAAAAAATCAGGGCTTGGTGAAAAAGAGGAGGCCGTGGCAGCCCAGATAGGCAAGGTTAGAAAAGAGCAAGAAAAGCTCGGTGAACTTATGAAAGTAGCCGATGCTGTCAGGAAAGTGTTCACAGAGGATGAGAAAAAACTGACCCTGATCTTCAATAAATCGGTTTATGACATCGCAAAAACCACTGATGACAAGAATAAGGCTCTGGAGAAAGAGCGTGACATGACAATAGACATCGCGAAACAGAGGCTGGCGGATATCAGGGAACTTGGGCCCGTATGCGTCGCGCTGGAGGAAGAAAAGCTGGAGAGATACAACGATTTTATGCGCAAGGACGCAGTGGTTCGCACCATCCGCGCTGTTGGAGTTGTAATCGATAATGTAATCGTCCACGGCCCCAAGGCTATGTTCAACGCTTCGACGATCTTCAAAGAAGCGCGCAAAAATAGCGGCCTGGAGCCTCCGGAAGAGTTTCTGCCCAAGAAGGCCGAGCCGCAAATACTTAAGCCCAGCAATCTTGAAAAATAATTCTTGTATTTTTTCCGTCTTCATTTGAAGGCCTCCTTCACCCTCCCGCTTCGCAGGTCCCTCCCTCTCCCGCAAAGCGGGAGAGGGTCGGGGTGAGGGTGGCTTCAGTCAGTGCTTGCGGATAAAATCGAGAGCCTCGCGGAGGGCGTCGTAGACGTCCTTCAAGTCGTCCTCCGTTATGCAGTATGGCGGGAGGATGTAAACCGTGTTGCCCAGCGGGCGCAGCAGGATTCCCCGCTCCAGAAAAAACTTATAAAGAACCGGGCCGAGACCGGAGAAATATCCGGCTTTGTCCGTGACGATATCCAGCGCGGCGATGGTTCCGGTCTGGCGGATTCCCGTCACGTCGCTGCGCCCGATAAAGCGGGACAGGTGTTTTTTATGCCCTTCTGCAACAAGCCTGATACGCTCAAGGACAGGCTCTTTCTCCCAGATGTCCAGATTCGCCGCCGCCGCCGCGCACGCGAGGGGATTGGCGGTGTAGGAGGAGGAATGGAAAAAGGTCTTGCGGCGGTCGGGCGCGAAAAATGCGCCGTAAATCTCAGGCGTGCACAGCGTCGCCGCCAAAGGCAGGAATCCCCCCGTCAGTCCCTTTGACAGACACAGAATATCGGGCGTGACCCCGGCTTGCTCGCAGGCAAACATAGTTCCCGTCCGCCCCCAGCCCGTCATGACTTCGTCGGCGATCAGCAGAACGCCGTGTCTGCGGCACAGGTCGCACATGTTTTTCAGCAGGTCGGCGGAGTACATCAGCATCCCGCCCGCGCCCAGAACCAGAGGCTCGAACACGAACGCGGCGAAGCCCTCCGGATCTGCGACCAGTTCGCGCTCCAGCACCTCCAGCGTGCCTCCGGGGAAAGGGAGGCGCGTGACGTCAAACAGGAAATCCTTGTAGACGTCGCTGAAACCTCCACGCGCGCCCAGCGCCATCGCGCCGAAGGTGTCGCCGTGATAGCCGTGTTCGAGCGCCAGCACGCGTTTCCGCGCTTTACCCGAGTGATGGTGAAAACCGACGGCCATCTTCAGGCCGACTTCGACGCAGATGGAGCCGCTGTCGGAGAAGAAAACATGCTCAAGCCCCGGCGGCGCGACCCTGACCAGCTTTTCCGTCAGTGCTTCTGCGGGATCGTGCGTGAACCCGGCGAAAATCACCTGATCGAGCTTTGCGGCCTGCTCCTGCACGGCCTTTACGATGTGAGGATGGCAGTGTCCATGCGTATTGACCCACCATGAGGATATGGCGTCAATGATCCGCCGCCCGTCCTTTGTGTAGAGATACGCCCTCTCCGCCTTTGCTACGGGGATCGGCGGGTCGGCCAGCGCGTGCTGGGTGAAGGGATGCCAGATTCTAGACAAAATCAAAATCCTCTTTCCTGAAATTTTCGTCGAACGCTTCTTCAAGCGACTTTTTCCCAAGGGCTTCCAGAAGCGGCAGGCGTCCCAGATTTCTGACGCCGGAAAACTCCGTGATCGTGCGGATATTGTCCGGATTGTCGGAGCCGATAAAGGCGATTCCGAGGATCGGCATCGCCCTCTTTTTCATCGCCTCTATCGACAGCAACGTATGGTTGATCGTTCCCAGCACCGTCCGCGCGCAGAGGATGACGGGCAAGTTCCATTTCTTGAATATATCGATAAACAATGTCTCGCGGGAAAGAGGAACCATCAGCCCGCCCGCGCCCTCGATGATAAGGGGGGAAACGGCCTTTGGAAGTTTCAACTCCTCGATCTTTCTGCCGTCCAGCTCCGCCGCGCGGTGGGGCGATAAAGGCTGCGTCAGGATATATGATTCAGGAAGAAAACGGTTGTCCGGAAGACCCGTCAGCTTTCTGACCGTCTGCGTGTCCGTCGCTCCTTCCGTCCCCGCCTGCACGGGCTTCCAGTAGACGCCCTTCAGAGCCAGCGTCAGCATGGCCGCGAACACGGTCTTGCCGACTCCGGTGTCCGTGCCTGTGATGATGCATCCTTTTGTCATTATGCCGCTTGTCTTTCGAGAAGCGTCGTCAGCCGTTCCGCCAGGGCGTCCAGAATTTTCTCGTCCAGCCCCGTGTTGAGCGAAAGGCGCAGCCGCGCCGTCCCTTCCGGAACTGTCGGCGGGCGGATGGCGCGGACATCGAAACCGGACTCCTGCAAAGCCGCCGCCACTTTCAGCGCAGATTCATCGTCGCCCAGAATGACCGGAATAATCTGTGTCGCGGAAGGCGGGACGGGCAGAACTGTGTTCGCATGATCGCGCAAGGCCAGCAGACGCTTGCGGCGTTCCGGCTCTTCATCAACCAGTTTCAGGGCGCGGTGAAGCAGCGCCGCCTGCACCGGCAACGGTGCGGTCGAATAAATGAAGGGACGCGCCTTGTTGACGAGATAATCGACGATTTCCGCCGGTGCCGTCACCAGACCCCCCGCCACGCCGAGCGCCTTGCCGCCTGTGTGCAGGGTGATCCGGCGTGCCGAGGGAAGCCCTTCCGAAACGCCGCGCCCGTTCGCCCCGAAAATTCCAGTGGCATGGGCTTCGTCGACGATCAGCCAGGCGTCATACCGCAGGCAGAGATCATGAAAATCAGGGAGAGGCGCGATATCCCCCTCCATGCTGTAGACGGATTCGACCGCCAGCCACAGGCAGTCCGCCTTTTCCCGCGCGCTCCGGAGGGCGTCCTCGCAATCGTTCAGGTCGTTATGGCGGAATTTGACGGCGGGAACGGAAGACGCCCTGATTCCTTCCCGCGCGCTCGCATGGATCAGGGAATCATGGACGACGACGTCGCGGCGTTCCGGAAGCGTCGCGAAAAGCGCGTGATTGGCATGAAAGCCGGTGGCGAAATAAAGCGCCTTTTCCGCGCCGAAGAATTGCGCCGCGAAATGCTCCAGCTCTTCGTGCGCGGGATGGTTGCCGCGCAGAAGCCGCGAGCCGCCGGAGCCGATAACGCCGCCACTTTCCGCCCACTCCAGCATCGTCCGCCGCAGCGCCGGATGAGAAGCAAACCCAAGATAGTCGTTCGAGGAAAAATCCGCTCCCCCCGCCGGACGGAGAAACCTCCGGCGGTTTCCGGTTTCAAGTTGCCGCAGAGCGTCTGCAAACCGGTTCATGCTCTTTATCCTTCTCCGGTGGGCGCGGCGTGAGACCCAGAGCCTTCATCAGCTCCGCGTCATCGTTCCACTGCGGGTTCGGCGCGGTCAGCAGCTTCTCGCCGGTGAAAATGGAATTGGCGCCAGCCAGCACCGCCAGAGCCTGCGCCTCGCGGCTCAGGGAAAGACGTCCGGCGGAAAGACGCACCATCGCTTTGGGCATCAGGATGCGGGCGACGGAGATTGTCCGGATCCATTCGAACACGTCGAGCGGCGGGGCATCCTGCAAAGGCGTTCCCTCGACAGGCACAAGCGCATTGATGGGCACGGATTCCGGTTGTGGATCAAGGCTTGCCAGCGTATGCAGCAGGCTCACCCGATCCTCCCGGCTTTCGCCCATCCCGAGGATGCCGCCGCAGCACAGCGAAATCCCGGCCTTCGCGACGTTGGCGATGGTGTCCAGCCTGTCCTGATAGGTGCGGGTGGTGACGACGCTGGCGTAATGCGCCTCGGACGTGTCGAGATTGTGGTTGTAGGCGGTGAGTCCGGCCTCTTTCAGCTTCTTCGCCTGATCTTCCGTGAGCATGCCCAGCGTGCAGCAGGCCTCCAGCCCCATCGCCTTCACGCCCCTGACCATGTCCAGCACGCGGTTGAAGCCGCGCCCGTCCTTGACCCCGCGCGTTGCCGCGCCCATGCAGAAGCGGGTGGAACCGGAATCGCGGGCGGCGCGGGCGGCGGTCAGGACGTCGTCCACGTTCATCAGTGGCTCGCGCTCCACCTTCGCCTCGTTATGGACGGACTGGGAGCAATACTTGCAGTCTTCCGTGCAGCCGCCCGTCTTGATGGAAAGCAGGGTGCATAGCTGCACCTCCCCGGGCGCATGATGATTGCGATGCGTCTTCGCCGCCTCGAATACGAGGTCGAGCAAAGGACGATCATAAAGCACCATGATCTCTTCCAGAGACCTGATTTTATCCGGATGCGCTGTCATTCCGCGCACTCTAAAGGCAGAGACGTGTTCTGTCAATCAGGCTTATGCCGGAGCTTTTTTCTTCATGGTCATAATAGCCATGATGACTTTGGAGGAGGCGGCAGAGAACGGGCTTTTCCCGCCGAGAGCAATCTCTTCCGTCACGTTTTTCCCGCTGTCGGCATGCTCTTTTTTCAGGACGGCAAACTCCGGAAGAGCCGAGAACTTGGCGCCCTCTCCGTGAATCCATCGAAATTCAATTTGTCTCTCCTGTTTTGAGGTTACTTCACCATACAGATACATTATTCGCATCTTTCCGTGTTTTGTCTATGGCCTGAAGTGTTTTATGAATCTTGGTTTTGATAAAACAGCGGTCGGTGATAATATGTACCGGCATTGAAGAGGATTAATTATTATGTCAAAATCAGCAGCCCCCGAAAACCTCAGCTTCGAGGATGCCTTGTCCGAGTTGGAAAAAATTGTGCGCCAGCTGGAATCGGGGGGCGCGGACCTGAAATCCTCCATTGATTCCTATGAACGCGGCATGGCGCTCAAGAAGCTCTGCGAAGGCAAACTGAAGGAAGCCCAGGCTAAAATCGAGAAAATCACCGTTTCCGCAGAAGGCAAGGCGACGACCGAGCCTTTCCGGCTTTCTGACCAGCAGAACTAAAAAAGGTGACTTTTTTCTATGACTTAGGCTATAAAGAACAGCAGTCCACATTTTAATCAAAAGGGTCGTTCCTATGGCTCCATCCCCCCGCGAGGCCTCTCCCAAGCTCCAGAAGGCGATGGAGGAATGCCGTGAGAGCATCAACCGGACGATCTCCAACCTTCTGCCCGTATCCGAACTGACCGAAGCGCCGTTGTTCGACGGGATGCGGTATGCCGTTCTCAACGGAGGCAAACGCCTGCGTCCCTTCATGGTGATGGAAGGGGCGCGGATTTTCGGCGTCGAGGCTGGCCGGGCGCGGCGCGTGGCGGCGGCGGCGGAATTTATCCACAGCTATTCCCTGGTGCATGACGATCTTCCGGCCATGGACGACTCCGACTTGCGCCGGGGCAAGCCGTCGCTTCACAAGGCTTATGACGAGGCGACTGCCGTCCTTGCGGGGGACGCCCTACAGGCGCTGGCTTTCGAGATTATCGCCGATCCGGAAACGCACGAAGACCCGCGCGTGAGGGTCGAGCTTGTCTTGAACCTCGCCGGCGCGGTTGGGATGAACGGGATGGTCGGCGGGCAGATGCTCGATATGATCGGGGAGAAGCAGAAATTCGACATTGGCACCATCAGCCGCCTGCAACGCATGAAAACCGGCAAGCTGATCGCGTTTTGCTGCGAATCAGGGGCGATTCTGGGCAAGGCCAACCCGGCGCACAGGCAGGCTCTCCGGAACTACGCGCACGACCTCGGCCTCGCCTTTCAGGTGACGGACGATCTTCTGGATACCGAAGGCGTTCCGGAAGAGACGGGCAAGCCCGCCAATCAGGACGGCAAGAAAGCCACCTTCGTCACCGCCATGGGCCGCGAGCAGGCCCGCCAGCGCGCCGAAATGCTGGTAGAGCAGGCGGTCAGGCACCTGCGCGTCTTCGATGAAGGGCGCGTCGATCTGCTGGAGGATCTGGCGTATTATGTGCTCCAGCGCCGTCTGTAGAAAGTGAAGGAAAAGTCTGTGTCGGAAACGCCCCTGCTGGACCGGGTCGGATGTCCCGCCGATCTGAGAAAATTCGATAAAAAAGAGCTGCCCGGGCTTGCCGGCGAGGTACGCGCGGAAATGATCGGCGCTGTGTCGATCACGGGAGGGCATCTCGGCGCGGGACTGGGCGTGGTCGAGCTGACGACCGCCCTCCACTACACCTTCAATACGCCGGACGACAGGCTGCTCTGGGATGTCGGGCATCAGTCGTATCCGCATAAAATCCTGACGGGCCGCCGCGACCGCATCCGCACTCTGCGCCAGGGCGGGGGTCTCAGCGGCTTCACCAGGCGCAGCGAGAGCGCATACGATCCCTTCGGCGCAGGACACAGCTCCACATCGGTTTCGGCGGGTCTGGGCATGGCGGTGGCGCGGGATTTCGAGGGGCGGAAAGACCATGTGATCTGCGTGATCGGAGACGGAGCGATGAGCGCGGGCATGGCCTACGAGGCCATGAACAACGCCGGATACCTGAAAAGCCGCCTGATCGTCATCCTGAACGACAACGACATGTCGATTGCGCCGCCGGTCGGGGCGATGAGCGCCTATCTGTCGCGAATCATCTCCGGAAAGACGTATCTCGGCATGCGCGAGATCGGGAAAAAAATGACGGAAAAACTGCCGACGCCCCTGCAAAAAGCCGCGCAGCGCGCCGAAGAATACGCGCGCGGGTTCTGGACGGGGGGCACGCTGTTCGAGGAGCTGGGGTTCTATTACGTCGGTCCGATCGACGGGCACAACTTCGACCACCTGCTTCCCGTCCTCGAAAACGTGCGGGACAGCGTTTACAACGGCCCCTTCCTCGTCCATGTCGTGACAAAAAAGGGGCGCGGGTATCCCCCCGCGGAAACGGCTTCCGACAAGATGCACGGCGTCGGCAGGTTCGACGTGCTGACGGGGACGCAGGCGAAACCAAAATCCGTCCTCCCGTCCTATACGGACGTTTTCGCCGGAAGCCTGATCGCGGAAGCGCGGCATGATAAAAAAATCGTCGCCATCACAGCGGCCATGGCGTCGGGAACCGGGCTCGACCTGTTCGAAAAAGAATTCCCGGATCGCTTCTTCGACGTCGGCATCGCCGAGCAGCACGCGGTGACCTTCGCGGCGGGTCTGGCGGCGGAGGGCTACAAGCCCGTCTGCGCGGTTTATTCCACGTTTTTGCAGCGCGCCTACGATCAGGCGGTGCATGACGTGGCTCTGCAAAACCTGCCTGTCCGTTTTGCGATAGACCGGGCGGGGCTTGTCGGCGCGGACGGCGCGACGCACGCGGGGTCTTTCGACGTGACGTATCTCGGATGTCTGCCGAATTTCGTGCTGATGGCCGCCGCCGACGAACGGGAACTGCAGGACATGACGGCCACTCTGGCCGCTTACGACGCGGGGCCGATTGCCCTGCGCTATCCGCGCGGGGAAGGAACGGGCGCTGCGCTGCGGGAACGTGGCGTGCCGCTGGAAATCGGGAAGGGGCGCATCGTTCGCGACGGCGGGAAGATAGCGGTGCTCAGCTACGGGGCGCGGCTGCGGGAATGCCTCGGCGCGGCGGAGCAACTCAACGCGATGGGTCTCCCCACGACTGTTGCCGACGCCAGATTTGCCAAGCCGTTCGATGAGGATTTGGTGAAACAACTCGCCGCGCACCACGAAGTCCTTATCACGGTCGAGGAGGGTTCGGTTGGCGGGTTCGGGTCTTATGTGCTGCACTTCCTTGCCATGCAGGGGATTCTGGACGACGGCCTCAAAATCCGGCCTATGGTTCTTCCGGATATTTTCATCGACCACGACACGCCGCAGAAGCAATACGATCAGGCTGGCCTGACCGCCCGGCATATCGTCGCCACGGCACTGGAAGCGATGGGAATAAGGGAGGATTCAATCCTGACGGGAGAGGATAAGGTCAGGCATATGCTTAATGGCTCGATTTCCTGATCATTTCCCGAAGACGTTTTTCGAATTCTTCCGGGTCGCCGTGGTTCTTCAGAAAAAGTTCAAACGCTTTCGCAGCTGCTTTCTTGTCATAAGGTACCATTCCGGCAGGCAAAGCCCCCGTCGGCCTTGGCTTTACGATGTTTCTGGCCAGTTTTTCAAGCTCCCTGATTCCTTCCGGCCCCAGCCGTTCCCGCCCCAGCCTGATCTGCTTTTTCAGATCCTCAATCGCTTTCTCCCGACTGTTCATCACCGACCCCCCCTGAAAGTCATTTCTTGAAACAAGTCTAGGCTGCTTTATACTTAGGGCTTGGGACAAAATAACAGAATCGGAATATAAAGAATCCACCGCAGGGTAGAAACGTAGGATAAGGAATTTCTGCCTTATGTTTAATGTTAAACTGACGCTGTTATTTTGTCCCAAGCCCTTAATCGGCAAGATAAAGAGATTTCAATGTTGATTTCCGCTTACAAAGCTTTGCTGAAACAGTCAACTCCCCTTCTGGAGGCTTATTTGAACCACCGGATGCGGAAGGGCAAGGAAGACCCCGCACGCCTTGATGAGCGCCGGGGACATCCGTCGAGAGCGCGGGGAAACGCGCCGCTGGTCTGGTTTCACGCAGCCAGCGTCGGGGAGGCTCAGTCTCTGCTCGTTCTGATGCAGCGGATGCTGGACGATTATCCGGACATCCAGGTCATGGCGACGACGGGAACGGTGACCTCGGCGCGTCTTCTGGCCGAGCGTCTGCCTTCGGGAGCTTTCCACCAGTACATGCCGGTGGATCATCCCGACTGGACGGAAAGTTTTCTGAATCACTGGAGACCCGATTTTGTGATCTGGTCTGAATCCGACTTCTGGCCCAACATGCTGATGGGGATTCAGGAACGCCGTATCTCCGCCGTTCTCCTGAACGCCCGCATATCCAGAAAATCGTTTTTCCTTTGGCATCTGGCGAGAGGGGTCGTCGGTTCCATGCTCGGGACATTCCAGCTCTGCCTGGGGCAGAACCAGGCGGAGGCCGTCCGGCTTCGTCGGCTGGGGGCTTCCGACGTGCGCGTTTCCGGAAACCTGAAATATGCAGCCGCACCGTTGCCCTGCAACGAGGCGAAGCTCGAACTTCTCAAAAAGGCCATCGGGTCGCGCCCGATTGTGTTGTGGGCCAGCACCCATTCGGGGGAGGAGGAAATCGCCTTCCGCGTCCATAGGGAACTCAGGAAGTCTGCGCCGCGGCTTCTCACCATCATCGTGCCCCGCCATCCACGGCGGGGACACTTGGTTTCCGGCCTTGCCGAGCTGGACGGACTCCCTGCCGGACGCCGTTCAAGGGGGAGGCTTCCGCGGGAGACCGATGCCCTCTATGTCGCCGATACTCTGGGGGAGCTGGGGCTTTTCTACCGGCTGTCCCGGGTATGCGTCCTGGGGGGATCCTTCATGCCTGTCGGCGGACACAACCCCATCGAGCCCGCGCAGCTGGGCTGCCAGATTTTTTACGGGCCCCGCATGTTCAACTTTATCTCGATCTGCGAGGATTTCGAGAATCTGAGCGCCGCAGTGCGCGTGAAAAATGAGGACGCGCTTGTTGAAAACCTCGCGCTGGCTCTGCGGGATCCGGAGCATTTTTCGGCCATGTCCGCCGCGGCAAGGAAATGGACGCAGCGGCAGGCGCATATTGTGGATGAAACCGTCGTCCTGCTTGCTCCTTTCATGAACAAGTTTTCAACCGGACGGAGGTCGGAATCCTCATGATCGCCACGCCCGTCTTCTGGTACAGACAGAAATCAGTCGTCGAAAAAGGGATCAAATCCGCCCTGATGCCCGTCGGCTGGATTTATGGCTGGCTTGCACGCAGGAAGTTCGACCTTTATTTTCCGGTGCCGATGGAAAAGCCGGTCATCTGTGTCGGGAATCTGGTGGCGGGAGGAGCCGGAAAAACGCTGGTCGTCCTGTCGCTGACCGACCTTCTGAAGGAAAAAGGATATAACCCGCACCTTCTGAGCCGGGGCTACGGCGGGATGGAACACGGCCCCCTGCAGGTCAGCCCCGGGCGCGATACTGCCCGCGACGTGGGGGACGAGGCCCTGCTGCTGGTGGAAAAGGCGCCCACATGGGTCTCCGCCAACCGCCCTCTGGGGGCGCAGGCCGCCACGGATACCGGAGCCGATATCGTCGTCATGGATGACGGCTTCCAGAACCCTGTCATTTACAAGGATTTTTCCTTTCTTGTGATCGACGGTGTCGTAGGCCTGGGGAACAGGCAGATTTTTCCTGCGGGGCCTTTGCGCGAACGGGAGGCGTTCGGTTTCAGCCGTGCGGATGCCGTCATTATCATAGGGGAAGACAAAACGGGGATGGCCGAGCACATCGGGAGCCGTGTCGGTCTCCCGGTCCTGTGCGCGACGCTGGCGGCGGACGAAAACAATCCATGCGTAAGGGGCAAAAAAGTCTTCGCTTTCGCCGGGATCGGACGTCCGCAAAAGTTCAGGGAAACTCTGGAAGCCGCCGGAGCGCTGGTGGAGGGCTGGAAGGAATTTCCCGATCATTTCCCTTATGACGAGGAAGACCTGAAGGGAATCGCTGCGGAGGCGGAAAAACAAAACGCCCTGCTGGTGACGACGCCGAAGGACCATGTGCGGCTCCCGGAGAGCCTGCGCCAGAAAATCGTGAAATTTTCCGTTCATCTTGTCTGGAGGAATCAGGACGAGGTTGTTCCGCTGATCGAGAGCGCTCTCCGGAAAAGGTCGGTATGACGCGTCCGGAACGTTCATGGGCGCGGCGGTTTCGGTATGCGCTGGAAACCTTTTCCGCCACTATCGCCTATTGGCTCTTCGGCCTTCTGCCGCTGGACGCAGCTTCAGGTCTTGGCGGAGGGATCGGACGGCGTGTCGGCCCTGGCCTCCCGTCTTCGGATGTGGCGCGCCGCAACCTTGCGGCGGCTTTTCCCGGCAAAAGCGCAGCGGAGCTGGAAGACATCGTGGCGGGCATGTGGGACAATCTGGGGCGTGTCTTTGCCGAATACGCGCACCTTCGCTGCATATGGGAGCGCGTGGAACTGGCGGGAGGGGAGCATCTGGCGGCGGCGCGGGACAGCGGCAGGCCCTCCCTCTTTTTTGCGGCGCATATCGCCAACTGGGAAATCTGCCCGATCTCCGCGAAAAAAATCGGATTTGATATATATCCCGTCTACCGCAGACCCAATAATCCCGGCGTGGAGGGTCTGCTCCGTCGCGCCCGTGGTGCAGGCGCCGCAGGGCTTATCGCGAAGGGGGCGGGCGGGGCGCGGGAAATGCTGGCGGTGCTGAGGAAAAACGGCGCGCTCGGCATCCTGATGGATCAGAAGCTGGGTGAGGGCGTGCCGGTCCCGTTTTTCGGGCGGGATGCCATGACTGCGTCCGCCATCGCTCTTTTTGCGCTGCGGTTTGAATGTCCGGTTTATCCCGTGCGCCTCGAACGATTGCGGGGCGCCTGGTTCAGGGAAACGGTTTATCCGCCGCTGGATATTCCCCGTTCCGGCGACCGGGAGCAGGATATCCGCCTCCTGCTGACGGAAATCAACCGTCAACTCGAAAACTGGATTCGAGAACGCCCCGAACAATGGCTATGGATCCACCGCCGCTGGCCGGATGAACAGACCGAATTTTAGTCGCAAGTTCTCCCCTCGACGCCGGACGGCACGATCACTGCACTACGGCGGGGCGACGTTGACGTTGTAGTCGCGGGAGATTTTATACAGGCCGCCGGTGCTGCCCTGCCCCATCGCCCTGAATTTCCATCCCGTCCCCTCGCGGCTCAGTTCCCCGAAAACAAAGCCGGTGTCGTCCGACGCATCTTCCGTCAGGTCGAAGCGGGCCAGTTCCACGCCGGTATCCAGGTTGGCGATCCGGATAAAGGCGGACTTGACGAGCCCGAAATTCTGCTGCCGTTCCTCCGCATTGTGGATCGTCACGGCAAAAGCGATTTTTTCCACATCGAACGGAAGCGCGTCCAGATTGATCTCGATTTTTTCGTCGTCGCCGTCGCCTTCTCCCGTCGTGCTGTCGCCGAGATGCCTGATGGCGCTTTCTTCCGTTTCAAGATTGTTGTAAAAAATGAAATCGGTATCCATCCGCACGCGATTCTCGCGGGTGAGGAGAAAGGCGCTGGCGTCCAGATCGACCGGGAACCCCTGATCCTGCTCCGGAACACCCCAGCCGAGACCGATAACGGCGCGGTGCAGCCCCGGATCGACCTCCATCAGGTTGACTTCCTGCCCCTTCAGCATGTGTGATACTGCATTGCTCATGTCACTTTACCGTTCCTGTCCAGTTTTTCCGAGGACGCGGAGGAGACCCCGCATGTCCTCCGGCAATTCAGCCGTCAGTCTTACCCTATCTTTACTGATCGGATGGATAAATTCAAGAGCGGCGGCATGAAGCGCCTGCCTCGGGAAATCCAGCAGGGCGGCGGAAAGGACTGGATCCGCTTTATTGAGGCGCAGAAACTTTTCCGCCGAACCGCGTCCATAAACCGGATCGCCCACCAGCCAGTGCCGGATATACGCCATATGGACGCGAATCTGGTGCGTGCGCCCCGTTTGCAGGCGGCATTCGACCAGCGAGGCCGTCAGCCCGAAACTTTCCAGTTTTTTATAATCCGTGACCGCCGTCCTGCCTCCTGAAGCAAGCACCGCCATTTTCTTGCGGTTGGTCCTGCTGCGCCCGATCCGGGTCTCGATCCGCCCCGACGGCGGCGACACCGCCCCCCACACAATCGCCTGATAAACGCGCTTTAACGTCCGCGCCGCCAGTTGCTCCGACAGCCCGTGATGCGCGGCGTCGTTCTTCGCTACGACCATCAGCCCCGACGTTTCCTTGTCGAGGCGGTGCACGATGCCGGGACGCTTGACCCCGCCGATGCCGGAAAGCCGGTCGCCGCAATGCGCCAGCAGGGCATTCACCAGGGTTCCGTCGCGGTTTCCAGCGGCGGGATGCACGACCATGTTCGCCGATTTATTGATAACCAGCAGGTCATCGTCCTCGTACACGACGTCAATGGCGATGTTCTGCGGCCTGGGGATGGCCTCTTCGGCGGGGGGGATGGTGACATAAAACACATCCCCCTCCCTGACCTTATAGGAGCTGTCCCGCGCCGGACTGATATGCCCGCCCCCGATTAAACCCTGAAAACGGGAACGCGACACCTGCGGCGCATGGGAGGCCAGCACCCTGTCGAGCCTCTGCCCCAGGTCTTCCCTGCCGGCGACGATCTTTAAGGTTTCTGTTTTCCCCATGCCGGATATCAGTCATCCTTCTTCGTCAGTATCCTCTTCAGAAGCTTCTGAATGTTTTTTCGTGTTTCGTCGGAAATATGCAGCCCCAGCTTGGAGCGCCGCCACAGCATTTCAACAACCCTGCCGCCCGCCTGTTCGGACAGCTTGCGATATTGGAGCGTCAGTTCCTTCTGCGCGACATCCTGAATGCGCCCCTGAAGGTCGAACAAAATCGCTCGTATGCTGGTCGTGCCCTGATCTATAGCGGGAATGAATTGCTGCATTTTTCAAAGGCTGGGTTTATTTTTTGATCCGCTTTTGGGGGATTGCGCTGTACCGCTTCCCGCCGTGTCCGGCACCCACTGAAAGGCTGGAATCGCATATCCCGGCATCGCATCTTCGCACCGTTGTCTTTTAAGCATGGCCCGGAGATCATCCTCCGGGGGCACTGCCCCCGGAGGCGTGTGCATCAGGGCGCCGACAAGCCCCTTATGTATCGTAAGGACCGTTTTTATTCCGTAATTGTTGCCCCCCGCAATATCGGTTTTAGGGCCATCGCCGACGGCGATGATGTCGTCAGGTGTCGCGCCGGAGAGTTCCGACGCCATCTTTTTTGCGGCATCATATATGGGCTTATAGGGTTTTCCGTACTGGAGGATTTTTTCTTCCGGATTCCTGATCAGGCCGCTGTAGAACCGGGCGTTGACTCCGGCCTGCAGACTGACGACGCCGTCGCGCTCAATGTATAAATCCGGATTGAGATTGACCATTTTTATTTCTCTTTCGGAGCAGACCTTGAGCAGAGCCTGGAACTCGGCCATTTTGTCCCGGTATGCGTATTCCGATACGATAAAATCAGCCTCTTCCGGATTCTGCGTGCGCCGGTACTTGCCTCCCATTTCAGGGTCCGTCAGGATATCGTTACCATCATTGCCAAGAAAAAGATATTTTTGACCGAGGTCGTTTCTTGACTTCATATCCTGAAAGGCAAGCTCACCTGAAGTCAAAACTCCTTTGTACAAATCATCGGAAATGCCGAGAGCCTTGAGATGCTCGCGGGTCTTGTGCGCACGCGCCATGCTGTTGGAAAGAATAATGACGTCAATACTGCGGGCTTTGAGCTCGCGAAGCGTTTTGACTGCGTGAGGAAAAGCCTCCTGACCGTTGTGAACGACGCCCCACAAATCAAGCAAGACCACTTTGGGATGACAGTCGTCAATGACCTCTTTTAATCCCGCCAATTTTTTGTAACCCGTCATCGCTTATCCCCTCCAGACCTCCATAGATCTACACATAATACATTAAACGTTCGTATATGTCCATAGTTAAAAAACTGAAAACCCAGACGACCCTCTTCAAAAGTTTGCGGGATTTGAAAAAACTGTCTCAGCCATCCTTCTTCGTCAGTATCCTCTTCAGAAGCTTCTGAATGTTTTTTCGTGTTTCGTCGGAAATATGCAGCCCCAGCTTGGAGCGCCGCCACAGAATATCATCCAGCGTCAGTGCCCATTCCACGTTGACCAGATAGGAAATTTCGGCTTCATACACGTCGTCCCCCAGATGCTCGCCCATATCCGACAGCCTCTTGAAGCCGCGCAGAAACGCCCGCGCCCGCGCGCCGTAGGAACGCGCATACCGGTGAATAAGAGCTTCTGGAATCCAGCCGTATTCCCGCCGGAGCGTTTTGAGAAAAGTTTCAAAATTGATGGCGGAGCCTTCGCCTCCGGGCAGAGCCGCAGGTTCGGTCCACGCGCCCCTGCCGCGCCCCAGCATTTCGACCACCCTGCCGCCCGCCTGCTCGGACAGCTTGCGGTATGCTGTGATTTTCCCACCATAGACGCTCAGGATGCGTGCCCCATGATGCTCTTCGGCATCCAGAAGGTAATCGCCTGCGCCCTCCGCCATCACGGGACGCACGCCGCTGTACGTCCACTCGACGTCCTCCGGCCTGATCTGATGGCGGAAATACCGGTTGACCGCCCCGCACAGATATTCGACTTCGTTCAATCCGATCCGCACATCCTCGATGTCGCCGTCGTAGTCGCTCTCCGTCGTGCCGATCAGCGTATGCGTCTTTTCGTACGGAATGGCGAAAACGATGCGCCCGTCGTCGTTCTGCAGAATATAGGCCTGCTCGCCCTGATATATCCTCGGCACGAGGATATGGCTGCCCTTGACCCGGCGCACCCTGTATTTCTCCGTCCCCCCGTCAACGAGAGAGAGAACCTTGTTGACCCAGGGGCCCGACGCGTTGACGACAACCTGCGCGTGAACCCTGAATCTGGCCTCGGTGATGTTGTCCAGCAGGGTCGCCACCCATCCCGGCTCCTTCGGATGCCTGTCAAGGCCGATGCATTCGGTGCGTGTCAGTATCTGCGCCCCCTTCTCGTAAGCGTCCAGCGCATTGAGCACCACGAGGCGCGCATCGTCCACGACGCAATCGGAATAGCTGAACCCCCTCTTGAAGGACGGCTTCAGCGGTTGGCCGAACCTCGTTCCCGCGAAGGAAAGCCCTTCCGACTTCGGAAGGACTTTCCGCCCGCCCAGATGATCGTAGACAAACAGCATCAGGCGGATCAGCCCCCACGGGAGCAGCTTCCTGTGATGCGGCATGACAAACGTCATCGGCCAGATGACATGCGGCGCCGAGCGCAGCAGAATCCCCTGCTCGGTCAGCGCCTCGCGCATCAGGCGGAATTCCCCGTGTTCCAGATGGCAGAGGCCGCCGTGAACGAGCTTGGTGCCGGCCGAAGACGTGGCGCTGGCAAGGTCGTCCTTTTCGCACAACATGACCGACACGCCGCGTCCCGCCAGATCGCGCGCGATTCCGGCTCCGTTGAGACCGCCGCCGATCACCAGAACATCCACTGTCTTCATTCTCGCCAAACTTCAGCACCATCCCGTTCAATTCATTAAAGATCATGCAATAATTCAGCCGCAGCCGAAACTGCAAATCTTCCGTGACTGGACATAACGTCGAAAAAATCGGAGCAGGTCTCCAGGGGTTACTCCGGAGGGGCCGGTTTCCTGATAAGCACAAACAAATCCCTTTTAAAACTTTTATCCAGCTCTCCGGCATCGAAAACAAAATTTCCCATCATCCAGAGAAGATAAGGAAGAACATACCTCGGATCGGCGAAGGCCGCGCCGAGGGCGCTCGCAGCATAGGCGATTGCCCGCAAACGCTGAGGCGTCGCGTGCTTTTCGTACAGGCCATTCCATGTCTTCACCTTGTTCACTTCCGGTTTCCTGCCCAGGATTTTTACAAAACCGGCTATAAAAAACAGCAGGGGAACTATTTTCGCATGTGTAGCAAATATGCTCCCGAGACAAAAATAAGTCTGATGGTTTGCGACGGGGCTTCCGGAGGAGGACTGTTTCGCCTTTTTGTATCCGGCAACCGCGTTGGCGACCGTCCACGCCGCAAAAGCGGCGGCGGCAAAAAACAGTTCCCGCGGCCCCGGCTGCGTCAGGCGAATGAAGTCCCACGAGTATTTTTCAAAACTGTTTGCAACAATGGATACGGTCGTCACAGCCGAAACGACTGACATGGAATAAAAGCCGAGCCCCATGGGCTTCCGGTTCGCGACGGCCTCGTAAATTCTTCCGCCCACCGCCAGAACGCATGCGGCGCCGTTGATCGCGATGCCGAAAAATTCCGCGGTAAGATATGCGGCCGCAAAATCACCCGCTGCAAAATACACCTCCGTATCGGAAAGTTTTGCGCCGGACTTGGAGATCATGCTTTTAAACGCATGCAATTTTTCTTCGTAACGCTGGGGAATAATCAATGGCGTATTTCTCTTTTTCTGGAAGGCGCTCTGGTGCGGTAGCGTAAACCATTCCGGAAACAAAGCAAAGCCATAGAGGGATATGAAACCCATCCATAATAACCGTCCTCCTGATCCTCCTCTTCGCGGGGGCGGGATTCGAGAAGAATATCTCCGTTTTTGAAGGGGTGATTCCGGCTCCGTTGAGGCCGCCGCCGAAACAGGAAACCTTCCGTGAATGGACATAACGCCGGGAAAATCATTTTTCTTCCGGTGATTATCCCCTTGACGTATGTTTAGGTTTCTGCTATTCTCGAAGAATAGGAGATAAAAACCATGAAAACATTGAGCGTTCAAGACTTTTTCAAGATGTTCCCCGATGACGAGGCTTGCCTTGAGCATCTGTTCAAAACCCGATTTGGCAACGGTCAGGAAGTGGCTTGCCCGAAATGCGGCGAGATAGGGAAATTCCGCAGACTGGCGAAACTTCCCGCCTATACCTGCAACTGCGGCCATCACATTCACCCGATGGTTGGCACTCCCTTTGAGGATAGCCGGACTCCCCTGCAAAAATGGTTTTACGCCATGTACCTGTTCACGACTTCCCGGCATGGCGTTCCCGCAAAGGAACTGCAAAGGCAGCTTTCTGTTACCTACAAATGCGCGTGGCGGATCGGACATGAGATCAGGAAGTACATGGGCATGGTTGATGGTAATCCTCCCTTGTCTGGGACAGTCGAGGCAGATGAAACCTATGTCGGAGGCAAGCGCAAGGGAACCCGTGGGCGTGGCGCGTCTGGAAAGACCGTGGTTTTCGGGATGCTTGAAAAAGACGGGGACGTAATGACGCACGTTGTCCCGAATGTTCAGCGTAAGACGTTGCAGCCGATCATTGAAGCCAATGTTGAAAAAGGCTCTGAAATGCAGACGGACGAATTGCCGACTTACCATACGCTTGCAGGACAAGGATATTCCCACACTACGGTCAATCATGGTGCTGGCGAGTATGTGCGCGGTCTTACCCACGTCAACGGTCTCGAAGGGTTCTGGAGCCAGATCAAGCGTTCCATTAAAGGCACTCACATCCATGTCTCCGGCAAGCATATGTCGAAGTATCTTGGTGAATTTGAGTACAGGTACAACCTACGGAAAACCCCGGAAATCATGTTTGATCGTCTTTTGGAAGCGTTTTAGGAACGCCGCCAGTCATGGCGGTAAAGAGGCGGTCAAACATTTCCTTATCGCCTTCTGACGGGTGTTCTTTGGCGAAGCGGTCTAACTGTTTCGCTTTACGGGCTTCTTCAAGGCTTAGGTGTTTACCGTGAGACATTATTTCCATTCCTGACTATCAATTATTTCTTGCAGGTTTTTGTGGTAAATATTCAACCCATTAAGTGTGATCTGATGGTCGTCATTAACCGTGCTTCCATGATTATAAGGGAGGCTCATCTGAAAGTGGCAAAACCTAGTTAATGTACTTGGCTCCATTTTTTCTGATATAAAGCCACGTGTCTGTTTGTACCAATTAGAACGCTCTACTTTTAATGAGTGAAGCCCATCTATAGTGATTTTCCTCATCAACAATTCACCTGATTGAGCATATAATTCTTTCAATTTTTTTGTTACTTTATGGCTTCTTGTAACCTCTTTTTCCAATTGATAATACGCATAGTAAATAGACAGTATGATAATCAAGGCAATAATGATTGGAGTTGCAATATCTAACCACAAAACCCATGGTTTAAGCCCTGCGGCCAACTCTACAGGTAAACGTGGTTCTATAATTTTCGAATAAACTTCCGTCATGCGAACCAGTAATAAAAAGATGGCTCCCACGGAATATTGAAAAACACGCCATGTAAGCCTCGTTGCTGACTGTAAAAACCGTAATATATGCATTCCCTATTCATTGCAGGATTCCCGTAAAGAGTCAATACATACGTTTGAGGGATAATCGCCTTTCTTCCGGCATCCCTGCATCGTCATTCCGGCGTAAGCCGGAAGCTCTCAAAAGGCGGTTTCTCAGAAATTCCCTCATGCGGGTGAAAGACCTGACGTTAGGAAATATTCATCTTTTAGTGCTAAACTCCGCGGATGGGCATGAATCGCCCTGAAACGGAGCGTGGGTTTTGAGCAAGGAAGCCGTCCGGCGCATCGGGCTGCAGTTTGATGATAACACTCTCGCCCCCCTTCTGTTCGGGGAACACGGACGTCACCTCGCCCTGATCGAGGAGGAGCTGGATATCGAGGTCTCCTCGCGGGGCAATGAGGTTGTCATCACCGGCCCGAAACTGAAGCTCAAAATGGCTCAGACCGTTTTCGACGTGCTGTGGGACCGCCTGACAAGCGGCCTGGACGTCGGCGAGGAAGATGTGTCCGCCGCCCTTCAGGTGGCGCTCAGCCCGATGGATCAGGGCACGCGCGAACTCGCCAAGAAAGCTCTCAGGGAACCTCGTCTCAATGTCCGGTCCGGAAGCAGGACAATCACTCCCCGCTCCCCCCGGCAGGCGGAGTATCTGGAAGCCATTCGCACGCATCCTCTCGTTTTCGGCCTTGGGCCTGCCGGGACGGGCAAGACCTTTCTTGCCGTGGCGCAGGCCGTCGGCATGATGCAGGCAGGGGAGATCGACCGTCTGATCCTCTGCCGTCCCGCCGTCGAAGCGGGGGAGCATCTTGGCTTCCTGCCCGGCAATATGCAGGAGAAGATTGATCCCTATCTGCGCCCCATTTATGACGCCCTGCATGAAATGCTGCCGCCGGAGCAGATCGCCAGGCGGCTGGCGGAGGGAACGATTGAAATCGCGCCCCTTGCTTTCATGCGCGGGCGCACCCTTTCGGGCGCAATGGTGATACTCGACGAAGCCCAGAACACCACCGCCACGCAGATGAAAATGGCGCTGACCCGCATCGGTGAAGGCAGCCGCATGATCGTCACCGGAGACCTGTCGCAGACGGACCTACCCGGCGGCGTCAAATCCGGCCTCCGCGACGCGGTGGATGTGCTTCAGGGTGTCAAGGACGCCGCCTTTATCGAATTCGGCGAGGGCGACGTCGTGCGCAGCCGGATCGTCAGGCAGATCGTCGCAGCCTACGACAGGCGGGATAAAAAGAAGTGATTGAACCCGGCATCCACCTTGACATGGCTTCCGCGAAATGGAAAAAGGCTTTTCCCCGCATGCAGGGGAAAATCGGGCAGGCGGCGGCCTGCGCTTTCCTGAGCGCGAAAAAACCGGCGGCTTTCAAGCGCCGGTCCTTTGAAATCAGCATCATCCTGACCGACGACACCCATATGAAAACGCTCAATAAAAACTATCGCGGCAAAAACAAAGCGACGAACGTTCTGTCCTTCCCGCAAATCGACCTGAAAAAATTCCGGCGCGCCTCTCTGGATATTTTTCCGCCCGGACGGAAGGTTCCCCTCGGCGATATCGCTCTTGCCTTCCAGACAGTGCGCCGTGAATGTCTGGAGCAGGGAAAGAGTCTGGAAAATCATGTTCTCCATCTGGTCGTGCATGGAACCCTGCACCTCTTGGGGTATGACCATCTGAGCCTGAAAGATTCTGACTCTATGGAAAAATTAGAAAGTGACATTCTGGCGTCTTTAGGTTATCCTGATCCCTATCAGGAAACCACGACCGGAAAGATCATACCCTAACCCCATGGAAGACTCAGCATTTAAACCGGACGACGCTCTGAAGCAGCCTTCCACCCCCGCACCGGAAAAATCGAATGGAAAAGAGGAGGGGGGTCTGTTCCGGTGGGTCAGGAGCCTGCTGCCTGTCAGAGGCAGCAACGACGACAGTCTGCGCGAAGCCATCGAAGAGCTGATCGAGGATGAGGATGCGTCCCGCCAGTCCGCCGTGGAGGTCCACGAACGCCGGCTCATCTCGAACATCCTCCAACTTCGCGACATGCCCGTCATTGACGTCATGGTTCCCCGCGCCGACATCGTGGCGATCGCCATCGACGCCCCCCGTGAGGACATCATCGAGCTTCTGGCGAAAAAGCCGCACAGCCGCATCCCCGTCTACAAAAGGGACATGGACAACATCATCGGCGTCGTCCACATCAAGGATATGGTTTCCAACATCGCCAAAGGAAACCCGTTCGAGCTGAAAGACATCATGCGCGAAGCCATGGTCGTCTCCCCCTCCATGCGGGTGATAGACCTGCTGCTGCAACTGCGCCAGTCGAGGGTTCATCTCGCCTTCGTGGTGGACGAGTTCGGCGGGATCGACGGGCTGATCACCATCAACGACCTGATCGAGGCGGTTGTCGGAGAGATCGACGACGAATACGCCTTCGGCCTCGTTCCCCGGATGATCGAGCGTCCCGACGGTTCGGTCATCGCCGACGCCCGCTATTCGATCAGGGATTTCGAGGAGAAATACGGCGACGTCTTCATTGAGGACGACGAGGACGAAGACGTCGACACGCTTGGCGGTCTTGTCACCTCCATCGCCGGCCATGTGCCGGGCCGCGGCGAAATCATCCGCCATTCCTCCGGCATCGAATTCGAGGTTCTCGACGCCGACCCCCGCCGCGTCATGCGCGTTCGCATCCGCAACCTGCCGAAAAAAGAATCCATCGTCGTGGATGAGTGAGGCCTATTCCTCGAGCCTGGACTTTCTATTGCGTGTGACCATGTTCCGCCCGAAGGCCAAATAGAGCCTGAAGGCGCCGATGATCGCCACTTTGGTACTGTCCTCCGGCGCACTGTCGGAATAAAGGCTCCTCAGGCGATATTTTTCCCAGGCGATCAGGCTGATGAAAATCCATACGCCCATGGCCGATCCCAAGCACACGCGCAGGAACGATCCCGCGAACGGCTCCATCGCCATAGGAAAAAGAAGACTCATAAGGCCGGCGATAAAAATCCCGATCAGCCCCATGAACAGGAGCGACACGGAGCTTGTCAGGTCGCGTCCGGTGATGCGGCCGTATAGGCTGGTGGCGGCAAATGCCGCAGCCGCGATGAAAAACACACACGCAACGCTGATGCCCGCGAACACCCGGAAGATCGTTTCCAGAGCCAGACCAACCACCGCCGAATACAGGATAAAACTCACTCTCAGTCCTTCAAGAGACATCCTGAAAAATCGTTGCGACGGCAAACAGATAAACCAGAAGGTGAGCACCGGCGCCGTCAGCATGGCTGCCCATGTCAGTGTCGGGCAGGTAAACAGCTTGGATAGAGCAGGGATGCTGCCAATACCGTAAGCCGCCAGCCACGAGACGGCAAGGCCCATGCCCATCGCGAGATATACGTCACACAAATACGTCTGCATCCTGAAATCGGCATCGAAAACTCCGGCGGCGTCGGTTTGAGAGGAAGGCTCGGAAGGATCGTTAAGCATGGATATTCACCTTTCGTTTTATGAGAGATCACTCCGGCTTCTGGTTCCACTCTTTGCAAACCCAGCGAGCCACAGTGCCGTCGTACTCGAAAATGCACAGGGCGCCGGTAGAAATTTTCAGGCTGTGGGTGGAGCGGAACCCGTCGAAATCCCCCGTCAGGTGCGGGGAGAATCGCGCGATGCCGTTGCTGGTGACGACAAGCACCTTCTTTCCTGCATAATTCTTCAGCACGTCCGCCGCAAAATTTTTCCAGTTCCGGACGATGGCTTCGGGGTCGATCTTCCAGCCATTGGGCACGATGGCCGCCGTGTCCCACGCCTTGATGACGTCCGCGCCGAGGCGGGCGACGACGGCCTCTTCGGGCTTGTTTTCATCGGGGCCGTAGTCGATTTCATTGAAAATCGCCAGCGAACGCGCCGGCAATGACGTCCCCATTTCGGCTTGCGCCTGTTCTGACGTCTGGATCGTGCGCTTGAGGCCCGAGGTGAAAATCACGTCCGGAACCAGACCCGCGGCCTTCAAATAACGCCCCAGCCTGCGTCCCTGCTCCAGCCCGCTTTCGACGAGCGGCAGATCCGTCCTGCCCACCCGCGTGACGGTATCACCGGGAGCGAAGGTATTGCCGTGACGGGCGATCATCAGAAGCGTTTTGCTCATATTAATCCCCGATCCATTTGAAGCAAAGGCACAAAAAGAACTTCGCCACCCCGCCGAAGGGCGGGGTCTGGCTGCGCGAAGCGCCTTTATAAATGCGGCTTCGCCGCACCGGATGCCGCCCTGCGGCGGCATGGCGGATGGGAATTGATGCGTCATGATCGGGAGTTGGTATCATCCTACAAGCTCGCCATGTTTGGCGATCAGCGCTTCCGCGCGCGTCACGTCCTCGGGGCTGTCCACGCCGGACATGCTGGCGCGCCCTTTATAATCCACGGGCACGCAGCGGATCGTGTATCCGTTTTCGATCACGCGCAGCTGCTCCACCCCTTCGAGTTTTTCAAACCGTCCCTCCGGCAGGGCGCTGTAAATCTCCAGCATCTTCGCGGAATAGCCGTAGAGGCCGATATGCCGGAAAACGGGGCTTAAATCCCCTGCGGCGCGCAGGTCTTTTTCCTTGCGAAGGGCGGGGATGATGTTCTTGCTGAACCAGAACGCCTTTCCCGTCTTCTGGTCGAAGACCGCGCAGGTGCCGCTGAAAGGCGTGGTCTTCTTGTTTTCCCGCAGCCTGTCGAGCTGCTCCCACGTCAGTTGCGTGACCGGCGTCACGACGTCGCAGGGAGCCGCCGTATAGGAAGCGTGCATCGCGCGGAGGAAATCCGGCGGCGTCAGGGGCGCGTCGCCCTGCATGTTGAGGATGAAGTCCGGCTTCTCCTTCATCTGGCGCACAGCCTCGGCCACGCGGTCCGTCCCGCTCGGGCATTCGGGCGGCGTCATGACGGAACGGACGCCGATCTCCTCGCAATGTTTTGAAATCCTGGCGTCATCCGTCGCGACGAGGACGGAAACATCCTTCATCCCCTCCGCCGCCGCTTCGGCAATACGCACGACGCGCTCAAGCATGGTCTGTCCGGCAATCTTTACCAGCGGCTTGCCCGGCAGCCGCGCCGAAGCATACCGCGCCGGAATGATAATGGCTGTTTTTATGGTCATTTCTGCTTCTCCGCCGCTCCTGAAAAAGAATTTCTCACCACCGTAATTATATTATATAAAAGAGTCCAAATGAAACTCGATTCTCTCAGATCCCGCCTCTCCTCCCTTACCGGCGTCAGAAAGTACGCGGCGGCCTTCGGTCTTGGGATGCTTATGACGCTGGCCATGCCGCCCGTCGGGGCTTTTTACGTGCTGCTCGTCTGCGTGCCGGGGCTTGTGTGGCTGACGCAGTGGAGCAAGACGAGAACAGAAGCCTTCCTGACTGGCTGGGCGTTCGGTGCGGGGTATTTCATCCTCGGACTCTACTGGATCAGCTTCGCCCTCTTCGTGGACATCGGGCTGTGGTGGTGGGTGTTGCCCCTCTCGGTCGTGGCGGGGCCTGCGGTTCTGGCGCTGTATTATGCGCTTATCCCCCTCATCGTCTGGCCTTACAGGAAGCATGAGGCCGCCCATGCGCTGATGCTCGTCGCGGGATGGTCTCTGATCGAATGGGTGCGCGGCCACGCCCTGACGGGATTCCCGTGGAACCTGCCGGGCTATACATGGCATTATTTCCCGGCCATCATGCAGATGAGCGCCTTAACCGGCATCTACGGCCTGTCCCTGCTGACCCTGCTGTGGGCGTCCCTGCCCGTGCTGGCGCTGACGCCGCAAAAAAAACTCGTTCCTATTCTGACGGCCTTGTTCCTGTTTGTGGCGGGGGCAGGGGCGGCGCGGCTTTATCTGCATCCCACCGTATCTTTCGATAACGTCGCCGTCCGCGTCGTCCAGCCGAACATCCCGCAGTCTGTCAAGTGGAATCAGGACGAGGAATGGCGCAACTTCAAGCATCATCTCGATCTCACCGCTTCGGCGACGGCGCTGAAACAGCCGGTCACCTTTGTGGTCTGGCCGGAAACAGCCGTCTTAGCCGATCTGGGGCAGTTCCCGGAAATTGCCGTTGTCGTTGCCAAGGCGCTGCCGGAAGGAAGCATTGCCCTTCTCGGCGCCCTGCGCGCAACCGGGGAACCCGGCGCGGAAAAGTTTTACAACAGCGTGACGGTGCTCGATAAAAAAGCCCGCATTCTAGACACCTATAACAAGCACCATCTGGTGCCGTTCGGGGAATATATCCCGTTCCGCAACGTCCTGAACCTGACGCCCGTCGCCTCCGGCATCGCGCGGATCGGGGACTTCACGCGGGGCGAAGGCGTTTCCACCCTGCGTATCGGCTCCCTGCCGAAGCCAAGCCCGCTCATCTGCTATGAGGCCATTTTTCCGGGCGAAGTCGCCAGCCGCGAAGACCGCCCGGACTGGCTGCTCAACGTCACAAACGATGCGTGGTACGGAAAAACAGCAGGCCCGCACCAGCATTTTGCAATCGCCCGCGTCCGTGCCATTGAAGAGGGACTGCCTCTGGTACGCGCCGCCAACACCGGCATCTCCGCCGTCATCGACCCGCTGGGGCGGATCATCGGAATGAAGCCGCTCGGGGAAACCGGCATCGTGGACGCCCCCCTGCCAAAGCCCATGCCCCCGACTCCCTATTCGAGGACGGGCGATCTTGCGTTTTTCCTTATGCTCGCGCTGCTGGCGATTTTTGGCGAAAAACTGACAAGGGCGGCGATGCGAAAATAACAACGGTTCAACCGGACGTCCTGATCCTAAACCCTGGTCATCAGCCGCGGGTTCTGGGAGGTCTGCACATCCTGATTCCCGACATCAGCCCGTTCAATGAACTCCGCTATGTCCTCCAGATCGAGGAAATGATCGGCCTGACGGCGCAGTTCGTCGGCCACCATGGGCGGCTGTGTGCGAACGGTTGAAATCACGGTCACGCGCACGCCTTTGCGCTGAACGGATTCAACCAGGCGACGGAAATCCCCGTCCCCGGAGAACAGCACGATATGATCGACGTGATCGGCCAGTTCCATCATGTCTATGGCCAGCTCGATATCCATATTGCCCTTTATTTTGCGGCGACCCGCCTGATCTGTGAATTCCTTGGCGGGTTTGGTGACCATGGTATAGCCGTTATAATCCAGCCAGTCGACCAGAGGGCGGATCGGTGAATATTCCTGATCCTCCAGCAGCGCCGTGTAGTAGAACGCACGCACCAGCCGGCTCTGCGAAGAAATCCAGTTCAGCAGACGCTTGTAGTCCATGTCGAAATCAAGGCTTTTGGCGGCGGCGTACAGATTCGCTCCATCGATAAACACGGCCAGTTTTTCTTCCGGATAGAAAAAATCAGGGCTCTTGGAATCATTATTGTTATTCTTCAAGGAGATCTCCACTTCTACATATACAGGTATGCATTGCCTGATATTATTGTTGCTTCTTGTTTTTAGGCGCTTTTATTTTAATGTTCTGTATAACCAGAAATTCTCAGAGGTGTAGTTTTATAAATGTTCCAGAACTAGACTGTCAATGCCTATTTTTGCATTCTGCAAGTTTTCGGCCCGTATTTTGCCCGCCTTTCGTGGTGTTTGGTACATATCGTACTATGCAGAGGTTGGGTGATCCCGCGTTTGCCTGCAATAAACATAAAGAAACCAACCGGATAGACTGTTCTTTGACAGAACCGTTGCAAGGAGTATGGTCAAGTGATAGATTCCCGGGTCGAAAGCAGCAGGAAAGAGAACTATAAAAAATGAACGACAACAACGCTTACATCGTGCAATGCACCCGGGAAAATTTTGACGAGGTGACATGCCTGGTTCGGATATTCGGCCAGATTCTCGATATCGACCAGACAAACTATTGCATCAAGACTTTTTCGCTGGATGGCAGCATGAAAAAACGCATTGATGAGGTCGGCGCCAGCTTCTGGCAGGAGCCGGATTACCCCATCGCGAAATCCGTGACGGGGCGGTCATTTTAGAGATATGGACGCTCTGAAAAACACATCAGAAACAGAGGCCGAGCTGAAAATAAAACTTTCCCCTGAGGATATGAAGAAAGTTTTCCGGACGCTGATGAAAAAAAAAGGCGCGGCTGAAGTTTCCCACAAATTCACGCCACGCATGTATTACGACACGCCGGAGCTTCTGCTGCATCAAAACGGCATCTCCCTGCGTGTGCAGTACAACCCCGGCAGGAACGGGCGTCCCGGAAACAACGAACAAACCCTCAAGCTGGAAGCGGCTTCCAAGGCGTCTTCGGTCAGGGGAGTCCTGCGGCGCAAGGAGTGCAGGAGCAGGTTGAAAAATCATCAGCCCGATCTCCGGGTCATCTCAGACCGGCAGGCGCGGAAGATTCTGACGTCCCTGAAATGCAAAAAGCCCGTCCATATTTTCACGGCGGCGATTGAGAGGCGTTTCTTCGATCTGGAGCTCGGGAAGGGCAGGGAACGCGGCCTCGTCGAAGTAGCCTTTGATTCCGGATATCTCGTTCTTCCGCATAACGGCGCGTATCAGGGTTTTTCCGAGATCGAGATCGAACTGAAAAAGGGCGGGACGGAATTCATCGGGATCGTCAGGGACGAAATCATGAGAATCGCCTCCTCCGCCAGAGTCCAGATCCTGTCGAAGGCAAAACAGGGCGTCCGGCTTTACCTGAAGCGCTGGAAATAATCCTGGAAATGACATGGGAGACAGTCATGCCGACAAGAACCCCCGAATATATTGTAGCTGTGGCTGGCGGCGGCTCCCACTGCCGCGCGGTGCTGTGCGACAAATCCGAAAATAAGGTTCTGCGTTATTCGGTGCTGGATCAACCGGCCAATATCGCCAGCAGCAGGGAGTCCACGCTGGAGGCCATTCGTAAGACGTTGGCGGAATTTTCATCTTTCATTTCGTCCAATCCGGACTCTTTCAGGGAAAATACCCAACTCACGCTCTGCCTTCCCGGCGTGTCGAACACAGCCAATGTCGCATGGCTGAAGCAGCAATTGGACTGGCCGGGGACTCTTCACATCACCAGCGATACCGTGGCGGATTTTTTCAATGTCCACGGCGCCATGAAGAACGGTGCCGGAATACTGATCGGGGGTACGGGAAGCATCGCCATAGGATACAATAACGGCGGGTTCCTGCGCGTCGGAGGCAGGGGTGATGACGCGGACATATGCAGCGGCTATGAACTGGGGCGCCGTGCGCTTCTATCGGCGGAGCTTCGCGGCAATTCACGCTTTCAATCCCGATGTCGTCAGATTGCCGAAGCCCACGGCCTGACTTCCCTGGATCCGCAGACATCCCCGCGTTTTATCGTCAGCCAACTGGCGCCCTGTCTCTTCGATCTGGCGGAAGAGGAACATATCCCGGCTGTCCGCACCCTGATAGACGCTGCCGCCGAAGGTGGGGTTAATTACTTGAGAATCCTTTCCGAACAGGGCATCAACAGATTTGGCGTGGTCGGCGGCGTCGCCCGAAGGCTGCTGCCCACGATAGAATGCCTTATTAAAAGAGAAGGTGTCAGCATGATTATTTTTCCTGCTGATGAAACAACCGGCTCCACAGGCTCTCTGAATGTCGCCAGGGCTCTGGATAAGAATCCGGATTTGTTGAAGACATTCAATGAGATGCGCCGGATCGACGAGATCGGGAAACCTTCTGCTTTGTAATCCGCCCTTCCGTGCCGTTTGCCCCTCCGGTGCTGCTGGGGCTATTGCTGTTCCAGTGATTCTTCCACAAACAAATCTCCATAATGTGGCAATACTCGGAATTTATACTTTTTTTCTGGATTCTCGAGGAAACTTGGGTTACAAAAACCTGACTGCTGTTCCCTGAAAATCAAATAGCTCCTTTTCGAATCCGGTTTCCGGAGACGGGGGTTGCCAGGGAAAAGAGGCACAGAGGAGCGTAGCTCAATGGTAGAGTACCGGTCTCCAAAACCGGATGTTGCGGGTTCGAGTCCCTCCGCTCCTGCCAGCCTTCGCTCCTGCGGAGCTTCGGCTTGGCAAGCCGGTTTGGTGAGAAGGCTGGCCGCGGCGTAGCCCGAAGGGCGAAGACGGACTGTTGTTTGGTAGAAGGGACTACGACTTGGCAAGCCAGCCGGACTGAAGTTAGAGAAGGACGAAAAAACGATGTCGAAAAATCTGGCCCGGTTTTTACGCGAAACACGGCAGGAGTCCCTGAAAGTGACATGGCCGGGCCGCAAGGAAACCGTGACGACGACCATCGTTGTTTTCATCATGATCTTCATCATGTCGATGATTCTGCTGCTGGCCGACGGCGCCATTTCCGTCGTGGTCAAATTTATTCTCGGATTGGGAGCTTAAGGCAATGACGAAGCGCTGGTATGTGCTGCACGTTTATTCCGGTTTCGAAAAGAAGGTGGCTTCCTCCATCCGGGAAACGGCGGTTAAACGCGGGCTGGATCAGTTCATTGAGGAAGTGATGGTGCCGACCGAAGAGGTCATAGAGGTGCGGCGCGGACAAAAGGTCAACGCCGAACGCAAATTCTTCCCCGGCTACGTCCTCGTCAAGATGGACATGAACGACGACGCCTGGCATCTGGTGAAAAACACCGCGAAAGTGACGGGCTTCCTCGGCGGCGGCGGGAACAAGCCACAGCCGATCACTGAAACGGAAGCGATGCGGCTGCTGAAACAGGTGCAGGAAGGTGCGGAAAGTCCGCGTCCCGGCATCACCTTCGACATCGGCGAACAGGTGCGCGTATCCGACGGGCCGTTCAGCTCCTTCAACGGCGTCGTCGAGGAAATCGACGAGGACCGCAGCCGCCTCAAGGTGCTGGTCTCCATCTTCGGGCGCTCCACTCCGGTCGAGCTGGAGTTCACGCAGGTTGAGAAGGTCTGATACCGGCGGTCAACAGTGCACGACTCATTTTCTCTCATAATATCCCCCTGTTTTGATGCAGACCCCTGAACAGGATGGGGTGTTGGGTCGTGATGGCGGGTCCTGCGATGCAACGCAACGGCGGAGCGTTTCGAGGCCGTAGCGGGATGGAGACGGCGCTTATAGCTGAGCCAGAAATTATTGATAGACCTCTCCGTTTCGCCATGCCGCCGAAGGGCGGCATCCGGCATGCGGCGAAGCCGCTGTTTATAAAGGCGCTTCGCGCGGCCAGACCCCGCCCTTCGGCGGGGTGGCATGTCT
>JAZDGQ010000026.1:0-71288 GCA_043806835.1 Pseudomonadota bacterium | reverse complement strand
CTGGCAACCGCAGGCCGCGTATGACCCGCATCAATCGCCATTTTTATCTTCATACGCAAATCTTCCGAATATGGTCTTGCCATTCTTGCTGGCCTCCTTACCAGCATTAATTTTTAATCACATTCCAGCCCTTTTGGTAATCCCAAATCGACTCTGCCTGTGCGAGAAACGCTCTAGAAGCGCCCTTTGGTACCCGGCATGGCTCTGGATTCAAAAGGCAGGTGAAAGCTGGTCTCGATACTGGAGCCGGGACGCGCAAAGAAGAGTCTTTTTTCTTTGGCATCCCATTGAAAGGGCTTTTTTGTGAGAGGATTTAAAGATTCCGGCGGAGAGGACTGAATATAATCAGAAATGCGATCAGCCTCTATTTTCTTTTGAACAATCCGCACGCCCAATGAATACATCCGCATCATGGCGTCGTTGACATACATGTTTTTGAGCGATCTCAATCTTTCTTTAAGAGGGGATTGAAATAACAGGTAAGCCAGGGAATTTGAGACGGGATTGCCGGGAGTCACAAGCCCCTCGAGCATGACTTCATCAGAGGATTTATTCTCAAGGGAGCAGGCCGGTTTGTTTTTAATAAAAATCTGGTCTGGGGAAGACGCAAAGGCTTTTGCGCCCTGAATGCATTGCCACATTTTCATTCTTATATTCGCGCTATGCCCGATCTGCAATAAAAACCATGGTTCAAGGATTGCCAAATCATCCTCCAGAATATGCTGCCCACGGAATAAACCGATGCCCTCCTCCGGTTTCAGGACTTCGCTGATTTCATCCTTATAAAGGGTGGCGACGGCAGGATCGGAATTGATAATGACTTCCAGTACCTGTAAATGCGTAGCCCACACAGTCATGAAAATATCTTTGACCAGCATTGCGTCTGTGTTGGAACTCACCATAGCGCGGTAAAGGCGCATATAACGATACCATTCCTCAAAAGCTTTCGTGGCCTCGCCTTGCGAAGCCATATGCCCTATCTGCGCGGCTTTCATCTGCGCTGCCTGCTTCAACGGGGTACCGACAGGTTCGCCACCAATAAATTTAGGAAGCGTGGAAAAGGTCTTGTAGGAAGGAAGAGTTTCAAAACGGTCCCACAAAATCCGGTTGTTTTTGATAAAAGCCGTCAGACCTTCCGGACTCATGCAGGGAGGAAAACCTTCTTCCGGCCTGTATTTGAAACGGGACATGCAGGCAGGATCTTCCTTCCCTTGTTCGGTGACCTTCAGACGACCTCCCTCTGGCTGATAATTTGCAGGCATGGGGATATCCGGAGCATCATAGGAGATCGGAATTCCTGCTTCTTTTTTCATCCATTCATAAGCCCTGAACTGCTGAAATTCGCTGTAACGCCCGAAGGCATAAAAATCCTTCACCTCCGGGGGCGCTGCCAGCCCCTGAAACGCGAAAACGGCATTATCTTCCCAGACGGGAGCCTTGTTCGCATAGAGCATAGTTTCATAGCCGGAATCAAGTTCCGGCTCCGACAAAATATTGAGGATGACAAAAGTGAAAAATAAAAGAATGACGATGCGAAATCCATACGTTGTGCCGAGATAGAACCAAACGAATCTCTTGTATTTTTTCTGCCTTTTTCGGATTTTTTCCAGCTTCGTAGGCGTGAAATATAGTCGGGCGTGCGTAATTTTCTGCGCCCAGCTTTGATCGCCTTTTCCAAACAGGAACAGGCTTGAAAGAACATACTGTGCATATAAAGCAAGGAAAACGGCGTTTGCGCATTGATATAAACTGTGGGTAGGACCGGTCAGCGAAATATACAGGAACGCCACATGCCATGGAAAAACCGCCACTAAAAAATACTCGGCAGCCTTCGGGAATGTCGGCCTTTCCCCGTCCGTCATGCTCAGCCGCAAGCCGAAGATCTTCATGCCCGGACTCGCCTGCCAGCGTGAGCAAAGAAATAACGGAAACAGGCACCACGCGACAATCCACGTTCCTACAATAATCCGCCAGGGACTCCCGATGAAAAACAAATCTTCGGAAGATGGACAAAAATATTCCTGAACATAGGACGGAATAGCCGGACAGGACTCAGGCAAAAGAACCCACAGTTCGTAGCCAAGCAATCCCGCGATGGCGGCATCCACGAGGATTGCCCGCCAGACCGCCGACAGGAGTTTCATTTTCAAGGGAGAAAAGAATCTGTCTTCAGTTAACATGAGCGTCTTCCGCCTTCTCCCGCAGGGCGCGGGGTTTTCCGCTCCAGAACCGTGATGGTGTAGTCGGCGGTTTCTCCGGCTTCTGCCTTGTGGAACTCGCGTTTCGTCTCGCTCCAGTCGTTGCGGTCGAAGGCGGGAAACAGCGCATCGCCGTCCGGCGTCAGGTGAATCTCCGTCAGGTAAAGCTTGTCCGCCAGAGGCAGCGCGAGCGTGTAAATCTCCGCCCCACCGCCGATCATGATTTCTTCCAGACCGTTTTCCCATGCGATTTTTCCGGCGATATGGAGCGCCCTGTCGAACGTGGCGGCGACGATGGCGTTTCCGCGCTGGAACGAAGCATTCCGCGTGACGATGATGACGGTGCGGTCTTTCAACGGCGCGCCGATGCCCTCAAACGTTTTGCGCCCCAGAATAAGGGGTTTGCGCCGGGTCATTTCCGTGAAATACAGCATCTCGCTTCTGATGCGCCACGGCAGCCTGTTTTTACTGCCGATGACCCCGTTCGCGGCAACGGCGGCGATAAGCGCGATTTTCATCAGACGGCCACCTCGCCCCTGATCGCCTCATGGTGCCGGTAGTTGAGCAGCTTGAAATCCTCGTACCTGAAGCCGAAGATGTCTTTCACGGACGCGTTCAGTTCCATCCGGGGCGGCGGATAAGGCTCCCGCGTCAATTGCAGGCTCACCTGCTCCAGATGGCTGGTATAGATGTGCAGATCCCCGAAACTGTGGACGAATTCGCCCGGCTTCAGTCCCGTCACCTGCGCGACCATCAGGGTCAGCAGCGCGTAGGAAGCAATGTTGAAAGGCACGCCCAGAAACACGTCCGCGCTGCGCTGGGTGAGCTGGCAGGAAAGCCTGTCTTCCGCGACGTAAAACTGAAACAGGCAATGGCAGGGCGCCAGAGCCATCTCCGGAATGTCGGCGGGATTCCAGGCCGATACGATCAGGCGTCGGCTGTCCGGATTTTTTTTGATTTCCTCGACCGTCTGCGCGATCTGGTCAATCGTGCGCCCCTCTTTGCCCGGCCATGCCCGCCACTGGCGGCCATAAACGGGGCCGAGGTCGCCGTCTTCGTCCGCCCATTCGTCCCAGATGGAAACCTTGTTGTCCGTGAGATACCTGATGTTGGTATCCCCCTGCAAAAACCACAACAGCTCATGGATGATGGAATGGGTATGAACTTTTTTTGTGGTCACAAGCGGGAAACCGTCGGCGAGGTCGTAGCGGCTCTGGTAGCCGAAGGTCGAAATAGTATCAACTCCGGTGCGGTTGGATTTCCGCACGCCCTTGTCGAGAACATGGCGCATCAGATCAAGGTACTGCTTCATGGGTTTCCCTTTTCACCCTATTTTGCGCGAGTTCCTTTATGGTGTCGAAAGTGTCGAACTCCGGAGCCAGCGCGTCGTATTTGTTAAATTTTCCGAAAGCCTTGACCTTCGCGCCGCCCAGACCCGTGAAATCCCCGCCGTGAACGGGATAAATAAAGATGATGCCCTTGCTTCGGAAAAATTTGTCGGCTTCCTTCAGCCAGGCTTTTTGCTGTTCCTTTGTCATCTTCTGGCTGAAAACATCGATTGGCCTCTCGCTGTCGCCGCCCCAGTCGATAAAGGCGAAGTGCGGGATGTTGCCGAATTTTTCCTTGATTCCTGCATTGATCCTGTCCCACTTCGCCTCGTCGAGCTTCCCGCTATACATCTCCACGGGAGTCGGCGTCGTGGTCACGAAATCGAGCTTCGGGGGCTCAAAGGGAACCTCGCCGGCGGGCTGGGACCATGTTCCGACATAAATGTATTTGCCTTTTGATTCGCCGTATTTGTGAATCCCGTCTATGAGCTTTGAGGCCGCATCATAGGATTCCTTCACCGCCGGGTGATGGATATCTCCGGTCATTTTGAAGAGGCGGAATGTCTGGGAATACAGCATGTCGATCCAGATGGCGTCGGCTCCGGAATCGATTTGTTTTTCGGCCCAGCTCAGGAACAGTTCCTGAAAATCCGGATTCGTTATATCCGGGTAATATCCGCGCGCTGCGCCGGGGTCATAGCCCCTGTCGAAAGTTTCCTGATTGATTTCCGCCGTCGATTTCTGTATTTCCTCCTTCGTCAGAAGCTTTCCTTTATAGACATAGCTGATGTTCCATTTCTGCGGGTCGAAGGCCATCTTCCAGGTGTCTGCGGGAGCGAGCATCTTTCCGGTCATGGGATTGATCTCGATCCTGCCGAGGGTCTGCGCGGGGATCGCGCCGACGAAGATGACCCCGGGCATCTCTTTTTTTATCGCGGAGATGGAGTTTCTCAGTTCTTCATAGGAGATCCCCCGTTCCCGGACAAGGGCGGGAATCTCCTCCGGTTTTATATTCAGTCGCTTTGCGGCAATATCGGCGAATCCCGGAGGAAGATTATCCGGCGAATCCGGAATCGGCCCGTTCCAGACCCAGAATCCCCGGAAGATCAAATCCGTGGACGTTTCCTTAAGAACCCTGACGGTCTCCTCCAGGCTCCTGCCGCCGTTGGCCGGCCTGTCCGTGACTTTTTCGTAGAGGGAAGCAACCCTGACCTCCGCGAGACTGCCGTGCGGGCCGGTGTACTTCTGTGATGTGTCGGACGGACTGGCGGCGAAGGCTGCGGAGATGCCGGTCAGAAGGAGCAATGAAATCAGGATTTTTTTGTTCATGGCTTTCATTCTTTATTGTTTGCGAGAGCTTTAATCGTTTCATATGTGTCAAATTCCGGCGCAAGAGAATCGTAAACCCGCCCGTAATCGTCCTTCATTCCGAAGGAACGTATTTTGGAGCTGCTCCCCATATTCCCCCCGTGCACTGGGTAGACAAAAACCATTCCTTTGTTTTTGGAGAAATTGTCCAGATAACCCAGGAAAGCACGTTGTTCCTTTTTGCTCAGCTTCTGGCTGAACTTTGATAAAGGCGTGTTATTATCGGACCAATCAATGAACAGGAGTACGGGAATGTCGCCAAACTTCTTTTTGATCTTGCTTATATTCCTGTCCCAGCTCTTTTCATTCAGTTTTCTCCCGGAGACTTCCGAAGATGTGGGCGTTAAAGTGACGAAATCCAGGCTTGGCGCAGAATACGGGAGATTAATTGCCGGAAAAGCCCATGTTCCCACATAAATGTGTTTTCCTTTCAGGGTTCCGTATTCATGGATTTTATCGACGATTTTCGATGCGGCAGCGTATGATTCCTTTGTCGCTGGACTATTGACGCTGGCTATATTTTTGAATGCTTCGGCCTGAGTATAAAGCAAATCAATCCAGATTGCATCCGCTCCGTCGTCAATTTGTTTTTCAGCCCAGCTCAGCATGAGTTTTTGAAATTCCACATTCGTAATGTCCGGAAATTGCTTGAGCTTCGCGCCAAAAACCAATCGCAGCAGGCCACCCCAACCAATTCCCCATTTTTCCGGTTTTAAAACCATCTGCCGGGTTTTTTCCCTCCCCAGAAGTTCGCCGGTTTTTTCATTAAGTTCCATGGCGTTTATATATTGGGCGGGAATAGATCCGACAAACAGGATATTTGGCATTTCCTTTTTCAGGGAAGCTATGGCTTCTTTAAGCTGCTCGTGGCTATAGCCAGCTTTCCTTACTTCCCCGGATACATCGGTTATACCCATGTTTTTAAGCTGGTCGGCAAGTTCAGGGGGAATATCATCGGGAGATTCAGGTACGGGATACCATCTCCAGAATCCTCTAAACACCAAATCTGTTTTGATTTCTTTTAATAAGGCGATCGTTTCGGCTTCGCTTCTTTTGTATAAAATCCCGTCAGTTATCCTTTCATAGGAGGAGGCGACTTTGACCCCCGCGAGGTTTTTGCGCGGGCCTGTGTAATCCCGCTCCGTATCGGGCGGGCTTGCGGAAGCTACGGAAATGCCCGCCAGGAGGAGCAATGAAATCAGGGGGGGATTATTTGAAAACACTGTCGGCAGGTTTCCAGTTATTCACCCGGCTGCGGGCATCGTTCAGCTGCTCTTCCGTCATTTCATTGGTCAGCTTGAACCGGGCGACCACGGTGCCCGCTTTTTCTTCTCCGTCTGGTAAAACCGCCGCCGCCAGCGCCAGCCACTGGTAGGACAGCACCAGATCCTTCTTCACGCCCTTGCCTTCCCTGTAAATGCGCGCCAGTTCGATCTGGCAATAGGGGGCTCCGGTTCCGGCGCATTTATCATACAGTGCCCGCGCGGCCTCAACGTCTTTCGGCGTGCCTGCGCCGTCTTCATAGAGTCGCCCCAGCGCAACCATGGACGCCTCATCGCCGCTTTCATCGACGGCTCTCTTGTACCAGCGCACCGCTTCCTTGAAATCCTGCGGCAGTCCCACTCCCTTCTCGTAAAACCAGGCAAGCCTCCTCTGCGCCCATACATTGCCCTGCTTTGCGGCGCGGGCATACCAGATGGCCGCGTCCGAAGGATTTTTGGTGCTGTCGCCCTCCCCGGTCTCATACATGCTCGCAAGGGATCTCTGCGCGGGAGCATAGCCCTGCTCCGCCGACAGGAGATACCAAGCGAGGGCCGCCACCGGGTCTTCCTCCACGCCCGACCCGTAACGATACAGGGCGCCAAGGGCGTTCTGAGCATATTTGTCGCCCTGATCGGCCGCAAGAGTGTACCAGGACAGCGCCTCGGCCAGGTTTGCCTTCACCCCCCAGCCGCGATGATACATCCTGGCCAGATTGAACTGGGCGCGCACATTTCCCTGCGTGGCCGACTGCATGTACCACTGGATGGACAGAAGGTCGTCTTTTTTATACCCGCGACCCTCATGGAGCATGGTGGCCAGATTATTCTGGGCGTCGGCATCCCCCATCTGCGCCGCTTTGGTATACCACTTGAACGCTTCCTTGTCGCTTTTCGTCACGCCATGCCCGGTACTGTAAAGATAGCCCGCATAGGCGACCGCCGGCAGAAAGTCCTGGTGCGCCGATTTGAGATACCAGCTGACGGCGGAGAAAACGTCCCTGGGAGTGCCCGTTCCCGTGTCCAGCATGGTGGCGAGATAAAACTGCGCCCGGGCATCCCCGGTCGCCGCCAGACGCCAGAAACTCTTCAGCGCCTTCTCGCTGTCTCCGGAATTGTAAAGACCCAGCGCGTCGTCAAAGCTTGGCTGATTGTTTCCCCCTTGCGCCTGCCACGGAGCAAGGAGCATGGCCAGATAAAATGCCCCTGCCATGAACATCGTCGCCAGAAGCTTCTGTCGGATCTTTTTTTGCAAGGAACGTTCACTCCGGTTGCCTGTTCGACCTTGGCATTGTACAGGAATTATATGTTTTTAGGAAATAAAAAATCCTACCCGGCCATGCCGATGGCAGACATGTAAAGCTCCAGCAATTCCTGTTCCTCCCGGCGTTTTTCCAGGTTCGTTTTACGCAGGGAAACAACCCTGCGCATCACTTTAGGGTCGAATCCAGTTCCTTTGGCTTCGGCGTAGATGTCCCGGATATCTTCGGCGATAGCCCCTTTTTCCTCTTCCAGCCGCTCGATGCGCTCAATAAAGGATTTCAGCCGGTTCCCTGAAATATCCTGAACATTGGCGGCCTCCATTTTTTGAGGCGCTTTTTGTTTTTGTCTTTTATTTTCCATATTTTATGTTCCTTAACAAATTCGCGGCAGCAGTTCTCCCGAGGGCATATCGAGAATGCGACGTCCGCCGATAGGGGTTTTCAGAGTCACAACACCCGCCCTGCCCGAGACAACAGAGCCTATGCAGGCGGCGTTTTTCTGCGGGGCGTGACGGTTCATGATTTCAACGGCGCGGGCGCTGTCCTCCGCCGCGACGAACGCGGCAAAGCGCCCCTCGTTGGCGACATGCAGGGGATCGATACCCAGAATTTCGCAGGCGCCCCGGACGGCGGGATCGACGGGGATGGCTTTTTCATCAATATCGATTTGCAGTTTCGCGGCGGCGGCGATTTCGTTCAGGACGGCGGCGAGCCCCCCCCGTGTGGCGTCACGCAGGCAATGGACATGGATGCCCTCTTCCAGCAGGGCCTTCACGGTTTCCCACAAAGGCATGCTGTCGCTTTCAATGCCGCTTTCAAAAGACAGGCTTTCACGCTGCGTCATCACGGCCATGCCGTGACGCCCGATATCGCCGCTGAGCAAAACGGCATCTCCCTCCCGCACCTGAGCGGGCGCGATAATCCCGTCATGTTCGGGAACGCCGATACCGGTCGTATTGATAAACAAGCCGTCCCCATGACCCTTTTCCACGACCTTGGTGTCGCCGGTGACGATGGAAACGCCCGTCCGGCCGGCGGCATCGCGCATGGATTGTACGACGCGCCACAGAGTTTCCATGGAAAGCCCTTCCTCCAGAATGAAGGCGGCGCTCAGGTAGAGAGGGCGGGCGCCGGACATGGCGAGATCATTGACCGTGCCGTTGACAGCGAGGCAGCCGATATCCCCGCCCGGACAGAACAGAGGCCGGACGACATACGAATCCGTTGAGATGGCCATGCGTTTCTGCGGAATATCCAGCACGGCGGCATCATGCGCCGCCAGAAGATGAGGGTTTCCGAAAGCCGTATGGAAAACCTTTTCGATAAGCTGCTGCATCAGAAGGCCGCCGCTGCCGTGAGCCATCAGCACTTTCGGGTAATCGGAAAACGGCAGGGGACAGGCCGGAGAAAAATTCATGTCAGCCTTCATGCTGCATCCCTCCTGTAGCGGTAATAGGCGGCGCAGGCTCCTTCGCCCGACACCATCGTGGCGCCAAGCGGATGTTCCGGCGTGCAGGCTTTTCCGAAGGCGGGGCAGTCGGCGGGTTTTTTCACACCCATCAGCACAAGGCCGCTGAGACATTCCGTCGATTCTTCCCTGCTCTCGGCGGCGACATCGAAACGTCTCTCCGCGTCAAAGGACTGATATTCCGGCGACAGCCCCAGGCCGCTCCCCGGAATCTCCCCGATGCCGCGCCACTTGCGCGGAATGACGCAAAACACTTTCCCGATCAGCTCCTGCGCCGGAACGTTGCCGCCTTTCCGGACGGCGCGGCTGTACTGGTTCTCGACTTCGGCTCTGCCTTCCTCAAGCTGCCTGACGCACATATGGATCCCCTGCAGTATGTCGAGCGGCTCGAACCCCGTAACCACGATCGGCACTTTGAATTTCTGCACGATCTGTTCGTATTCCCGATGACCCATGACGGTGCAAACGTGTCCGGCGGCAAGAAAGCCCTGCACCCTGTTTTCTTTCGACGAAAGGATGGCTTCAATGGCGGGCGGCACCAGCGCATGCGACACCAGCATGGAGAAATTGCCGAGGCCTTCCTGCGCGGCAAGATGCACGGCCATGGCGTTGGCGGGGGCGGTCGTCTCGAAACCGACGGCGAAGAAAACGACTTCTTTATCCGGATTTTTTCTGGCGACCTCCACGGCGTCGATGGGCGAATAGACGATGCGCACGTCGCCGCCTTCGGCGCGGACGGCGCGCAGGTCTTTTTCCGTACCCGGAACGCGCAGCATGTCGCCGAAGGAGCAGAAAATAACATCCTTGCGGCCTGCTATAGCAATGGCCTTGTTCACCATCTCCACAGGCGTGACGCAGACAGGGCATCCGGGGCCGTGCACCAGATTGATTTTTTCCGGCAGCAGATCCTGAATCCCGAAACGAACGATGGCATGTGTCTGACCGCCGCAGACCTCCATGATGGTCCAGGGATGTATGGTTATCTTGCCGATGGCCTCCGCATATTTTCGGGCGGCGGCCACGTCGCGGTATTCATCCATGTATTTCATCAAGTTCCTCCAGATATCCGAATATGCGCTGCGCCTCCTCCTCCATGACCGTGCCCAGCGCCACGCCAGCATGCACCAGCACATATTCTCCGATGGCGGCGTCGGGAATGAAAGCGAGGCTCGCTTCCTTGACGATGGTGCCGAACTCGATGCGCCCGGTGCGGCACAAGCCCGCGCCGTCAACGCTGATGATCCGTCCCGGTATTGCCAGACACATGCTTTCTACCTCCGTAATGCGGCCATGACCTGACCCGCCGCGAGGCCCCCGTCGTTGGGGGGAAGCCGGTGATGCCGGAAGGGCTGAAATCCCGCCTTCTCCAGACTATCTACAGCTTTTTCCAGCAGGAGTTTGTTCTGAAAGCAGCCCCCTGTCAACAGGACTCTGCCTTCGCCGGCTTGCCGGGCAACGGCCAGAATTATCCCGACGAGCGTGTTGTGAAAGCGGATCGCAGCGTGCTCCCTGTCCGCAAGCAGTTCCCGCACCATGGGCCGCCAGTCGATGACGCCGTCCTCAATCCCGAAACCACAGGATTTGTCGCAGATTTCATTTTCAGCGGCGAATTCGAGCGCCATGGCGGCTTCGCCTTCAAAGGAGGATGTCGGACACAGCCCCAGCAGGGCGGCGACCGCGTCGAAAAGTCTTCCGGCGCTTGATGTCATGGGGCAATTCAGGTTTTTCCGCATGGCCTGAAGGAGCACCGTCTTTTCCGCCGGAGTAAACGGCAGATCGCACTCCTCCGCTTTGCCAAGGGCATGAAGGACGCCAAGCGCCGCACGGCGCGGTTCCCGGACGGCCTGCTCCCCGCCAGGCAGTGCAAAAGGGAGGAAATGAAAAGCGCGCCGATACCCCTGATCCGTGATTTTCAGGAACTCCCCTCCCCAGATCGTGCCGTCGTCCCCGTAACCCGTGCCGTCCCAGACGACGGCAAGGCACGCGCCCTCCAGCCCGTTGTCAGCCATGCAGGACAGCGCATGAGCATAGTGATGCTGCACGGGGATAACATTGCCCCCGCGCTCCTTCGCCATGCGGGTCGAAGCATAGTCCGGATGAGCGTCACAGGCGATGGCATCCGGCCTGACCTGATAAAGCCCGCATAGATGATCGAGCGCGGCGGCGTGCGCGGAAAGGGCTTCCACGGTGTCAAGATCGCCGGTATGGGGGCTTAACATCAGCCGGTCGCCGACAACCAGCGCGGTGGTGTTTTTAAGATGCCCTCCCGCCGCCAGCAGCGGCTTTTCCGCCTTGGTTTTTATGGCGAGGGGCAGAGGGGCATAGCCCCTCGCGCGGCGCAGGATCGTTTCCCGCCCCGCCATGACGCGCACGATGGAATCGTCGGCGCGGCGGTCAATCGGGCGGTTGTGGACAAGAAAAACGTCGGCAAGGCCTGAAAGCAGCGAAAGCGCCTCTTTCTCATCAATGCAAATGGGTTCGCTGGCGCGATTACCGCTGGTGGCAACGACCGGAAATCCCAGATTTTGCAACAGCAGCGCGTGCAGCGGCGTATACGGCAGCATCGCGCCCAGATATGGATTTCCGGGAGCGACGAGCTCCGGAAGAAGACTGGTTTCCTTCTTTTTCAGCAACACGATTGGCGAAGCCGGAGACTGCAGCAACCGCCGCTCGTCCTCCGATACGAAACAATCCCGCCGCAAGGCTTCAAGCGAAGGGTACATCAGCGCGAAAGGTTTTGTCCGGCGGTGTTTGCGCTCCCGCATGCGCTGAAGGACTGCGTTGCTGCGGGCGTCAGCAATCAGATGAAACCCTCCCAGACCTTTCATCGCGACAATCTTTCCGGCGCGGACGGCATCGGCGGTTTTTTGCAGAGCCTCGTCTCTTTCCGCCAGAAGAACGCCTTGGGCGTCTTTCAGCTCGATCTGCGGCCCGCACTCCGGACAGGCGACGGGCTGGGCATGAAAGCGGCGGTCGAGGGGATTGTCGTATTCGGTCTTGCAGGCATCGCACATTCTGAAACCCGCCATCGACGTATGAGGGCGGTCGTAGGGAAGTCTGCGGATGATGGTATATCGCGGCCCGCAGTGCGTACAGTTGATGAACGGATAACGGAAGCGCCGGTTGGAAGGATCGTTCATTTCCGCTTCGCATTCGGAACACATCGCGAAATCCGGCAGAATGGAGGCGGTGACGGGTTCGTTTTCAGAGCTGTGGATGATCCTGAATTCCGTCTCTCCGACAGAAGGAATAGATGTTTCCTGTATATGATCGATCACGGCATTGGGTGGTTTTTCGCGTCCGAGACGTTCGCTGAAAAGGGAAAGATGCCCGGCATCGCCCTCTACCTCAATAACGACGCCCTGCGGCGTGTTCTTGACCCAGCCCGCAAGCTTTTCCTCACGCGCCAGACGATAGACGAAAGGGCGGAATCCAACACCCTGCACGGCGCCCCGGACAATAAAACGCCGCCCTTCCGCAGGACTATGCCGCGACTTCGACACTATCCAGCAGGATGTCCTGCGCGGTGGGGCTGCTGACATCCGTCATCTGCTCAACGTCGAGACGCGCGCCTTCGGCGACGGTGCCGAGAACCGCTTCCTCGAAATGCTCGCCAAAATGCTCCGGCGTGATGTCGGACAGGGCGCCCAGTTTCACTTTCACGGCGACAACCCTGCTGCTGCCGGAATCACCGGCTATTTTCTCGATTTTCTCCAGCAGATCTTTCATCAACGAAAATTCATGCATGTTCCATCTCCTTAATAATGCGCCTCTGAATGTCTTCCAGAACGGCGGATACCTCCTCTGACATATCCTCGCCAACGGAAAAGTTTTTTCCCTCGACGCCGAAAAAAAGGACGTGCGGCGGCAATCTGCCGAGAACCCGCGCCAGCTCGACAGCCTCAGCCACGCCAAAAGCATGCGTGGAGGAGTGCCCGAAAACTTCAGGCAGTTTCTGTTTTTGCAGATCAAAATAAAAAAGGGTTCCCGGCTTTTCTCCGGAAGACACAGCATCGACAAGAATTACAGAACCCCGGCCATCCCACGCTTCCATCAGCGAGGCAGGCTCACCGTCATGTTCCATCGTTTCGAAGCGGACTTTCAGCCTCTCCGCGATGATACAACCCACAGCGTCATCGCCACGATCACGATTTCCGATGCCGATGACAAGCAAGCCTTCCGAACTCACACCCTGTCCACTGTCAGCTTCAGGAAGTGTACGGAACACGAGATGCACGGATCATAGTTGCGAATCGCATGTTCGGCCTGCCATTGCAGCTTGTCGTCCGGCAAATCTATATATTTCTGCACAAACTTCCACAAGTCATCCTCGATCATCTTCTGATTCTGGGCGGTCGGTGGAATGATGTTGGCTTTTTCGATGTCGCCCTTTTCATTCACCGTATAACGGTGGAAAAGCAACCCGCGCGGCGCTTCCGTCGCGCCGCATCCCGTCGCGGCCTTCACCTTGTAATCCACAAAAGCTTTTTCAGGCTCCACATAGTTGTCGATGATGCGGAGCGCCTCTTCGCAGGCGTACAAAAGCTCGATAGCGCGCACGATAATGCTCTTGAAAGGATTGGAGCACGACTTTCCAAGCCCGACCTCTTTGGCGAGCGCCTGTATATGAGGAGGCAGCTTGTCGAAATTCAGGGCGTAACGCGCCAATGGCCCGACATGGTAAGGTTTCTGGGTCTTCCTGACAACACACTGCAGGGCATTGGTATGCTTGGCATGATGCTCTTCAATATATTGCTCGAACTTCCCCGCCGTCATCTCCTGACCGTCGCTGGAAACGATATCACCTTCGTTTATAGCATACTCGTCCGGATGGCGAAGGGCGACAAAAGTATAATCCTGCTCGAACTCGGGGAAATCGAGAGTCGCTACCCAGCGCACTGTTTCCAGTGAAGCCTCACGAGCTTTTTCAAGCGGCTCCTTAAGAGTCAGCAGCTCTTTTTTGGAAGGAACTTTGTGGAACCCGCCGACGCGAACGCTGATCGGATGGATATTGCGGCCGCCCAGAAGGCTCTGAACCTTCCCGCCCGTCTTCTTGATCTCCAGGCCGCGCAGCACCTCGGCGGGATGATCCGCCGCCAGATGGATGGCGCTCTCATAGCCGAGAAAGTCCGGCGCATGAAGCATGTATATGTGGAGCGCATGGCTCGCTATCCACTCGCCGCAGTACATAAGCCGGCGCAGATCGCGCAAAGGACCTTCCACCTTGATGCCCATGGCGTCTTCCATCGCCAAAACTGAACTCATCTGATAGGCGACAGGGCAAATGCCGCAGATACGCGCCGTGATATCAGGAACCTCCGTATGAGATCTGCCCTGCAGAAAACCCTCGAAGAAGCGCGGCGGCTCAAAGATCTTAAGCTGCACGTCCTTCAGCTTTCCGTCTTCTATTTTGAGGTACATCGCACCTTCGCCCTCGACGCGGGCGAGATAGTCTACCTTGATCGTCCTTGTTTTTTCACTCATGGCGCTGGCTCTCCTCCTTAAAGGCAGGAGCATCGGCGTTGAAAGTGCGGAACAGCCGCATCATGTCCTCCTTCTTATACAATTTCTGACCCAGCAGCCAATCCGAAAGCCCCTTTGAATTCGGAGTCTCCATAGGCCCGAAGCAGCCATAACAGCCGCGGTTATAGGCCGGGCAAATCGCGCCGCAGCCCGCCTTCGTCACAGGGCCAAGACAGGCCATGCCGCGAGAAACGGCGACGCAGGACGTTCCGCGCCGCTTGCACTCGACACAAACGCTATAGGTCGGGATATTCGCCCTACGCCCGTGAAGAAGGGCGCCAAGAACCTCCAGCAGCTGCTTTTTATTGATCGGACAGCCCTGCAACTCGTAGTCAACCTTGATGTGCCGGCTGATCGGCGTCGAATTGGCCAGCGCGCTGATGTAGTCGGGACGGGCGTAGACGACAGCAACGAAGTCTTTCACGTCCTTGAAGTTTCGCAAAGCCTGAATCCCGCCCGTGGTGGCGCAGGCGCCGATGGTAATGAGATATTTCGATTGCGCGCGCACGTCCTTGAGGCGATCAAGGTCATGCTGGGTGGTGACGGATCCCTCGACCAGGGAAACGTCGTAAGGCCCGTCCACGACCGCGCGGGAAGCTTCCGGGAAATTGGCGATCTCCACCGCCCCCGCCACCGCCAGCAGCTCATCCTCGCAATCGAGCAGACTCAGCTGGCAACCGTCGCAAGAGGCGAATTTCCAGACCGCAAGTTTGGGTTTCGATGTCATTCAGACCTCCTTGATCTTCAGAAGATGCTGAACACGGTCGAAGGGGAAAACCGGTCCATCCTTGCACATGAAATGAGGCCCGTACTGACAGCGCCCGCAGCGTCCGATGCCGCACTTCATGTTGCGTTCCAAGGAAACATAGACCCGCGAAGACTGCAATCCCTTCCCCACCAGGGCTTCCGCCGAAAACCGCATCATATTTTCCGGCCCGCAAACCAATGCTGACGTTTTTTCAGGACGAACCTCAAGGGTCTTCACAAGCTCCGTCACCAGTCCGACGACCCCCTGCCAGCCCGGCCCGGCGGAGTCCGCCGAAAACCTGACGTGCATATGCTTCTCCCATTCCTTCATCTCGTCGGAGAAAAGAAGCTCTTCCGGCCTGCGCATGCCGTAAAGCAGGGTCACTTTACCATATTTACTCTTGTTGTCTATCACATGACGGATGACCGGACGCAGCGGCACACAGCCGAGGCCGCCCGCCATGATAACAACATCATCACCCTCTAATTTTTCCAGAGGCCATGCGGTGCCAAAAGGCCCCCGAACGCCCAGAATATCGCCCTTTTCCATCGCGCAAAGAGCAGCGGTGACGCTGCCGACATTCTTGATGGTGAAAACAAGACTGTCCTGGCGCGCGGGATCTCCGTTTATCGAAATCGGCACCTCACCGTGCCCAAAGACGTAGAGCATGTAAAACTGCCCCGGCTTGAAAGCCTCCAGGCCTTTTCCCGCGGAAGGCTTTATCGTCAGAACCGAGCAACCGGAGCTTTCGATGCGTTTCTCCTCAACGCGGAAGGACAGAGGCATCATCAGGTCTGCGGCTGAAAACTGTTGTTCAGGCATCCTACTTCTCCTCGCTATCACGGATAGCTTTTGCTTCTTCAGTAATATCAATTCCCACGGGACACCAGGCAATGCAGCGTCCGCAGCCGACACAGCCAGGCGTGCCGAACTGGTCAATCCAGGCCGCCAGCTTGTGCGTCATCCACTGGCGATAGCGCGACTTCGCGGAACTCCTGACAGAGATGTCATGAAGCTTGGTAAAATCCATCGTGAAGCATGAATCCCAAAGCTGTTGCCGCCCGGCCTGAGCGCCGGTCAGATCCGTCGCATCCTCGACAGTCGAACAGAAGCAGGTCGGGCACACCATGGTGCAGTTGGCGCAGGACAGGCAGCGCCCGGCCACGGCCTCCCACCGCTTGTTGTCGTAGTTACGGTAGAGCAGATCCTTGAGGTTCGTCGTATCCAGCTTGCGTCCCATTTCTTTTTCGGCCTTCCGGACGCAAGCCGCCGCCGCCGCCGTGTCTTTTTCGGAGGCAGGCTTGCCGGGCACTTCCGCCAGCACGGCCTTCCCCTTTTCCGAGCCAGACCTGGCGACGAAATAATGCCCGCCCGCATCGAGGACTTCCGTAAGAGCGATGTCATAACCGCCCTTCACTTCCGGTCCCGTGCTCATAGACGAACAGAAACAGGTCCCGGCGGCCTGACCGCAGTTGACGGCGACGATAAACGCATTGTCCCTGCGCGCCCGATAGAGGGGGTTCGGATATGAACCCTTCAGGAACACCTTGTCCTGAATCTGGATGGCATTGATCTCGCAGGCACGCACACCGATGAACGCATAGCGAGGCGCTTCCTCCGGCTTTCTTTCCACCTTGAGGCTGCCGCCCGTCTTTTGCGCCTGCCACAACGTCTCCCTCGGGGGGAAAAGGAATTTCTTCCACGAATGCGGGCCGACGTTATAGCCGAACAACGCCTTGTCATCGCGACGCTTGAGACGGTATGTCCCGGCATCCTGCTCATCGCGCCAGCCGACGGGGAGATCTTCCGCCGCTTCAATGCTATCACACATGATAACACCATCGCGCACAACAGGCCCCATCAAGGCATAACCGCGCCTTTTCAGGAGTGCCAACAGCTTCGTGAAGTCTGCATTCTCGATACGTACAAAACCAGGATCTTCTGACATGTTTCTAATCTTGAGTTATTTAAACGAAACCACTTCGACTCGGAACGTAGAGTATTTCAATACCGGGCGCAACCCTTTTTCGTCAAGAAAACTCCCAAAAATTTGCTATACATAAACCTTCCTGAGACCGGGCGGGATTGTATTTCAAACTCTGCTTCAGGCAGGACTCCGGCGCCTTCACCGGCGACGGTTTTTTCGATGATCGAGTGATCGGAAATTCCCGGATCGGCGCTTGGCCCGGCGCCGTTGACATTATACGAAATCTTCCAATAAAATTTCAGCGGATCCTCGAACACGCCGAATACACACAGAATGTTTCATGGTATTGTACAGGAAGGGACTTGAGAGGGGAATAATCAGTTTTTCGGGGGATGCCCCGAGGGAGAGGATGTGGTGAAAATTATCCCGTTCGGCCTGGTTGTTGCTGTATTGCTCTGGAGCCTGGCGGAGGCTTCTCCTGTCCATGCGAAAGATTCCGGGTATGAGGGATTGGTGGCTCCGGCTCCCGAATCCGGCAATGCTCCGCGCGATCAGGAGGAGCCTCCCGGATATTCCGGCCTGATCCCCGGACGCTCCGGAACCTCCTCCGCGCAGCAAAAACAGCCCCCTCAGATGACCAGGACCCCGGGGGACGCTCCCCAGGTGGCCCCGAGATCCTCCGACGACCTCAAGGCGCTGGCGCAGGTTTATGGTCAGGATCGGGACGGAGACCTGCTACCGGACGCCCTGAAAAAACCGGAGCCCCTCTCCGAAAAAACGACGGCGCTGCTCGCAGGCCCTCGCGCCCGCATCAAGGGCAAGCTGCCAATGGTGTACATGATCGGGGAGAAAATCAGAAAATTGCTGCCGCAGGTCGAGGACGAACGGCTTTCCCCGGAAGCCCGCGCGGAAATGGCGCGCAAGGCGTATGGGGAACTGGCTCCCTTTGCCGACGGCCTACGGGCAAAAAAAATGGTTCCGGACGATATCTACCGGCAGATGGGGCTTTCGGAGACCTTTATCGAGGAGGAGAAAACCGGCACCACCGTCGCCCTCGATGAACTGAACGAAGCTCTGCAGAAGCTCAAAGAGTACGAATGAAAGTCCAATGGACCCCGACTCCCGGATGACCGGAAAAAAAGGCGTCATCATCGGCCTCTCGGCCGTGATCGTGTCCGTGGATCGTCATGAGCCGGGGGTTTTTATCGTGCGCGGCGCGGAACATGCGCTGTCCGCCGGGATCGTGCCGACGAACGAGGAGGGCGACGCCCTGCCCTTCGGCCCTTTCGACCCTGACAAGCACCTGACGCTGGAACAGGGTCTGCGCGGATGGGTCAGGGACCAGACACCCCTCGCGCCCGGATATGTGGAACAGCTCTACACTTTCGGCAGCCGGGGGCGCTATGCCGGGCAGAAGCAGGACGAACCGGAGGTGATCTCGATAGGCTATCTGGCGCTGACGCATCAGGAAAAAATAGAGCCCTCCGAAAAAGTGTTCTGGGGGAACTGGTACAGTTATTTCCCGTGGGAAGACTGGAGAAAAGGCAAGCCGGAGATGCTCGGCGACACGCTGGAACCGGCCCTGAAGCGCTGGATCCAGGCCGCCGATCCCCGGGAGGAAAAACTCCGGCGCGGCGCGCTCGTGGAGTCCTGCTTCGGGGTGGAAAGCTCCGGATGGGACGAAGAAAAGGTGCTGGATCGCTATGAACTGCTGTACGAGGCGCGGCTGGTTTACGAGTCGCTCCGCGACAAGAAGATCGGGACGGACTGTGCGCCGGCGCCCGGACGCTCCATGCTCTACGATCACCGCCGCATCCTCGCCACCGCCATGAGCCGCCTCCGCGGAAAGCTGAAATACCGCCCCGTGGTGTTCGAACTCCTGCCCGGGGAATTCACGCTGCTGCACCTGCAGAAAACGGTGGAAGCCATCTCCGGCCGCGTCCTGCACAAGCAGAACTTTCGCCGCCTCGTCGAAAGCTCCGGCATGGTCGAGGAAATTCCCGGGAAAAAATCGGCGCAGGCGGGGGGCAGGCCGGCAGCCCTGTTCCGCTTCCGGCGCAACGCCGTCCTGGAGCGCCCCGCGCCGGGAATGAAATTGCCGACATCCGCTTCCTGACCGACAGGCAGGGTCTTGGCAAGTTCAAATATCGAAACAGTCCTTCCCCGACCGGACGGAGACTTTGCCCTGCCCCTTTGCGGCATGCCCGATCTTCCAGAATTTCTGGCCGGTCTTGTTCAGGTGCGCCGTCACTTTATCCGCGTTCCTCGTGGCAATCACAAGTCCCACGCCCATGTTGAAAGTCGTGTATAGTCCCGCGCCCGTGAGGCCGGAGCGTTTGGCCACTTCCGCGAGGGAGGAGGGGATGTCGTCAGGCTTGGGAAGATTCTCGATGATGTAATCGAATTTTTCGTTCATGCGCGGGATATTGGCGAACCCGCCGCCCGTGATATGCGCCATGCCGTTGATGAGGGGCAGGATGTCCTTCACGGCTTTCCAGTAGATGAGCGTGGGAGTCAGGCATTCGGCGAGCAGTTTTTTCTCCGTCTCCTTCACCAGCTTCCGGACAAGCGAAAATCCGTTGGAATGGATGCCGGAGGAGGCGAGCGCGATCAGCGTGTCGCCCTCTGTGACTTTGTCGCCCGTCAGGACGTCTTTTTCGTCCACTTCGCCCACCGCGAATCCGGCGAGGTCGTATTCTCCGGTCTGGTAGAGCCCCGGCATCTCCGCTGTTTCCCCGCCGATCAGGGCGGCTTCGGACTGTTTGCATCCCTCCACGATCCCCTTGATGATGCCTTCCGCCACGCGCAGCTCCAGCTTTCCCGTCGCGATGTAGTCGAGGAAGAACAGCGGTTTCGCGCCGGTGCAGAGGATGTCGTTCACGCACATCGCGACAAGGTCGATGCCGATGGTGTCGTGCCGGTCGAGAAGCTGGGCGATCTTGACTTTCGTCCCGACGCCGTCCGTCCCGGCGGCGAGGAGCTTCCCGCCCGCCATTTTATACAGCGCGGCGAACCCGCCGACGCCCGACACGACGCGGTCGGTATAAGTGCTTTGCACCTTTGCCCTGATGCGCTCGACGAAGGCATCCCCCTTGTCGATATCGACTCCGGCGTCCTTATAGGTGACGGTCTGTTTCTTTTGCATGGAAAATCTCCTTAATTAATGCCTGAAATGCCGGCGTCCGGTGAAGGTCATGGCGATGCCGGCTTCGTCGCAGGCGTGGATCACGTCCTTGTCCTTGATGCTGCCGCCGGGCTGGACGATGTAGCGGATTTTGGCTTCGTCCGCGATGCCGATATTGTCGGGGAACGGGAAGAAGGCGTCGGAGACGAGGACGGACTCGGACAGGTTTTTATGCCCGTTTTCACGCGCTTTCTCGACGGCCTGGCGCATGCTGACGACGCGGTTGGGGTTTCCCATGCCCGCGCCGATCATGCTGAATCCTTTCGCCGTGGCTTCGAAAATGCCGATGGCGTTGCTTTTGAGGTATTTGCAGGCCATGACGCCGAACTTCGCCAGCGCGTTTTTTTCCGGGGGAATTCCCATGCTCGTGGCGGGCTTGAATTCCGCGTCGATGCCGGTGTCCTCCTGCTGCAAAAGCCAGCCGCCGGAAATGGAGCGCACGACGGGAGGCTTGTAAGTTCCGTCAAAAGGGTTGACCCTGAGAAGGCGGAGGTTTTTCTTGGCGGCGAAAATCTCCAATGCCTCCGGAGAGAATCCGGGGGCGATGATGACTTCCACGAAATAATTGTCGAGCCATGCGGCGACTTCCTTGCCGACCTCTTGGTTGAAGCAGACGACGCCGCCAAAGCTGCTGACGGGGTCACCGGCCCAGGCGGTTTGCAATGCGTCCAGAGGCGTTTTCGCCAGCGCCACGCCGCAGGGGCTTAAGTGCTTGATGATGGAGACCGCCGCCGGAAATTCGTTCAGGCGGAGCGACGCGACGTCCCCGCAGCAACGCCAGGCGGTGTCGGCATCGAGCAGGTTGTTGTAGGACAGCTCCTTGCCCTGCAGCGGGATCGTTCCCGCGATTCCCGCGTTGAAGGGATCGAGATACACCCATGATTTCTGGTGCGGGTTTTCGCCGTAGCGGAGGGGAGAGGCTCCCTTGGGCGAGAGGATGAGCGTTTTGAGTTCCTCGTTCCATTCCTCTTCCATTTTCGCGGCGATCATCGCGTCGTATCTCGCCGTATGGCGGAAGGCTTCGAGAGCCAGTTTTTGCAGCGTTTCGGGGCGGAGGCTGCCGCCCGTCTCGTTCAGGTCGCGGATGACCGCGCCATAGAGGGAAGGGTCTGTCACGACGCCGACGGACTCGTAGTTCTTGGCGGCGGCGCGGATCATGGTGGGGCCGCCGATATCGATGTTCTCGATGAGTTCCTCCCACGTGTGGGGGCGTTTGGCGACGTCCTCGAAGGGGTAGAGGTTGCAGACGACAAGGTCAATCGGCCTGATGCCTAGCTTTTCCGCTTCCCTGAGGTCTTCCGCGTTCCCGCGCCGGAACAGGAGGGCGCTGGACACCTGAAAGCTCAGCGTTTTCATGCGCCCGCCGAAGCATTCCGGGTTTCCGGTGACTTTCTCGATGGGCGTGAAGGGGATGCCGTTCTCCTGCAGAAACTTTCCGGTGCCGCCCGAGGAGATGATCTCCGCCTTACGGCTGTGCAGCTTCGCGGCCAGTTCCGCCAGCCCCGACTTGTCGCTGACGCTGATGAGCGCGCGCCTGATTTCAGGCGTATTTTTTTTCATCTCCCGCATCCTTTTCGTTTTTGAGAATCCTGACGATGTTTTTGAAGATCGCGAGGCCGTCGCCGTCGCCCTGCCCCCCCGTCTTCCTGTAGGTCATTTGCGAAACGAAGGCTTCCGGGTGCGGCATCAGGCCGAGAACCATGCCGGAAGGATCGGTCAGCGCGGCGATTTTGCCGTAGGAGCCGTTCACGTCTTCCGTGTATGTGAGGGGGATCAGTCCCTGCCTGACGAGATTTTGATACAGGCCGTCCTCCTGCCCCTTCCGGAAGACGATCCGGCCCTCGCCGTGGCGGATCGGCAGTTCGAGGGAGTCGAAGGGCAGGCTCTTCGTCCAGAAGCAGACGCTTTGCGGGTTGACGTCGAGCGTGACCCACCTGTCGATGAAACGCCCGGATTCGTTGGCCGCCAGCGCGAGCTTTCGCTCGCCGTCCGCCGGGAAAGGCAGGAGCCCCAGCTTTACCAGCACCTGAAAGCCATTGCAGATGCCGATGACGGGCTTTTTGTCCTCCACCATTTTAAAGAAGGCGTCCCCCAGCTTGTGGCGGATTTTCAGGGCCAGAATCTGGCCGCTGCCCAGCTCGTCGCCGAACGAAAAACCTCCCGGTATGGCCAGCCCCTGCGCCTCCGCCAGCATGTGCGGGGTTTCCAGCAGGTCATTGATATGGACGATCTTCGCTGCGGCTCCGGCAAGCTCCAGTGCCCGCGCCGTTTCTTTTTCGCAGTTGATCCCATCGCCCGTCATGACGAGGAATAAAGGGTTCTTTTTCGTCATGTCAAAATCCTTTCTGCCACGCTTGCGCGAGGTTTTTCAGCGGAATGGAAGGGCTTCCGGCGAGGGACAGTTGATCCTCCTCCGTGACGTGCCCGATCCGGAGGAAATCGCAGCCGGAAAGCGCCTGTTCGAACGCGGCCTGCTGCGCCGCCGCGACGGACACGACAAATCTCCCCGGTGCCTCGTTGAAGCAGGCATCCGCAAAATCCTTATCCCCGCTATTCATGAAAAGCTCCGCGCCCCGCCTGCCGCCGATCATGGATTCGGCGAGGGCGATCAGCAGTCCGCCTTCGGAAATATCATGCACGGATCTGACGAGGTTTTGTTTTAGAATACTGTGGAGCTTGCGGTAAAGAAGCATGTTCTTGCGGGGATCGATGGAGGGTACCGCACTTATCGTCTCGTAGTGGCAGGAGAATTCGGAACCGGAAAGCCCCTGCGACCCTTTTTCGCCCAATAGATATATGAGATCACCCGCATCCTTGAAGTCGCTGCCGGCCGTCGCGCCCATCGGCACTCTCGCCATGGCGGTTATCAGGAGGGTGGGAAGGACGCTGATGGATATCTCCTGCCCGCGCTTATCCTTCCCCCGGAAATCGTTTTTCATGCTGTCCTTGCCGCTGACGAGCGGCGTGCCGTAGTCCTTGCAGATGTCGTAAAGCCCACGGCAGGCGCGGACGAGTTGTCCGAGTTTATAGACGCCGTCCGGATTTCTGGCGGAAGCGACGGGGTCCGGCCAGCAGAAATTGTCCAGCAGGCAGCATATATCGGGATCGCCGCCGGAAGCGACAACGTTCCGGATAGCCTCATCAACGGCGAACTGCGCCATAAGATACGGATCAATAGGTGATATGCGCGGAGCCAGCCCGCACCCGATGGCGATCCCGTTGTCCTTGCCGCCGCCGTGGGGATGAAGCCAGATAACTCCGGCATCGGAAGGCCCGTCCGAATATTCCCCGATAAAGGGTTTCTGATGCGTCGCCGCCTGTACTTCGTGGTCGTAGGCGCGCACCCACTTTTCCTTGGAGGTGATATTGGGGGAGGAAAGAAGTTTGACGAGGATGCTTTCGATATCCGCAGGAACGTGTTCTTTCTTTCCGGACAGGGCGGTGGTGGGCGACCATGCGGGGCGGGGTTTCGCTCCCGTCCATTCCGCCGTCAGTTCCATCTGCGGGAGGGAGTCGTGCAGGAACGCCAGTTCCAGTTCCGCCGCCAGTTTTTTGCCGTAAAAGACGGTCAGTTTTCCGCTGTCGTCGAAGGCTCCGATGTCCGTGGCGCTGACGCCGCGTTTTCCGGCGAGGGCGAGGAAGGCGGCGCTGTGTGATGGAGGAACGGCGAAGGTCATGCGTTCCTGACTCTCGCTGACCATCAGTTCCCAAGGTGAAAGCCCCGGATATTTGACGGGGCAGAGCGCGAGATCGAGGCTCGCGCCGCCGCTCATCGTCGCCATTTCCCCGACGCTGGAGCTGAGGCCGCCCGCGCCGTTGTCGGTCAGCGCCGCGTAGAGGCCGAGATCGCGGGCTTCCAGAAGAAAATCCATCACGCGCTTCTGGGTGAGGGGGTCGCCGATCTGGACGGCGGTCGCGGGGGCGTTGTCGTTCAGCTCCAGCGAGCTGAACGTCGCGCCGTGGACGCCGTCCGCTCCGATCGCGCCGCCCACCATCATGATCCTGTCGCCGGGGGAAAGTTTTTTCGTGGAGGAGGGCCGTCCGTCGGGGAGCGTCTGCGGCATCGCGCCGACCGTGCCGACGAAGACGAGCGGTTTTCCGGCGTAATCCCGGTCGAAGAAGAACGCGCCGTTGACGGTCGGGATGCCGCTTTTGTTGCCGCCGTCCTCCACGCCGCGATGCACGCCCTCAAGAACCCGGCGCGGCGGTTTGGGGCCGTCCGGCATATATTTTTCCTCGCCCGCTTTGGGCATGTCCGGCGGGGCGAAGCAGAAGACGTCCGTGTTGGCTATCGGCCTTGCGCCCATGCCACAGCCCAGAATGTCGCGGTTGACGCCGAGGATTCCCGTCAGCGCGCCGCCGTAAGGATCGAGCGCCGAGGGGCTGTTGTGCGTCTCCACCTTGATGCAGAGGTCGATCTTCGGATCGAACCGGACGATCCCGGCGTTGTCGCTGAATACCGAAACGAGCCAGTCCAGCTTCCGCGCCTCCGCGATCTCCCGCGTCGCGCCCTTGATATAGGTGCGATAGAGGCTGTCGACGATTTGTTTTTTTCCGGAGGCGTCTTTGTAATCTATTTTCGCCGAGAATATCTTGTGTTTGCAGTGCTCGCTCCAGCTCTGCGCCAGTATCTCGATTTCGACGTCGGTCGGTTGAAGAGGAAGTTTTTTTGCTTTCCGCGCGACCTGAACGTCCGGCCTGCCGTAATAGTCGCGGATATGCTTCATCTCGGCGGCGGTGAGGGCGAGGCATCGGTCTTTGCTCAAAACCTCAAGTCCGGCATCGTCGAGATCAAGGGATACTTCCGTTATCTGCGGGGCGGCGGTGAGGGTGACTTTCGGCAGGGTCGCGGAGCCGAACCTGTCCGTTTTGTAGAATGCGTCCGACGTCCACACCTCGGATTTCTGTATCAGGGCATTGGAAAGGAGTTCCCGCGCGACTTTCTCCGCGCCCTTCTCGCCGACATCGCCGAACAGGAAATAGAGGGAGCCGCTCGCGACCTCCGCGTCGATGCCGACGAGAGAAAGAGCCTCCGCCGCCGACCGCGCCGGATTGTCCGTCACGCCGGGGCGGAACGATATTTCAGCGATAAAAGAGGGCTTCCTGTCATTGAATGAATATTTTTTATCCTCCGCATGAAGCGTCTGGAGCACAGGATCGGCGAAAACGTCGCGCAGTCTGCCGATGAGTTCTTCTCCGTGCGGTGCATGACGGGGCTGTAACTTGTATATCCGCACTTCTTCCAATGCTTCAAGCGGCACGCCCAAATAAGTGCGCGCCTCCTTCGCCCACTTTTCGAGGCGGCGGTCAGTGATTCCGGATTCCAGCTCTATTCTGATGGCCGAGCGCATTTATTCTTCCTCTGGACAACTGTTCAAGAAACTCCCTATAGACCTCGTACTCAAGCGCCAGCCCCCGCGCCCGGAAATCCTCGAAACTTTCGCCGGGGACGCGGCTGAATTTTTTCTGCGCGATGACCGGACCCGTATCGACCCCCGCGTCGACGAAGTGCAGCGTCACGCCGGATTCTTTCACTCCGGCGTCATAAGTCCGCCGGTAGCTGTCTTTCCCCGGAAACGCGGGCAGGAGCGAGGGGTGGATATTGACGACGCGGTTGACTTTCAAAATCGGATCCGCAAAGCGGGAAAGAAAATCTGCGCTGATGATCCGCATGTACCCCGCGAGGAAAACCCAGTCGACGGCATAAGAGGAAAGAACGTCGAGGACTTTCTTTTCCTGTGCGTCGCCCACCCCGCGCACAACAGGAATAACGGAGCAGGGAACGCCGAGCCTTTCGGCTCTGCCGATAACTCCGGCTTCCGTCCGGTCGCAGATCACGACCGCGATTTCAATTTTACCGGCGTGTTCCCGGCAGAAGCGGATGATGTTTTCCGCGTTCGAGCCGCTGCCCGATGCCAGAACGGCTCCACGGATTTTCCTCCCGCTACCGGCCAATGTCCTTACGCCAGTGCGCCCCCTCAAAGCGGATGTCTTCGACGGCTCCGTAGGCGCGTGCGCGCGCTTCTTCCTTCGTTTCTCCGAGGCCGGTCACGCCCAGCACGCGTCCGCCACTGTTGACCCAGCGTCCGTCCTGTTTCTTCGCGCCCGCGATGAAGAGCAGGGTGCTGTCTCCGGCTTTCTGCTCCAGCATCTTCTCCGGAAAGCTGATCTCCGCACCGAGGCGCATGCCGGTTCCGGTGATTTCGGGATATCCTTCCGAGGTCATCACGACATGCACGGCCTCTTCCCCGGAGAGGGCGGGAGGCTCTGCGCCGTGGAGAGTTCCCCGCGCCGCATGATCGAGCAGCGGCACGATGTCGCCCTGCAGGAGCGGCAGGAGTATCTGCGTTTCCGGATCCCCGAAGCGGGTGTTGAACTCCAGAACCTTCACGTCCTCCCCGTCGATCATCAGCCCCGCGAAAAGGATGCCCTTGAAAGGCGTGCCGCGCGCCAGCATCCCCTCGACCGTGCGCCGGAAAATATTCTCATTGATGAATCGCCGTGTTCCCGGGGAGGGCCACCCCTTGGGGACGGTGCCGCCCATGCCGCCGGTATTCGGTCCCTCGTCGCCGTCGCGGATGCGCTTGTTATCGCAGACATAACCGAGTGGCAGGAACACTTCCCCGTCGCAAAGGGCGAAAGCGGAGACTTCCTTTCCCCTGATGATGTCCTCCACCAGAAGCTTGTCGCTTTTGATGATGCAGGCGGGGTTTATCATGAAATCGTGCACGGCCTTGAGAGCCTCGTCGGGATCATGCGTGACAACCACGCCTTTGCCGGAGGCGAGGCCGTCGGCCTTGATGACCACGCCCTCTTTTTTCACGTCCCGGCTTTTGATGGCGGCGACGGCGTCGTCATAGGTGTCGTAGACCTTGAATTCCGCCGTGGGGATGCCGAATTTCACCATGAATTCCTTGGCGAAGATTTTCGAGCTTTCCAGCCGCGCCGCGTTCTGGTCGGGGCCGAGGACGGCAAAACCGGCCAGTCCGAGGGCGTCGGCAACGCCCGCCGCGAGGGGCTTTTCCGGTCCCACCACGATCAGGTCCGGCTTCAGCTCCCTGGCGGTTTCGACGACGAAAGGGACGTCGGCAGAATCGCCTGGAACGCACCTGACCTTGCCGACGCAGGCGATGGCGTCGCTTCCCGGCAACACGCTGATGGTTTCGACGGTATCCGATTGCGCCATTTTCCAGGCAAGCGCGTGTTCGCGCCCGCCGGAGCCCAGAAGCAGGATTGTTTTTACGGTTCGTGTCATGCGCCCTCCTGTTTTTCCGGCATGCCGGAGTTGAAGCTTTCAACGACATCCCGGAGATCCCATGCCTCCGGAAAAATGACGTGATCGCAGTATTGATACGACAGAGCCTTTGCAAGCCCCTTGTAGATCATCCCGGCACGTTCCATGAGAACGGCTGGAAGGGGCGCCGGGGTCAGGTGGAGTTCATCGGTGCAGATGCTTTTCCAGTCCCTTTCGCCGCGTTCCGTTGCACGCTCCTTCGCTTCCTCAAGCCCCGCGTGCCAGGCCGTCGGGCGGTAATGGCTGCGGAGAATCTCCTTCGACAGATGCACGCCGCCGGACATCAGCCGCAGTTCGTCCGGCCCGATGGAATCGACGAGCATGAAGCCGCGCCTTCCGGCCTGATCCCTGCCGCAGAAGGCGAACTCGAACTTGCCGTCCCACAGATCGACGTCTATTCCGGCAAAACAGTCCTTGAGGCGCAGCGCCAGAAGGCGCGTCAGGGTCGTCAGGCCGTCGAACTCTTCCGTCGAAAGGCCGGCGATGTCCTTCGCTTCGTCATAGCCGAGATAGCGGTCCGTGTTTTCGAGCTTGGTGGAATATTCAATCACCGGCATCCCGAAACTGTCTCCCGTCTTCGGGGAAGAATCGAGGCCGAGGTCGCGGCAATAGGAAGCGTCGCTGGTGCGCTTGAGAAGGGAGCTTCCCTCCGGCACGCCGAAGCGGAAGATCACTTCCAGAGGGACGAGCGCATTCTCCGGCTTTTGGCGGTAGGCCGAATAATCCCATGTCAGCTTTGAATTTTTGGTCTTTCCCTCCGGATGGAGCACCCGGACGTGACGGACGGCGAGGCAGCGCGTGGGCGACAGGACTTCGCCCGTCAGGGGCAAAGGCGAAAGGCTGTCGCTCACCAGCCCGATGGAATGGTGGAGCACTCCCTGTTCGCGGAGGCGGCTCAGAAGGGGCGTGCCCTCGAAGGCGGCGGGAGCCTTCCAGTTCCTCCAGTTGCGGGGGTTGCCGAGGAAATCGAAAAAGAACCAGCCCATGAACGCGAGGGATTTCCCCTTGCCGCCCAGCAGATCCGGCATCTCCCCCCAGTCGAAGATCGAGTAGCGGTCGGAATACTCGAAGATATATGGGGATTTGTTTGCAGTGCCGCGCACGTTCTTGACGGAGCCCTCGTAAAGGATTTCCGGCAGGGACTGTCCGCCGCCGGTCAGCCGGTGCAGGGACAGGACGGCGTTCCGCAGGTTGTTGACGCCGACCCAGAGGCCGCCCCTGTTCATCCAGTCCATCACGGCGAGGTATTTTTCCGGCTTTGAAAGCTCCCTTTGAGAGATGAAGGGGATATGGAGGCAGAAATCGTCCGGGCGGATGTCCCCGGTCTTTGCGACGACCACAACATTGAAGCCTTTGTCACTATTCCTGGAGGAGGTTGTCACCGCAATCCCTTTTTCGGCGGCCAGCGTTTCCGCTTTTTCAATCTCCGCCGTTATTTCCGTGGACGGAGCGGCAACGACGAAATGGATGTCGCGGGAAGCTTTGTCTTTCCAGACTTTATAGTGTTTCAGGAATGCAACGACGGGCTTCGCGCTGACGGTGCCGCAGGCCATGACGGGAACGCCGGGCGGCATTTGCGCGATGGCCCCGAGGGAATCGATGCCGCCGAACTGGGAAGGCACCGGAACCCCGAAAACAGGCAGGGGCGTCATCGCCGCGACGACGCCGGGGAGGGCGGCGGCAAGCCCCGCGCCCGCCACGATGGCGTCCCCCCGCCAGCCGGAGATTTTCGCCCGCAGTTTTTCAGGGTCGCGGTGGGCGGAAAGGACTTCATGCTCCGTTTCAAAGATTTCCGAGATTTCTTTTACAAGAGGGGCCGAAACCGCTTCATCGGACGCACTTCCGAATATCGCCAGAATTTTCATGTTTCCCCTTTTTTCAACCGCAGGCTCTGGCCTTTTTCCGTTCACGGGAGAAATGATCCCCCTCGGTAACCTCCGTCGGATACTTGTTGTTGACGCAGGCCATGCAGAGGCTGGAATGCCCCGTGGCCAGACGCAGATCCTCCTCGTCCAGATAGATCACTTTTTTGGCATCCAGCCACAACGCGATGTCCTCCACCGACTTGTCGTTGGCGATCAGCGTGGACGGATCGGGAAAGTCGATGCCGTAATAGCAGGGATAGCGCATGGGCGGGCAGGTCACGCCGACGGCCACTTCCCTCGCGCCGTACTTCTTCAGCATGGCGACGATTTTTCTGGACGTGGTGCCGCGCACGATGCTGTCGTCGATCAGGAAAATGTTCTTTCCCTCGATCTCGCTGAGGATCGGGCTGAGTTTCAGTTCCACGGCGGCGTCCCGCTTTTCCTGGCTGTTCATGATGAAGCTGCGCGCGATGTAGCGGTTTTTGATGAGCCCCTCGCGGTAGGGAAGGCCCAGCATGGCGGCGACGGAGATGGCCGCGGGCCGGCTGGTGTCGGGGACGGGCATGACGACGTCGGGGGAAATCTCCCCGGCCCGGATCGCTCTCTGCGCCTTGAGGCCGAGCCGCTCGCCGAGCTTGAGGCGCACGGTGTAGACGGACTGGTTGTCGATGGAGCTTTCGGCGCCGGAGAAATAAACCCATTCGAACATGCAGGGTGCTTTTTCCTTTTCCTCATGCACGACGGCGCTCTGCATCCGGCCTGCGGCGTCGATGAAGATCACCTCGCCGGGCGCCACGTCGCGCAGATAGTCGTATCCGAGACAGGTAAGCGCAATCGTCTCGGAGGCGAGGCAGTGCGCTTTCCCGCCTCCGGCGGCTTCCCTGACCCCGATCATCAGGGGGCGGATGCCTTTCGGGTCGCGCAGCGCCACGAGTCCCTGCCCTGCGATCAGCCCCAGGACGGCGTAGCCTCCCACGACCGTGTCGAACAGGCGGGACGCCGCCTTCCTGATGTTCTCGAACCGGAAGGTGTCCTTGTCCGGGACGCCGCCGCTGTTTTCAAGCAGGAAGCACCCGAAATAATGGATAAGCACTTCCAGGTCGTTGGCGGTGAGCATCTGCCTGCGGTATTTCTCCGCCAGCTCTTTCGTCAGGCTGTGATAGTTCAGGATATTGCCGTTATGCACCATGCCGAGGCCGAAGGGGATGCCCGTGACCATCGGCTGGATGTCGCGCCTGCCGTCCGTCCCTGCGGTCGCATAACGGGTATGCCCGATGGCCATGGGTCCCGTCAGTTTTTCGATTTTCTGCCGGTCGAACACCTGCGTCACCAGCCCAAGGTCTTTTTCCTGGAGGAACATCCGGGAGCCGTTGTCGAAAGACAAAATCCCGGCGGCATCCTGCCCGCGATGCTGCAACGCCAGAAGACTGCGGCAGATTTCATAAGCCGCCCAATGGGGCATGCCCCGGGTCTCGCTTTGCTCGGGGCCGATAATGCCGATAATACCGCACATTTAAAAAGCTTCCCACCAGGAATCAGAACCGCAAAAGAGGAAGCGGAAGTATCGCCTGTTTTCACCGATGCAGCCAGAATATTTTTCAAATGGCCTAAGTTTTTGCGTTCTGAAAATATATTCAGACCCGCAAAACGAGATAAGCCGCCAGGGCCCCGCCCAGCAGGACGCGATAAACGGCAAAGGGCATCATGCCGGAGTTTTTTAGCCAGCGCATCATGAAGGCGATGGCCAGAAACCCGGCGGCGAAGGTGACGGCGGCGGCCAGCGCCATGTCCACCCCCAGTCGCGCATCCTGTGCTTTCAGAACATCGAGAACACCCAGAAATCCCGCCCCCGCCGTGACCGGAATGCTGAGCAGGAAGGAAAACCGCGCCGCATCCACACGGTTGATGCCGAGAAACCGCGCCATCGTGATGGTGATCCCTGAACGGCTGGTGCCGGGGATCAGGGCCAGCACCTGCGCGCAGCCGATCAGCATCGCGGATTTCAGGGTCATCTGCTCCATCGTCCCGGTGCGCGAGCCGGTGTAATCCGCCGCGCCCAGCAGCACGCCAAAGCCGAGCGTCGTTGCAGCGATGACCCTTATATCCCGGATTCCTTCCGGCAGGAAATTGTGCATAATGAAACCGAAGACAACTGCCGGAATCGTTGCCAGAACAAGATAAATGCCCAACCGTCTTTTATCTTTATGGAATGTTTTTCTCCACGGAATACACGACAAGGATATTTCCCACACATCCCGGCGATAATACGCCAGAACCGCCAGCAAAGTTCCGATATGAACCGCCAGATCCATGACAAGACCTTGATCTTGCACATGAAATATAAGCGGAGCCAAAACCAGATGTCCGCTGGAACTCACCGGCAGAAATTCTGTCAACCCCTGCACTATGGAAATAATTATGATATAGGAGACCGCCATCGTGGAGATTTACGAGCTATTACAGATGAAAGCAAGTCTATAGTGCTGGCAACTGGCGCAAAGGGTGCAGGGATACATGATATCCACGTCACAGCCACCCGCGCTTCTTGAAATAGAGAAAAGGCAGCAGGGCCGACAGGAGCATAAGGCCGAGAGCCCAGGGATAGCCGAACACCCATCTCAGCTCCGGCAGGAGATCGAAGTTCATTCCGTAGACGGAAGCCACCAGCGTCGGCGGCAGGAAGACCACCGCAGCCACCGAGAATATCTTGATGATCTGGTTTTGCTCCAGGTTGATGAGGCCGAGCGTGGCGTCGAGGAGAAAAGTCGTTTTATCGGAGAGAAATGCCGCATGCTCGCTTAGCGAGGCGGCGTCGCGGTGGAGAATCTCCCCCTTCTGCAGGGAGGCCTTGCTCGCCTTGCGGTCGGCGGGTTCCGACGCGTAGTAGGCGAGGAGGCGGCTTATGCTGAGGAGACTTTCATGCACCATGGACAACAGGTCGTCCTTCCGTCCGATCCGCTCGATCATGCCCTGAAGGTCGCGCGTTTTTTTCGTCGCCGTGGGAGCCTTGTTGCGGAACACGTCGCGCGAGATGCCGTCGACTTCTCCGTCGACGCGCTCCAGCGTATCGGCGATCCGGTCGATGACGGCTTCGAGGAGACCCAGCAGGGCCTGTTCGCCGGTCGAGCAGGCGGAGGTGTTCATCTTCTGCACGCGGAAGGCGAAATTCGTGAAAGACTTCGTTTCCTCGTACCGGACGGTGAGCAGCGTCTGCCCCTTAAGAATGAAGGTGATCGGCGTTTTTTCCGCGGCGTCTATATCCAGCTTCGTAATCACCGTCATCGTCATGAATTTCGCGTTGTCCTCGCTGTAAAGGCGCGCCGACAGCTCGATCTCGTTCATCTCCGCGCGGGTGGGTATCGTGATGCCGAAAAGCCGTTCCGCAAAATGATCTTCCTCGGGCGTGGGGTTGATGAGGTCGAACCAGACGATCTGATCCGCCTCTTCGGGAGGAATGGCGTCCGCGACCGCGAGATCCCGGAAAGCGAGATGGTTGTTCTTCTGAATGTACGTGCGGAACATGGGAGCCCTGCCTGATAGAGAGTGGGTCTCCCGCGATGATGCCCTGCATGCCGCAGTATCGCAACTGTAGAATTCATGCTAAAATGGAGAGGCTTTTTTAAAGGCCCTTCCCTGTTTCTATAATAACGGGCAGGGCTTTCTGCATCAGGAGGCTTTGGCATGAACGTGCTGGAAAAGATGAAGAAAGGGAATGCCGTTTTCAGCCAGTGGCGGCGGCATATCCATGCCCATCCGGAAACGACGGCGCTGGTGGAGTGGCGGGAGGGGTATATTCCCGTCGTGAACGCGCCCGCGGAGACCCGGTTGTGCCGGAAAGTCGCGGCGCAGGTTGTCGGCGCAGAGAACGTCCGCGAATTCACGCCGACCATGGGCGGGGAGGATTTTGCGTACTTCCTGCAAGAATGTCCGGGGGCTTTCATCATGCTGGGGCAAGGCAGAGCCTGCAACAATCACGGCCTGCATAGTCCGCATTACGATTTCAACGATGACGTCATACCGCTTGGCGCCGCCTATTGGGTGAACCTGGCAGAGGCCTCCCTGCTGTTGAAAGAGGGCTGACTGACTGTGGATTTACCGGATGTCTTTTGAAAGACAAATGGTGCCGACAGCAGGATTTGAACCCGCGACCTTACGCTTACAAAGCGTCTGCACTACCCCTGTGCTATGTCGGCGCGCCAGCAAAGTACCACATAAAACACCGGCTTGCAAAACTCTCTCAGCCCGGAGCTGTCTTCAATATATCCCCCCCAGCCCCGTATCCTCGCTCTCGCCCGCGCGGGTCAGGCCGGAAACAGGACTGATGCCGTGTCCGGTAAACATGGTCGGCTCGTCGCCGGGTTCGGTGCCGGCCAGAAAGGCCTCCAGGATGGTTGTCTCGTCTTCCGGCCTGGCGCGGGTGCCCGTCAGCGCATTGACATTCACAAGGCGGATGCCCTCCGGAATGCGGAAAGGCACTGGCGGCACGTCTTTCAACGCCTGCTCCATGAATGCCTTCACCACCGGCACCGCCACGCGGGAGCCGGTTTCCTTTGCCCCCATCGGCCTGGGATCGTCGAATCCGACATAAACGCCGACGATGACGTCCGGCGTGAAACCGATGAACCATGTGTCCTTGGACTCGTTCGTCGTTCCGGTCTTGCCGGCGACCGGGCGGCCGATGCCCTTCATCAGCATGCCCGTCCCGCGCTGAACGACGCCCTCCAGCATGGAGACGATCTGGTACATGTGCCGCGGATCGGCGATCTGCTCGCGGTTGTCGGCGATGTCCGGCGTGGGCTGCCCGTTCCATGCCATCCGCGCGCCGCACCCGGGGCAGGGGCGCCGGTCATGCACATAGACCGTTTTTCCGTTCCTGTCCTGAACGCGGTCGATCAGGGTCGGCGTCACCTTTTTCCCGCCGTTCACGAAGCTGCTGTAACCGGTGACCATGCGGAGCAGCGTCGTTTCCCCGGCGCCCACCGCCATCGAGAGAAGCGGGGGCATGTCGTCGATGACGCCGAAGCGTTTCGCCGTGACGGAAACCTTGTCCATGCCGACATAACTCGACAGCCGGATGGTCATCAGGTTGCGCGACTTTTCGATGCCGGTGCGCAGCGTGGCGGGGCCGAGAAAATCGTCGGAATAGTTTTTCGGGCGCCATGTTCCCCGCCCCGCCCCCCTGATCCAGCGTGAAGGGCGCGTCCAGAACGAGCGTCGCCGGAGTAAATCCGCTTTCCAACCCCGTCAGGTAGACGAACGGCTTGAAGGAGGAGCCCGGCTGGCGGATGGCCTGTGTGGCGCGGTTAAACTCGCTCATCGCATAGCTGAAGCCCCCGGCCACCGCGAAAATCCTCCCCGTATGCGGATCCATCGCGATTATTCCGCCCTGCACGTCCGGAATCTGGCGCAGCCAGTAAACGGGAAGGCCGCCTTCTTTTTCCTTTTCCTTTTCGTTCGCGGGCTCGACAAGCCAGACATCCCCCGCCCTGAGGAGATCGCTTGCCCTGAGGGGGGTGATCCCCGCCTTGCTGCGCGCCCACTTCATTTTATCATAGGGGATGACGCCTTTTTTCCCGTCGGAAAAACCGATGACGGCTTTTTTATCGCTACTCTCCAGAACTGCAGCCAGACTGAAATCCCCCATTCCCGCCGGCGGAGAAACCTTGCCAAGCGCCTCCTGCCATTTCCCTTCGGGATCGATACGGGCGATGGCGGCGCTGTGAAGGCCGAAACGGACGTCGTATCCGGTCAGCCCGTCCCGCAGCGCCTTCTCGGCGATCTTCTGGTATTCGGGGACGAGGGTCGTGTGCGCGATCAGGCCGCCTTCATAGAGACCCTTTTCTCCGTAAAGATCCATCAGCTTGCGCCGCACTTCTTCCGCGAAATAGGGATAATTCACATACTCCGAGCTGTCGCGGCGCGCGAGGATAAGCGGTTTGGCTTTGGAGGCTTCCGCCTCCGCCGGGACGACGTAGCCGTTCTCAGCCATCTGATCGATCACCCAGTTCCGGCGCGCCAGAGCCGCATCGTAATGCTTCTCCGGATTGTAGTTGTTCGGCGCCTTCGGCAGGGCGGCGAGGTAGGCCGCCTCTTCCAGAGTCAGCTCGTCCAGAGGCTTGTCGAAATATTCCAGAGACGCCGCCGCGATGCCGTAGACTCCGGCTCCCAGAAAAATCTCGTTGAGATAAAGCTGCAATATCTGATCCTTTGTGTAGGCCTGCTCGATCCGGAAAGACAGGATAGCTTCCCTGATCTTGCGCTCATAGGTCACCTCGCCTGAAAGAAAAAAGTTCTTCGCCACCTGCTGGGTGATGGTGGACGCGCCCACCTTCCGTTTACGCCCGCCCGCATGGCTGAAATTGATGGCTGCCGCCCGGGCGATCCCGACGACGTCGATGCCGGGATGCGTGTAGAAATTCTTGTCCTCCGCCGACAAAAACGCATGGATGACAAGCGGCGGCACCGTCGAGACCGGCACATACACGCGCTTTTCCGTGGCGAATTCGGCCAGAAGCCTCCCGTCGCTGGCGTAAGCGCGGGTCACGATCGGCGGCTCGTAATTGGCGAGAGTGTGGTAATCCGGCAATCCGCGCCCGAAATAATAGAACAGAGCCGCGAAAGCGCCGATGCCTCCGACCAGACAGAAAAGCCCTATCGAAAACAGCGTCATTATAATGCGGGATGAGGAACCGGATTTCATCGCGCCTACACTTCCATCTTGATCGGGCCATCGGCGCGGCCCCGGATGAACTGTTCGACGTACTCGTTGCCCGAATGGTCGATGTCCTTGGCGGAGCCGTGCCAGATGATCCGCCCCTGGTAGATCATCGCGATCTCGTCGGCGATCTTGCGGGCGCTCGCCATGTCGTGGGTGATCGACAGCGTCGTCGCCCCCAGCTCCCGGCTCGCCTCCACGATCAGGCTGTTGATAACGTCGGCCATGATGGGATCAAGGCCGGTCGTCGGCTCGTCGAAGAAAATGATCTCGGGATTGGCCGCCACCGCGCGCGCCAGCCCCACCCGCTTCTGCATCCCGCCGGAAAGCTCCGCCGGATACATCTCCGCCACGCGGGCGGAGAGCCCCACCGAGCGCAGCTTCCGGACGGCGATCTCCCGCGCCTGACCCCTGTCCATCGCCTTGCCCTGGATCAGGCCGAAGGCGACGTTCTCCCACACCGGCAGGCTGTCGAACAGCGCGCCGCCCTGAAACAGCATCCCGAATTTCTTCATGAGGACGTCGCGCCCGGACGCGGTCAGGTTCGTCGTTTCCCGCCCGTCGACCTTGATGGAGCCCCTGTCGGGAGAAATCAGGCCGAGGACGGATTTTATCATCACGGACTTCCCCGTCCCGGAACCTCCGATGACCACAAGGGATTTGCCTTTTCCGACGGCGATATCGATGCCCTTCAGCACATGATTGCTGCCGAAGGACTTGCAGACGCCCCGGAGTTCCAGCATTGCGGCGGCGGTCATGGCTCACTTCCCCGTGAAGAAGATTTGCGTCAGAAGATAGTTGAAAATCAAAATCAGGATCGAGGACGAGACGACCGCGTTGGTCGTGGCCGCCCCCACGCCCTGCGCCCCCCGCTCCGAATTGAAGCCGTGATAGCAGCCCATCAGCGTGACGATGAAACCGAAGGTCGCCGCCTTCCACAGCCCGGAAATCACGTCCATCCGCTCCAGGTATTCCCACGTCTTGTGGAGGTAGCTTTCCGGGCTGAAGCCCAGAGAATAAACGCTGACGATATACCCGCCGAACACGCCGATGATGTCGCCGATCAGAACCAGCACCGGCAGCATCAGCGTCCCCGCGATCAGCCGGGGCGCGATCAGGTACTTGTAGGGGTTGGTGGACAGGGTGGTGAGGGCGTCGATCTGCTCGGTCACGCGCATGGTGCCGATCTCCGCCGCGATGGCGGCGCCGACGCGCCCCGCCACCATCAGCCCGGCCAGAACCGGCGACAGCTCGCGCGTGATCGAAAGGACCACGACGGTCGCAATCGCCCCTTCCGCCGAAAAGCGGGAGAAGCCGCTGTAGCTCTGCAGCGCCAGAACCATGCCGGTGAAAAGCGTCGTCAGGCCGACGACGGGCAGGGAATAATAGCCGATGTTGACCACCTGGCGCAAAAGCAGCCTCAGGAAGAACGGCGGCGTAAGGCAATGATAGATGCTGCGCCCGGTGAACTGCGCCAGCCGCCCGACCGCCGCGAGGAACTTCAGCGCCGTCTGGCCGAGCTTTTGCAGCACGCCCGCAAAACAGCAGACCATCGACCTGTCCTGCCGTTCCGGTTCATCCGTTTCAGCTTCCGCGAGCTCCGCGCTCATGATCCATGCCCCGAATAAATCCGCGCCCCCTTCATGTCAAGGGACGTCAGGACCTCGGAAGGACGCATCCTCGCCTGCGCCGCGACCTCCTCCACCGTCTGATGCCGCCCGATGATTTCAGCCCACTCCCCGGCATGGGGAAGGGGCGTCACCGCCGACACGTCCGCGACGACCGCATTCATGGACACGCGCCCGACCACAGGGCATCTTTGCTCCCCGACATAAACAGTGCCGCTTCCCGTAAGGCTTCTCAGGTAGCCGTCCGCGTAGCCCGCCGAAATCGTGGCCAGTTTCGACGGAGCCGTAACCCTGTAACTCGCGCCGTAACCGACCGTTTCGCCTTTGCCGACATCCCTGACCTGCAGGATGCGCGCTTTCAGGGTGACCGTTCCGCGCATCGGATTTTGCAGCGCGGGACGGGGATTCAGCCCGAAAATCGCGCGGCCGGAGCGCACCTGATCGAAGTGATACTCCGTCCCCAGGAAAGTCCCCGCCGAATTGGCGAAACTCAGGAGGCAGGGAAGCGCAAGCTGTTTCGTCCGCCGCCGGAAAAGCTCCAGCTGCTCCCTGTTTTTCGGATGCTCGGGTTCGTCGGCGCAGGCCAGATGGCTCATCACGATGCGGACGTCCAGAGGTTTCAGCATCCCGGCATCGTTTATCAGCCGGTCCGCCTCCGTCGCAGGCAGGCCCAGACTGTTCATTCCCGTGTCGAGGTGAAGAATGGCCGGCGGCCTCCTGCCGGTCGTTTTTGCGATGGACGACCATCGCCCGATATCCCCCAGGGAATTCATGGCCGGGATGAGATTGTATTCCGCGAATTCCTCCGGCGAGGCGTCATAAGAACCATGAAGCACGTAGATTTGGGCTTCTTCGGAGACCCCCCCCGCATGGCCTGTGCCTGCCTTACGCAGGAGGGGCGACTGGGCGTCCAGCGCTTCCCTGACAGCCAGCCCTTCTTCGAAAGTGGCGACGTAGAAATGACGGCAACCGGCCTTGCTCAATTCCGGCGCCACCGCAACGGCGCCAAGCCCGTAGGCGTCCGCCTTCACCATGGCGGCGCATCCCGTCCCCGCAGCCAGCGTTTCTTGCAGGGAAAGATAATTCCAGCGCACCCGGTCAAGGTGGATTTCAAGGAGGGAGAGATCTCCCCCGCGTTCTTTCACGGGGATCTTCCCGGGATTATTCAGGGGATTCAGCACGGAAATTTTCCAGGTTGGAGAAGCGGGTGAATTCGCCTTCGAAATGAAGCTTGATCGTCCCTATCGGACCGTGCCGCTGCTTGGCGACGATGCACTCGGCGACGTTATGGCTGCTTTCCATGCGCCTCTGCCAGTCCTCGTAGCGCGCGTTGAACTTGTCGTCGTTTTCCTCGGGGCGGCGGCCCGGCTCGTCCCGTTCCAGATAGTATTCCTCGCGGTAAATGAACATGACCACATCCGCGTCCTGCTCGATGGAGCCGGATTCCCGCAGATCCGACAGCTGCGGGCGCTTGTTGTCGCGCTGCTCCACCGCGCGGCTGAGCTGCGAAAGCGCCAGCACCGGAACGTCCAGCTCCTTGGCAAGCGCCTTGAGCCCGCGGGTGATCTCGGAAATTTCCTGCACGCGGTTGTCGGACGTATTCCGCCCGGAGCCTTGTATCAGCTGCAGGTAATCAATCACGATCATGCCGAGCTTGTGCTGCCGCTGCAAACGGCGGGCGCGGGTGCGGATGGCGCTGATCGTCAGGGCGGCAGTGTCGTCAAAAAAGAGCGGCACCTGCGATAAAGCCTGACTCGCCTCGACGAACTTGTGAAAATCGGTGTCCCTGACTTCCCCCCGGCGGATCTTGTCGGAAGCCACGCCGGACAGGTCGGCGAGAATGCGCGTCGCCAGTTGCTCCGCCGACATCTCCAGCGAGAAGAACCCGACGACGGCACCCTCTTTCGCGTGATGCTCGACGTAAGAACGCGCCGCATTGAAGGCGATGTTGGTGGCCAGCGCAGATTTGCCCATCGCCGGACGACCCGCCAGGATAACCAGATCGGATCTCTGCAAACCGCCCAGTTTCTTGTCCAGATCGAGGAATCCCGTGGTCACCCCCGTCACCAGCCCCTCGCGCTGATAGGCCACTTCCGCCTGTTTGATGGCGCGGGTCAGGGATTCACGGAAAGCGATGAAGCCGCCCCTGTAATCCCCCGCCGTCGCCAGGTCGAACAGCCGCTTTTCCGTCTGCTCGATCTGCTGGTGCGCGTTCAGGTCGATGTCGTGACTGTACGCATCGTTCACCACATCCTCGCCCATCGCGATCAGAGCGCGCAGGAGATGCAGTTCGTACACCGTGCGGCCATAGTCCCCGACGCTCACCACGCTGATGATGCCGGAAGCGAGATCAGACAGGTATTGACCGCCGCCGACGTGCGACAGATCGGCGTCCTTCTCGAAAAAGCTCTTGAGCGTGATCGGGCTGGCGTCCTGCCCCCGCTCCGCGAACTTGAAAATGGCGTCGTAAATGCGGCCATGCACCGGATTGAAAAAATGCTCCGCCCGCAGAAAATCGGAAACTTTCTCCAGCGCCTTGTTGCTGACCAGCAGGGCGCCGAGAAGCGCCTGCTCCACTTCCTCGTTATGCGGCGCGACGCGATAGCCCGCCTCGTTCATCGGACGGGGCCTTGAAATCTCGGAAAGTTTTACGGCGTCAGCGGGCATGATCGGAATCCAGAAATCAGAGGTCGGAAATCAGGCGGTTTTTTCTTCTCCGGTTTCCGGTTTCTGATTTCCACTTTCCGATTCCAATCGGGACTTTTCTTCTGCTTCAGTCTTCCTGATGGCGGCTTCCGCAAGGCTGGCGACAGCTTCCTGCTCGTCCGTCCTCGTAATCAGAGCCTCGCCGCGTTCCTCCTGGATTTTCGCCTCTTCCGCCGAACGGGCGATGTTGATGGTGACGCTCACGACCACTTCGGGATGGAGATACGCCTTTACCGGATACAAGCCGAGAATCTTGTAGTTGCGATCCATGCGAACCTGCGTGCGATCCACCTTGAAACCCTTTTCCGTGACGCCGTCGGCAATATCCCGCGCGGTGACGGAGCCGTAGAGCTGCCCCGCTTCCGAGGCCTGCCGGATGATGGCGATTTTCAGGCCGTCCATCTTTTTGGCGACCTTTTCAGCCTCGCCCCTGCGTTTCAGGCTGTCCGCCTCCATCACTTTTTTCTGACCGTCGAAATAGGACACGTTTTCCTTCGTCGCCCGCAGCGCTTTCCGGCGCGGCAGCAGGAAATTGCGCGCATAGCCGGGCTTGACGCTGACGACGTCCCCCATCTGACCCAGGCTCTCGACGCGCTCCAGCAATATGACTTGCATTGTTCAGCCCTCCTTATTAATTGGATACGTAGGGAAGCAACGCAAGGAAACGGGCGCGCTTGATCTCCCGCGCCAGCCTGCGTTGCGCCTTCTGCGACACCGCCGTGATGCGGCTCGGGACGATCTTGCCGCGCTCGGAAATATACCGGCTCAGCATCTTGATGTCCTTGTAATCGATCACGGGAGAGTTGTCGCTTTTAAACGGGCAGGTCTTCCTGCGCCTGAAGAACGTGCGGCGCCCGCCTGCGGCGCCCCCCGGCTTCTTGTCCCTGTCTCCGCCCGGCTTCCTGTCGCGGTCGCCGCCGAATGATTTTTTTTCGAATGCCATTATGCTGCGCTCCCTTCTTTTGAGAATCTGGGGGATCTGGGCTTGTCGTCCCTGTCCCTGAATTTGTCTTCCTTGTCCTTGAAGAACCCGCCGCGGTCGTCCTCCCTGTCGTCATCCGTGTGCTTCAGAATGGCGGACGGGCCTTCCGGCAGCTTGTCGATGCTGACCGTCATGAATCGCAGGACGTCTTCGCTCAGACCCATGTTGCGCTCCATCTCGGCTATCGCCTTGTGCGGCGCGTCGAAATGCATCAGCGTGTAATGGCCTTTGCGGTTTTTCTTGATTTTATAGGCGAGGGTGCGGAGACCCCAGCTTTCGGTTTTCTTCAGTTCGCCGCCGTTGTCGTTGACGATCTTTCCGAAGGCGGCGGCAAGGTCTTCCACCTGCTTGGCGGAAACGTCCTGCCGTGCGATAAACACGGTTTCATAGAGAGCCATTTTTCATCCCTTGGTTTAGATGGACTGCCGCTGCATCGCCAAACCACTCGGCCACCAGCCGCACAGCCCTCAGCCGCCCGGAACCCCGGACAGCGGGTTCGTACTTCGTGTGTACGAGTCGGGAAATATAGCGGTTTTCGGGCGGAAGGCAAGGAGTTTTCGATGTTTCCCTTATGATTCTGGAACTATTTACCGATAGGGAACGTCTTTTCCGCCCATGTCTTGCCTGCGGACTCGTACTTGCCGAGATAAACGACCCTTATTTTTCCGTCGGTCGGGTTTTGCTTGAGGCGGATGCTGAGATGGCGACTCTGAACCTCCGGGTACAGGGCGATGTTGTCCATGGTGCCGATCTTTTCCTCCTTGCCTTGATCCGGCGCCCAGTAAACATTAACGGATCCATAACTGCTGAACTTTCCGGCATCCCTGTTGATATCGACGTCCAGAACCGGGGATGGTTTATTGCCTGTGCTCATGGAAAGCCCGGGCGACGAGAGGGAAATTTTCAGATCCTTGTCCTCCCCGCTGCGCACAATGACGGGGATGGAAAAGCCGAGGTTGACGTTCAGGACCATTTCTATGTCCTTGGCCTTGGGATCCTGCTTCTGCGGCTTTTCCTTGGCCAGCCGTATCATGGACAGGTGGGCGCGGTATTCGCCGGGCGGCAGGTCGGCGGGTCGGCGCAGGGACAGGCGGATGATCTGATGCCCGCGCGGCTCAATCGTCACCTGGCGCGGGCTGAAAACCACCATTTTGGCCACGCTGTGGGGATCCTTGTCGTCCACATACGGCGTCAGGTCGATTTTTCCGGTTTTTTCGTTCCTTTTCGGCACCAGCCAGCCGATGCGGTAGGTATTCGTGCGATCCGTCATATTGAGAAGCTCGACGGTCGCTGACCGGGTGCGTCCCTCGAAAACGACGCGCCACGGCGTGATCGTCAGATCCGCTTTTGCCGCCGCAGGCAGCAGCAGCAGCCCGGCCAGCAATAAAACAGCTATAAAAATCTTTTTCATCGTTTTCCTCCTCAATAGTTGATCTGCAAGGTATATGTCCCGCGATAGGGGTCTGTCTGGTAAGACTCGTTTGCCCGTGTATCCAGCGTCGCGCCGATGTTCAGCGTCAGGGTTCCGGACGCATCCGGCGTCTGCGCCGTATTGATATCATGGATGTCGGGATCGAAAGTAAAGGTATTGAGATCAAAAATCCAGCTCCCCGGCCCGGTCAGCGTCGCATCGGCCACCGAAGCCCACAGGGTCACGTCCGGATCAAAACCCGACAGCCGGAAAACGCCGTACTGACCCGGCACCAGCACCGCTATTTCGGCATCGCATGTTTCGCTTCCGCCCGCCGCAATGGTGCAGGAGCGCACCGCGGTGTTGTCGGTGATGATGATCTGCCCGAAGAAAAGAGGCTCCATCTCCACGCCCTCCATCGCCGCCGCCGCCGGAAAGGCGCGAAGAAGCAGGAGGGCGGAGAGGAGAGTTCCGATTATTCCTTGCAGCGACATCAATACCCCACCAGAATCTCGAACGTGCCCGTGTATTTTCCGGGAGCGTAACTGGTCGCCCCCGCTTTCGTATGCAAGGTCGCCCCCACATGGACGGTTGCCTTGCCTGTGCCGTCCGCGACGATGTAATGGCCATCCGGTATCACGGTATCGTCGTCAAAGCCGTCATAATCGAATGTCATGCCGTCGACGTAAAATTCGTCCGAACCGACGGGGCCGGTCAGCACGACGGGGTTGGGCGTATCAACCGTCGTCATGTTGTGATTGACGAAGTAGATGTAGAGCCAGGTGCCGCTGGCTGCGCCGGAAATATGATAAATGCCAGGCCCCTGAGAACCGGGATCGCCGCCCATGCCGCCGTTGAGCAGTGTGATCGTGGTGGAGGCTCCGTTATGGGAGGTGCGGATTCCGTCGTGATCGAGGACGATGTCGGCATCGCCGCCGCCTTCATTGCCAACGGCGAAATTGCCGAACCGGATGGCCGCCTCTTCAGTGACGCTGACCGCGCTCGCAATGCTGACGCCGGCGTGCAGATTGGGGTAGGTGGCAAGAACATCCGCCAGCGCCGGAGGGCTGCAGAAGACGAGGACGGCGAAAGAAAGGAAAAACGGGAGTCTTTTCATGAGGGGATTTTAGCAGTCTGCCGGAAAACTCTCAATTGTCATTTCTGCGATTTATGTGGGCTGTTATCCCCTGCACCCCTCATTGTCATCCCGAGTGAGGCGCTCTTCGCGCCGACGAGGGATCTTGTTACGCTGGAACCGGGGAAGATCCCTCGTCGCTGCGCTCCGTCGGGATGACAAGGGAGCGTCAAAACAAAACCCCTGCGCTTTTCTGGCGCAGGGGCTTTGAAGTCTCTATCATCAGTCAAGAATTAATAGCTGACCATGACGTTGTAGGTGCCGACGTATTTCCCTGGCGCGTACGAGAGGCCAGCACCACCAGCCACCGTGTGGATGGTTGCGCCGACGACGACGTCAATGCCGGTGCCAGCCGCATGGGTTACCGGATCAAAGGGGTTCCCAATGCCCGGTGCCGGGTTGAAAGAGCCGCCCCTGCTGTCGATATAGTGGCCATAGACGTCGCTGCCGCTTTCGTTGATTATGAAATCGTCAACCGTAAACGTATTCCCTGCGGGACCCGTCAGGTGCACGTCGTTGCCGGGGTAATAGTTATCGCCGTCGATATCGATTTTCGCGCCGGCGGCGTCAGCGAAGGAGATATAGACCTGGGTGGGCCCTGCTTCCATGCCGGTGACCGTATAGTGACCTGCCTGCTGGGAGCCGGAGTTGGCATGGCCGGGGAGGTTGCCGATCCCGTCATTCGCCTGGGCGCCATTCAACAATATAAAGTTATCGGCTACACCGACAACGTTGTCGCGTGTGCTGTCCAGGTTCAGGTCGAAGGAGGCAGACCCGTCGCAGCCACCTGCGGCGCAGGTTACCGCCATGTTGCCGAAGCTGACCGCCCTCATTTCGTTGATGCTTAACGTACCGACCACGCTGGCGCTGATATGCCCGGTGGTGGTCACGCAGTCGTCGCCACCATCAATGCCGACGCAGGCGCCGAACGGCGTATCAACGACCTGAGCCTTCGCCGGCGGCGAGCTGAAGACGAGCATCGCCACCGCCAAAACCATTGCAGTTCCTGTAAGTATCCTTCTCATGAGATCCATAGCTTCTTACTCCTCAATTCTTGAGTCATTTGAAAGGCTGTCGGGGTGACAGAACCTATATCCCCATTGTCCTTGGAATCAGTTAAAGAGGACTTAATGTGGGGATAAGTAAGGTAGTATTATAAAAAATAAATAAAATGAGTATGTTATGCCCCGTCCTTCATGCGAACAGAAGCTTTTTCCGTCATACCGGAAAAATCCGGTATCTTGTCGTAAAGACAGGGAAATCCAGGATCGCACCGGAATGACGAAGATGGTGTCTATATCAATAATTTTTCAAAACAGTTACAATGCCTTGGGGATGTTTCAATCGGGGGTTTTTGCACTTAAAACCATGCTGTCGTGTTCAAATTTCATTATCGTACCGGCGCAGGCCGGTATCCCGTCGTTGCTGGATTCCGGCTTGCGCCGGAAGGACAAGCGGCGGCGGTGGATATTATGGCTGCCCGTATGGCTTATGGCCTTCTTTCTCCAGATTTCCCCCGCCCGCGCTGCCGAATCGAAGCCCCCGCCCGCGATCCCCCGGGAGTCCCTGATGAAGCTGGGCCGGGATTTCCTTTCGGGGGTTGGCGCAAGCCTGAAGGAGGCCGACACGATGCTCGGCGGCGGGGCGGTGGAATCGAAGCCGGAGGGGCATGAAGCGGGAACGCAGCTTTCCGGCAGCCTGCTCCCGTCCTTCCGCGCCCCCGCCGATGAGCCGGCTTCCGCGTCCCCGCTTCCGCACGACGCCCTGATGAAGCTGGGCCGGGAATTCATCTACGGGGTCGGCGCAAGTCTGGAGGAGGCTGACCTGTTCCTCGTCGGCGCGGGGAAAATCAGGCTGGCGGAGCATAAATCAAGGACGCAGCTTCCCGACGACGAACCTCTGATCTTCCATGCTTCCGCCGGCGGGCAGAGAATTTATCTCAAGCAGGATATTTACGCCGTCAAGCGCGGCGACCGCCTGATGGTGTCGCTCGGCGATTTCTGCAGCACCGCCGGTCTCTCCATCTCGGTTCATCCGGCGGCGGGGACGGCGGAAGGCTGGTTCATCCGCGAGAACCAGAGGTTTTCCCTCGACGCGAAAAAAGGCGAAGCCGTCCTCGTGGGACTGACGGAAAAAATAAATCCGGACGATATCGACGCCGGCCCGGACGATATCCTTGTCTCCACCGCCCTGCTGGAAAAATGGTTCGGCCTCGACTTCGGTTATAATTTCGCCGACTTGATGCTCCACATCGCGGCGCGCCAGCCTCTGCCCGTGGAGGAGGCGTACCTGCGCCGCCAGAAGCGCGCGCCGAGAAGCTATGCCGAAAACGACGCAGTCACGCTGCCGTTTCAGGAAACGCCTTACACCCTCGCCGCCCTGCCTTATATCGACACGAACATCTCCGGAAGCTGGAGCAAGTCGCCGGGAAGCCCTGCCTCCAGATCCACGAGCTGGTCCACGATCTACACCGGCGACCTCGCGGGGTTCAGCACGCAGGCGTTCACGACGGGAATGGCGAATCCACCCAACATAGACGCCCTCACCTCGCTCCGCGTCTCAATGGGACGCGACGACCCCGGCGGCGGTCTCCTGGGACCGCTGCATGCGACGTCCTACCGGTTCGGGGACGTGGACACGGTTCCGCTCGGGATGATCGGCGGCGGCGGACAGGAGGAGGGCGCCAGGTTCACGAACAAGCCCGCCGACGTGACGACCGCAACCACGACCGATATCCGCGGCAACGTCCAGCCCGGATGGGATGTCGAGCTTTACCGAAACGACTCCTTCATCAACATCCGCCACGCCGGTTCCGACGGGCAATACCTCTTCGAGAAAGTCGATCTTGTGCCGGGCGACAACAACATCAAGCTCCTGTTCTACGGCCCGCGCGGGGAAATCAGGGAAGAGCACCGGCGCGTCCTCGTCGATCCCTACCAGCTCGCCAAAAACAAAGCCTGGTACTCCGTTTCCGCCACCCGCAGCGGCAATGCGGTCTGGCAACCCGTTCCGCCTCCCGCCCCCGACGGAGGCAAGGCGCACCTTGCCGCCCTCGCCGAATACGGCATCCCCGGCATCGGCACCGGCAGCTTCGGGATCAGGAGCCGCAGCGACGAAGGAGTAAGAAGAACTTTCGCGCAGACGGAGCTGGCGACGTCCCTCTTCGGAACGTTTCTCAACGCCGGCATCGGCTATGATCTTGCCGGCGGGACGGCCACGTCCACGTTCGCCGCCCGCCGCACTTTCGGCAAGCAGTCCGTCATGCTGCAATCCGGCTGGACGTTTCCGGACTATAACGTCTCCAGCAGCACGGCTCCCGCCATAACAAAAGACACCCTCCGGGCAGGACTCAGCGGGCCCCTGCCAGGCTTCCTCAACAAAATGAACTACAGCCTCAGCGGCACGCGCACAGACTCCTATGACGGCGTCACCAGCGACGCCCTGTCTTCCTCGCTGTCGGGGCGGTTAAAAGGCATAGCTCTGTCGGGGGGCTATAATTACAACCGCTCCACCAGCAGCCCCAGCACGGCCACGGCCAGCTTCAACAGTCGCGGCTTCCTGTTCGGCGGAAACTGGAGACTCGGAAGCAATTATCAGGCCAAGCCCGCATGGCAGATGACGGATGCCGCGGCGGAATACGCCTACTTCATCAATGATTCCCTCAGCCTGATGTCGCAGGCCAGATATGCGCCGGCCTCCCGTTTGACCGCCCTCTCTCTCGGCGCGAGCTGGCAGACGTCGAAAGCCTCCATCAGCCCCGCCGTCAACTGGGACACCAACCGCAATCTGGCCATGAACATCAACGTGCATTTCGGCCTCGGCGCGGATCCCTATTCCCACGACTATCAGATATACAGCAAATACATGTCGGCGGCGGGCGGCGTCGCGGGACGCATCTTCCTCGACAGGAACGGGAACGGCGTCTATGACGGCGGCGACGAACTGATGCCGGACGTCGTTCTCAAGGCGCTCCAGGTGCGCCGCACCGCCATGTCGAACGACCGGGGCATCGCCTTCATCCCCGACCTCGAGCAGAACCGTCTCATCGACATTTCCGTCGACCAGACCTCTTTCCCTGATTCCTACAACATGAGCCTGTTCAAGGGCGTTTCCGTCCTTCCGCGCCCCGGGGTCGTGTCACAGGTCGATTTCCCCGTCGTCGTGTCTGGCGAAATGGACGGGCAACTGGACATCGTCGACGGCAAGGGCGCCCGTCAGCCTGCCCGCAACATGCAAATCTCCCTGACGGCGCCGGACGGCAGGGTTGAAAAATCCGTGACCGCCGCCTATGACGGGTACTGGGCGATCAGTTCCATCCGCCCCGGCGTTTATTACCTGAGCGTCGATGCCGGAAAATCGGAGCAACCCGCTTATATGGTCCCGGAGAAAATCGTCATCGAGCCGACCGGAACGACGATTTACGGGCACAGCCCCGTCCTGGTGCGCGGCCATGCTGTCCCTTTCCGGTTCAGCGGCATCGGCAAGCCCTTCCTCCCGGGCACACGGGCGCGGGTTGAAAAAGCGATGGACGTCGAGGATGAAAACGTGCTCCTTCGCCTGGGGCCGTATCATTCGCGCCTCGGTCTGCTTTTTTCCTGGTACAAATTCAAGGTTCGCAACAGCCCGTGGGGAAGCTATTTCGATCTGGACACGCCGCTTTCAAAAATCACGCCCGATCCGAAAACGGCCGGGATGGACATTGTGCTGAGGCCGCGCAAGCCCGTAAATCTGCATGAAGCCGCGCAAGCCTGCCAGACTTTGCGGGAAATGAAGTTCGACTGTTCCGTCGAGGTGGTCAGCCACTACGGCATGACGGACTCAACGTCTGTCGCTGAAAATTAGTTCATTTGAGGCGGAGCCGGACTGCTTGCAACTGTTCATACGTCAGGTGTGTCGCGGCCTCATCGCGTTTCTCCATGGCGCTGTCAAAGGCCTTTGCGCCGAGCGCGAGCCAGAAATAAGCCTCTATGTAATCCTGCGTGACGCCGTGGCCCTCCAGATAGAGCAGCCCGAGCTCGTATTGCGCCCGGGCGACATCCCGTTCGGCGGCCAGTTTGTACCATTTGGCCGCTTCGGCGTCGTCACGCTCGACGCCGTAACCATTGGCATACAGGCCGCCGAGGCCGCACTGGGCATCCCTGTCCTTTTGCCTGGCGGCAAGGCCGTACCATTTGAGGGCTTCTGCATAATCTTTTTTTACGCCCTCTCCGGTTTCGTAGGCCGCGCCAAGCCGGTATTGCCCCTTCGCGGAGCCCAGTTCGGCAGCCCTGCGGAACCATTCCACGGCGCGCTCGATATTTCCCTCGCTGCTGTTATAATATTTGACGCCGAGGTTATAGGCGGCATCGGCTTCCGATCCTTCAGGCACTTCTTTCGTGGTGCATGTTGCAAGAAGCAGCAACGCAGCCATGCCCGCAATGAGAATTTTTCCGGTGTCGACTATGCGCATGTCAATACGATGCCTCCCATCAGAAACCTGTCACCAGTTCCCCCAGATCAGGATATGCTTTGTCGGCCTGCTCGGAAAGCCAGAATTTCTCTTCCACAATCAGGTTTTCAAAGTACATTAGTCTGTTGTCGGAAATGCCCGCTGCCTTTGCCTGTGCCAGGAATTTTTCCATTTGTGCAAGGCTCCCGCCCCACCTCGTTTGCAAGGCATGCATATAGCGGGCGCGAACAACGGAATTCTTGGGATCGACAGTATTTGCCAACTCCAGCAGCGCATCAGAGGTTTCGTGCGACCCGTTCACCTCTGAAATAGCAAGCATGCTCTCGTAGGCGAGAAGCGGTTTCGCCGTCAGCGACACCGCGGCCTTGCTGTCGTCCTGGGCATGTTTCATGTAAAGTTCCAAACCCTTCCTTTCCTCAGGCGACATGTCCTTGAAATATCCTCCACCACGCGCGAGCCAGGCAGTGCGTAAAAAGTACAAGGCTCGCGCCTGCCGCGCGGCGTAGGAGCGGGGATAGGCTTTTACCCAGGCATTGTGTTTTTCCGCATGCGCGGGGTTGGAGTTGGAGAAAATGGAAAAATAATCTTCAAGGGTCTTATCGTCGATTTTGCCGCTTTCGTAGGCTTGCTGGACTGAGGTCATTTCCCTGTCCAGCTCTTCGTACCTGGCTTCCTCTAATAGCCTGGCGTGAAAAAGCCTGGCAATTGAGCTGATGTCGTCTTCGCCGAGGCCGCTTTTGCGGGCGTCCTCCACCACTTTCCGCATGTCGGCGACATTTGCGCCCGAGTCATCAAGCGCGCTCATATACCGATGACGCGCGCTCACATTGAGGGGCGCGATTTTGTTCGCCTCGTCGAGCATTTTCCTGCTTGTATCGGGAGCACCGGTAAAGGCGTACATGGCGATGAGGTCGCAATAGGCCAGTAAAGGCTTCGCGGCAAGGCTTAAGCTTGCGGTCTCGTCCTTGATCGACAGCTCCAAGAAATGCTTCATCCTGGCCGCTTCTTCCGGCGGCATCTGGTCTATTTTTTCGACTTTGGCGATTTTCCTGACTGTCTGGAGTACTTCCACCGCGCGGTTGGAGAAATATTTCCCGCGCGCCTGGCGTGCGGCGTATGATGCCGGGTAAGCGGAAACCCATTTGTTATAGAGCTCTTCGAATGCAGGATCGGTTGCCGATAAAGGGAAGTAAAAGAGCTTCCACAGCTCAGAATCGGTCCACTTGCCTGCTTCATACTCCTGCTGGATCCGGTTCAATCCTTTGTCGAGCTTTTTAAAATCGCCGATCGCGAACATCTCCCGGTGGGCGTTGTTCAGCGCCGTTCTCTTGAGAACGGCCTCCCGCGTATCGGCCAAGGCAGGGCGGTTTGCAAGCGTCATCATCGCCATCAACGGAAAAACCAGAAGCAAAATAAAAATTCCGCGCATTTTTTTCATTTTTTCTCCTCTTCCTTGGGACAAGGTTCCGGGGGAAAGGTGGCCTCGGATTGCGGGATTTTCTCCACGCGTTTTCCTGAGGCGGGGTCGCGCATGTCAAGCCAGACGGTTGCGGCTCCCGACCCGTATTGGGCGGCGCGCTCCATCCATTTGCGGGCTACGGCGGGGGATTTTTTCAAGGGCTTCGCTGAAATATGTGGCGCATCGGCGCCGGTTTCGTATAAGCGCCCGATATTGTACATGGCGCGGCCATAGCACATGTCAGCGGCTTTTTTATAAAGCTCCATCGCGGTCGGGTTGACGTATCCCTGTATCTGCTCTTGTTCTTTTACGCCCAGCCCGTGCTCATACATGAAGGCCTTGTTGTTCAGGGCCACCGGCGTACCGAAACTGCTGACAAGCTTGAGCGCGCGGCCGTAATCGCGCGGTTCGTAATCCTTGAGGATCGAGGCCGCCTGGATCGCCCCGGCGGGATAACCTTTATCGGCAGACTTCAGGTACCATTTCAGTGCTTTCCCGATATCGCTTGGCACGCCGCCCACCCCGTAGAGGTAGATCATGCCCAGCGCGGCGTTGGCTTCGCCCACATCCCGCGCCGCGGCTTTTTCGTACAGTGCAATCGCTTTTTTACCCTGAAGCCCGGACAGGTAAATCAATCCCAGGATGTCTACCGCGGGTTTATAGCCGCGGCTTGCATCCATTTCATACCATTGCGCAGCTATATCGAGATTGCGGGGGACGCCGATTCCATACCGGTACAAGTCCCCGATTCTCTTGGCCCCTCCCGCCAGCCCGCCGCGTACCGATTGTTTGTAGTAACCGATCGCTTTATCAATGTCCCGTGATACGCCGCCCGTGCCGGCTTCGAAGATATGGCCCAGAGAAAGCTGAGAGCGCGGGACACCCTGATGCGCGGCCTGCAGGTTAAACAGTATTACGTCTGCATACTTTCCTGCTTTATACGCCGTCGCAGCGCGCATGTAAACAGCTGCGGCAGCTTCCCGGGCTTTGTCCAGAGGCCGGGGATGCCGGTCATCTATGCGCCATTTCGCAACCGCCACCTGTTCAGGCGACAGTTTTTTGGCAATTTTTCCGGCCTCCGCCGAAGCATATTTGACGAGCGCATCCTTTTCATCCGGCGGCATCTGCGCGGCCTTTGCCGCATCCGGCACCAGGATGTACCAGAAATAGGCTTCGAAATAATCGGGCGGGTCCTGTTTCGCAAACAGGTCGGCGAGTCCCGCGAAAGCCTGCGGGTTTATCTCGCGCGAGGCATTCCTGTAAATTTCCAGCACGTCATCGTAATCCTGCGTGGGAACACCGTCCTTGCGGTACAGCTCCGCCAGCTTGCGTAAAGCTGTCATGTCTCCTGACGCAGCCGTCTTTTTCAACGATTGGGCTGCCTGCGTTGTCCTGCCCTCCAGTACGTCAAGCTCCACTTGCGCATCCGCATGGCCGCCGTCCGCCGCCAGCTTGAGCCATGCCGCCGCTTTTGCGGCATCCTTGGGCATACCGCGCCCTGCTACAGCAAGCTTTGCCAGACTATACAAAGTCTGCGGATAGCCGGATTCAGCCGCTTTCAGGTACCATGTCACTGCATTGGCATCGTCCTGCTTCACGCCCTGGCCGTGCTCGTAAAGCTCGGCGAGGTTGTTCTGGGCGACAACAAGCCCCTGTTCCGCAGCCTTGCCATACCATGTCGCGGCCGCGGCAAAATCCGGCGGCGTATCAAGAGCAAGCGTATATAATGCGCCAAGGTTGAATTGCGCGACCGCGCCCCCTTTTTCGGCAGCCTGCCTGTATAGCTTTTTGGCTTGCGCGAAATCCTGCCCTGCGCCGACGCCGGTCAGGAACATATTGGCGCGCGCGACCTCGGGATCTTCCTTGCCCTGATCGACGACAAGGCGGTACCATGCGGCGGACTCGTATTTCTTATCCTTGTAAAATTTGGCGTAAGCCATGCCCAGCCGGTTTCGCGCGTCGGCGTTGCCCAGATCGGAAGCCCTCTTCCAGTAGGAGATTGCGCTTTTCGTGTCAGATGTACGATCCCCCAAAGCCAGCAGCGTCAGGGGGTTTCCGTTGAGCTTCTCCATGCTTTCCACGAAGGGGGCATGCGGGCTAAAAGTCAGGAACATCCCGCGCACATAAATGTCTGCACGCCGGTTCATGGCAAGCAGGGCGTGAGGCATAATCGGCATGGAAATATTTTGGAGGATCCTGCCGGCGTCCACAACCGGCTCTTCAATCCAGCCATCGGACCGTGCTACGGAGATGGAGTATACGCCCTTGACGTCATTATTGTCGCTTCGCCCGACCATGACCGTGTAATCACCGAGCTCCGTCATATTCAAGTCACTGTAACAGCGCTCCGTGCAGCCGGCAGCCGTAGCTATCTCGCCATTGGGCGCGAAGACCGTGACCTCGGGCGTAAACCCCGCCCCTTCCTTTGGTATCAGGATGATGCGCCCCAGCACATCCGGTGTACCGCTGATGGTATAGACACCGATCTCGCCGCGCGTAATGGTGCCTGTGTAGGTTTGCCCGAATTTCATCGGCGTACCCTTGGCGCCCGGGGCTTGAAGCAACCGAAGTTCGTAATTCCCGCCGGTCTCCCCGCCATCTATCCGGCTGACCTCTGCTCTCCAGTCGCCTTCCTGCGGCTCCAGCTTCAGAAACCTGATGTAAAACTCCTGCGCGCCGCCGTCGGCAATATTGTGGTCGGGCCCGAAAATCTTCAGATCAGGGATAAAGCCGGCGGTATGGTCGCCTTTCTCGCTGAGAGTGACAATGAAACTGCTGCCCCTGGCGACTTTGAATGTGTAGCTGTCGGTCGCGGCCCCTTTTACGGCGCCAGTCACCACCTTTGCGTTCTTGATCGTGCCAACGATCTTATTGGAAAATCCAGGCGACCCGGGCGTGCCGTCGGGCATGTTGACGGACAAGGTATAGCTTCCCTTTGTGTCATTCTTGTCTCTGCGCCACACCATGATTGTGTAAGTGCCGGGAGCCATCAGCTGCAAATCAATGTTACAACTATCCGTACAGCCGCCGGCACCGACCATCTCGCCCCTTGGCCCGAAAACCATGACTTCGGGAGAAAAACCGGCGCCTTCCTTGGATGCGAGGGCCAGCTGCCCCATGTCGCCCGGCGCGGCGCCGAGCTTATAGACATCAACCGCCCCGCGCATGATGCTCCCCGCGTACGATTGGCCGAATTGCAGCGGCGTTCCTTCCCTTGCCGGGGCCTGCAACATCCTGAGTTCATAAGCGCCCCCATTATTCCCGCCGTCGCCCCGGCCGACCTCTACCGTCCATTTTCCCTCCGCGGGACTAAGGCCCACTGACCGGTAGAAGAACTCCTGCGCCCCTGCATCTGCCAGATTGTTGTCGGGTCCTTTAAGCGTCAGCCCGGGCACGAAGTTGGCGGCATGGGCGCCTTTCTCACTGACGCTGACGACAAAACTGCTTCCCCTGGAAATCTCGAACGTATAGCTATCAACTCCGGATCCCGTTACAACGCCGCTGATTATCTTTGCGTTCTCGAGTTTGCCGACAACGTCATTCGCGTGCGAAGTGTGAGAAAAACAAAGAAGCGCCAATCCCGCCAAGAGTTTTACAATCAAATTCCTAAATGAACCCATAAAATAACATCCCCGTAAATCTTTCTGTATTAAGATGAAAGATTAATTGTTTGTTACACGGCTTGTACTAACCAAGACTCCGTCTGACCGCGTGGCAGTGTCAGATTTAGGGATTTCTTCCGTTATATCCCCTTATAGCTGGGTTCTTTGCCATGTTTGAAGTATGGCATATTGCGATTGAATCGGATATATCAGGATAACAATTTCATAAAGCAAACTGACCCGCTACCAAAATTCTTGACAGAACGATGATTCTTATGTCAAAATTCTCGCGTTCAGACCACAGAAAACCTTTCAATCTGAACGCTTCGCAAACTGAAGGATGAACCCCGTGGAAAACATCTTCGACAAGATCACCCCCGACATGAAACCTCTGCGTACCGCCATCGTGCATCCGGTGGACGAGAATTCGTTGCGGGGCGTTTTCAATGCAGTGACCGCAAAACTGATCATTCCCGTTCTGGTGGGACCTGAAGTGAAAATCAGGGCGGCGGCGGACAAGGCAGGCCTTGACATCTCGAAGTTTGAACTCATTCCAACCGAGCACAGCCACGCCGCCGCCCAGAAAGCGGCGGACCTTGCGCGGGACGGCAAGGTGGAAGCGCTGATGAAGTGCGACCTCGCCTCCGATGAATTTCTGGGGCCGATCGTCGCCAAGGAAAACAACCTGCGCACCGACCGCCGCATGAGCCATGTTTTCAGGGTGATGGATCCGAACTATCACAAAGTTTACTACGTCACCGATGCGGCGATGAACCACCCCGGGCTGGAACTGTCCGAAAAAAAAGACATTGTGCAAAACGCCATCGATCTTTTCCGAATCGTCGAAGGGCGTGCGCCGAAGGTGGCTATTCTGGCCGCGAGCGAACATGTCGACCCGAAACAGAAAGCGACACTGGACGCAGCGGCGCTTATGGTCATGGCCCTGCACAAGCAGATCACCGGAGCCAAAGCGGTGGACGGCCCCCTCAGTTTTGACCTCGCCGTTTCCAAAGACTCTGCGCGGGTTAAGGGTGTCGAATCCGAAGTGGCCGGGGATGCGGACATTTTTGTTTTTCCAGATGTGGAGTCCGCCAACATCTTTGTGAAATCGAGGATGCAGTTTTCCGGAGCGAAGGGCGCGGGCATCGTTGTCGGCGCGCGGATTGAGATCATCCTGACCAGCCGTTTTACCGATCCGGAGGAACGCATCCGTTCAGTGGAGTTCGCGCTGGCCAATGCCAGAAAAAAACAGCAACTGAAGAGGTGATGGCCATGACGGCAAAATCTCCGGAACCCGCCATTCTGGTCGTCAACGCGGGGTCGTCCACGATAAAGTATGCCCTCTACAAGGCTGGCGACCTGTCCGTCCTTAAGCGCAAGACGATTGAGATAAAGGACAAAGACGGGTACGAAGCGGCGTTTCAGGGCATCCTCAAGCTCATCGACGACAATAACGTCGTCGGCGTGGGGCATCGCGTGGTGCATGGCGGCAGGAAATATTCCGCGCCGCAGAAAATCGACGCCCGTGTCCTGGCGGATCTGGAAGAGCTGACGCCGCTGGCGCCACTGCATCAGCCGCATAACCTGATGACGGTCAGACTCGTGCTGGAGAAATATCCAGGCCTCCCGCAGACGGCCTGCTTCGACACGGCCTTTCACCAGGGGCGGCCGCGCCTGAACCAGCTTTTCCCCCTTCCACGCGCCCTGACGGACGAAGGGATCATCCGCTACGGCTTTCACGGCTTGTCCTACGAATATATCGCCTCCGTCCTGCCCCAATACGCGCCGGAAACGGCGAAAGGCCGCGTGGTCGTGGCGCACCTCGGCAGCGGCTGCAGCCTGTGCGCCATGAAGGACGGCAAAAGCGTTTCCACCTCGATGGGCCTTACGGCGCTGGGAGGCCTGATGATGGGCACGCGCACGGGGGACATCGATCCTGGCGTGCCGTTGTACCTGATCGGACAAAAGGGGATGACGGCGCAGGAAGTGTACGAGATTTTCAGCAAGCAGTCCGGCCTGAAAGGCGTCTCCGGACAGACGGGAGACATGCGCGATCTGGAGAAGAGTAAAACGCCCGAAGCAGCGGAGGCGATTGATCTTTTCTGTCTTAAGGCTGCACAGCATATTGCGGCGCTGACCGTCGATATCGGAGGGCTGGACGCGCTCGTCTTCACGGCTGGCATCGGGGAAAATTCACCGACAGTTCGCCAGAAGATCTGCGCGCATCTCCAGCATCTCGGCGTCACGACGGATCCGGCCAGAAACGAAGCCAACACTCCCGACATTCATGCGGAAGGCGGCGCCGTGAAGGTCTACGTCATCAAAACCAACGAGGAACTGATGATGGCCCGGCACGTCAAAACCGCGCTGCAAAGCAAGCCGTCCGCCGCCGTGAAAACAGCGTTGACCATCTGATTCATGTTAACGCCGGTTCGCCCGAGCGCCGGCTCCCGTTTTAAGAGAAGCCCGGATGCCGTCAGTTGGCCTGACGACGGAGGAAGGCCGGAATATCCAGATCGTCCTCTGTTTTCTTGCCGCCGGCTTCCACCGAGAGTTTCGGCGCGGACGATGGAGCGCGGGGAGGAGGAAGAACGGGCGACGTTTCGAGCCGCTGCATCGTAAACCGCTCGAAAAGGGAAGGCGATTTCTTCACCTGCTTTTCCGCAGCCTGCGGAGCCCGCGGGAGTGCGGAGACGGACGTTTCCCCGAACAGATCCGCCCCACCTGACGTCACCCTCGGATCGACCGGCTTCGGAGGAATGAAGCTGTTGCCATGGCGTTCCGCGCGCGGCTGCGACATGAACGTCTGCGCCGGGCGCTGGAGAGTCTGCGCGGACGCTTGCACCGGTTCGGAACCGGCGTCCCCGGCGGCGGCGACGTCCTCCCCGTCCAGCTTGCGCGCCGTGGCCGTGGCGGCGTAGGAAACGGAAGCCGCGTGTCCCATCGTCATTTTCGGTTCCGGAGGCCGCGTCATCGTGTGCGCCGCCGCCGCCATCGGTTGCACCGCGTGTCGCCCCGCGTACGATGGCAGAATGGAAGAAGGAATGCCGCCGACGCCGAAATCCTGGCGTCCGCCCGTCATTCCGGCCCTGTCATAAACAGGATGCCCCTGTATCCCCGCCGGCGACGGCTTGGCGGAGAGGACGGCGGCGGAACGGCGGGACGGTTCCGCCGATGCGGCGGCCATGTGCAATGGCCGCGCCTGAATGGACGCATTGACCTCGATGCCGGTCGCCACGACGGAAACACGCATCTTGCCTTCCATGGACTCGTCGAAGGTGGAGCCGAAAATGATGTTGGCATCCTGATCGACCTCGTCCCGGATGCGGTTGGCCGCCTCGTCGACCTCGAACAGGGTCATGTCGAGGCCGCCGGTGATGTTGATGAGCACGCCACGCGCGCCTTTCATGGAGATATCGTCAAGCAGAGGATTGGAGATGGCCGCTTCCGCCGCTTCCACCGCGCGGCGGTCGCCTGCGGCTTCGCCCGTCCCCATCATCGCCTTGCCCATCTCGGCCATGACGGCGCGGATGTCGGCGAAGTCGAGATTGATGAGACCCGGCATAATCATCAGATCCGTCACGCCGCGCACGCCCGATTGCAGCACTTCGTCGGCCATCTTGAAGGCGTCGGAGAAGGTTGTTTTTTCGTTGGCGATGCGGAACAGGTTCTGGTTCGGGATGATAATGAGCGTATCGACATGCTTCTGCAGCTCGGAGATGCCGGCCTCCGCCAGCTTCATGCGGTGCGTTCCCTCGAAATGGAAGGGCTTGGTGACCACGCCCACGGTGAGGATGCCTCCCTCCCGCGCAGCCTGCGCGATGACGGGCGCCGCGCCGGTTCCCGTGCCGCCGCCCATGCCGGCGGTGACGAAGACCATGTTGGATCCCTCGAGGATCGACATGATTTCATCGATGCTTTCCTCGGCGGCGGCGCGTCCGATCTCTGGATTGGCTCCGGCGCCAAGTCCCCGGGTCACATTGACGCCGAGCTGTATCTTGTGCGTGGAATTGTTGCCTTCCAGAGCCTGCGCGTCCGTGTTGCAGACAAGGAACTCGCAGCCTTCAAGATGCGAATTGATCATGTTATTGACCGCATTCCCGCCAGCTCCGCCGACGCCGACGACGGTGATGCGCGGCTTCAGGCGGTTATTCTGGTTCTGCATTCTCACGTTGATCATCTAGGTGCTTCCTCCGCTTCATGACACAGACAGAGTTTACTTGTTCTATTTTATATCTTCCAGAGTCTTCATGCGGCCCTTCGTGTTTTTTTATTACTTTTTTTGAATCCGGAAGCTCAGAAAAGAATCGGAATTTTTCCGGGTTTTCAGCGTCGGCGCGCGGAAAAACAAGGCTCTTGAATCTCTTACCAGTTCTCCTTCAACCAATGTGCCATCTTCTGCAGCGCGGGGCTGTTGAAAGTCGCCGGGAGGCTGAAAGCGTGTCCCGAATGCGCGGCGGGAATTTCGTCCGCATGCTCGGCGGCGTAAATCAGCAGACCGGCGGCGGTGGAGAAAGCTGGCCCCCCCGTCGCCTCGGCAAGTCCCTTGACGCGCTGCGGCCTTCCCAGGCGTATTTGCTTGTTGAGAAGAACCTGCCCGATCTCGCACAACCCCTGCAACTGGGAGGCGCCTCCCGTCAGCACGGCGCGGCGTCCGGCGATCCGGCCAATGCCGCTGTCGACAAGTTTCGCCTGCACCAGTTCGAAAGTTTCCTCTATGCGGGGCTGGATAATTCCGGCCAGAAAGGAGCGCGGCACATAGTTCGGCTGCGAATGCTCCTCCTCGCCCACCGGCGGCACGTCGACGCTGGCGAGGTCGTCCGTCCCTGTCGCTCGGGCGCTCCCGTAAAGGGTCTTGATGCGCTCCGCATCGGCAATCGACGTGGTCAGGCCGCGGGCGATATCGTTCGTGACGTGCATCCCGCCCACCGGAACGGCTGCCGTGTAGACCAGCTTGCCTTCGAAGAAGACGGCGATGGAGGTGGTGCCGCCGCCCATATCGATGACCGTGCAGCCGAGCTGCATTTCATCCGCGGAAAGCGAAGCCAGCCCCGACGCGTAGGGCGCGCTGCAAAATCCGTCCAGTTCCAGATGGTTCTGCCCGGCTATCGCCGAAAGATGGCGGAGGGGGGAGGAAAGGCACGTCACGGCCGTGATGTTGACGCCGAGATTCTGCCCGATCATGCCGCAGGGATCCCGGATGCCTCTCGTTTTGTCCAGCGTGTATCCGGCGGGGATGATGTGAACCAGTTCGTCCTTGCCATGCGCCACGACGCTGCGGCTGTGAGCCAGGGCGCCCCGGACATCCCTGGAGGAAACTTCATGACCGGCGATCCTGACATCCACGGACAACTGGTGCGCCGCCGCGTGCGTGCCGGGAATATTGATCAGAACGGATCTGATCGGCTGGTTCTGCAGATGATCCACGGCCATCGTTTCGGCGGATTCAACCGCATGGGCAACGGCTGTTTCGGCGGCGCGCAGATCGATGATCGCGCCGGATTTGACCCCTCTCGAGGCCTGATGGCCGATGCCGATGACGTCGATGGTGCCGTGGCTCTTCACCTCGGCGATAAAGCAGCATACCTTGCTTGATCCGACATCCAGCGCGGCGATAATGTTTTTTCCGCCTCCCGCGTCCGTGACGTTTCTACGCGCCGGTATTTCAGGCCGCCGCGTCCGGATGCTTTTTCTGTCTTTCATCATCATCTTTTCCCCATCATAATATACTTGTTTTTTTGTTTTTTCCGTCCGGCGTCCCTTCATTATCCTCGGAGGCGGGCATCACCACGATTTTTTCCGGCTGGCGCAGGTCGATCCTTTCTATGCTGCGATCCAGAATATTCCCCTGCTCCACAAGAAGCGCCAGACGGCGGAGCGCCAGACCCTCATCCTGTTCCGGCAGTTTCACGGAGAGGCCGTTCTTCAGATGCAGATCCCAGCGGCGCCCTCCTCTCCGGACGGCAGAGACCAGCGCTCCCGCGATTTCGGGCTCGGCGTTCAGGAGTCCCAGCAGTTCGTTCACATGCTTCGGGGCATCCTCGCCGACAATCAGAGGCAAGTGCTCCCAGGCGTTGAGATCGTCGGAGGCCAGAAGGACGCCGTCCCGGTCGATCACAGAAATTTTTTTCCGGTATTGCCATAGCGCCACCGGGACGCGCTCTTTCAGTTCGACGATGATCGTGTCCGGCAAACGGCGCGAGATGGAAACATCCCTGACCCATGGAAGGGCGGCCAGGGATTGCCGCGCTTCGGAGATGTTGATGCCGAAAACAGGCATATCTTTCCTGATGCTGAGGCGGGTCAACAGTTCCTCCGCCGGAATCTGCGCGCGCCCGGCGACAAGAATATCCTTTACCCTGAATCCGGCATCGGCGGTGCGGGTGAGGATTTCAGTGACGATCCGTGCCTCCGTTTTTTCAATATAATCATTGTGAGTGCCGACAAAACCCGCCGCCGCGGTCACGGCCAGCATCCCCGCCCCCAGCACGCAGCTTCGGCACCGCAGGATCCAGACCCTGGACCTGCGGCGCGAACACGAGTTTCCGCGCTTTTTAAAAAGTCTCACTCCCCCAACCCCGTCTCAACCCGCACGAACCGCGGCTTTTCCAGCCCAGATCCGCGACAAGCTCCCCAAACCTCATCCCCCGATGAGCTCCTGTTCCGGTGCCAAAGACGCTGACGTTATCCCCAGCACATCGCCATTGTACCAGAAATTATCGCGCGGGACACCCCTAAGATTTCTTGGTAAGAAATTCTTCGCGTCAGGTGTTTTCCCCTGAGGCTGCCGTCAAAACTCATGAAATTAATGAGTTTTGACCCTAATGAGTCTGCGCCCCGGGCGAGTCCCCGTGTCCCTCAGCCTCCCGGACATACGAGGCCCGCACGGCCTGCCATGCCTTTTTCAAAGCCTCAAGACAGGGACGCAGCTCCTCCGCCGGGCGTTTCTGCTCCATCGCCGCGCGGGCGGCCACTTCAAGGTTATGGGCAGCCTCGCTGACCGGCACGGCTCCCAGATACAGGCTGGAGGATTTCAGGGCATGCGCGTCCATCGCAATGTCCACGGGGCTCGCGTTTCCCGCAAAAGCCTGCCCGATTTTTGAGATCACCGCATCCGTGTTGCCGATATATTTCCGGACGATTTCCGCGTAGCGATCCTTCATCAGCTCCCTGACGGCCGCCAGCGCGCCCCTGTCGATTCCGTCGTCCGGCAACCCTTCCTTCTCCGTCCGTTGCTGCACAGCGGCTTCGGCGTCGGGAACGCCCCTGATCCACCTCGTCAGGACAACCTCCATATCCTTTTTCAGAAAAGGCTTGCTCAGATAATCATCCATCCCCGCCTTCATGCACTTCTCCCGCTCCCCTTTCATGGCGTTCGCCGTCATGGCGATGATCGGAACGGGCGGGAGGCTCCGCTGCTTGAAATATTTGCGGATATGCCGTGTCGCTTCATATCCGTCCACTTCCGGCATCTGGCAATCCATCAGGATCAGGTCATAGGCGTTGCCGTCTTCCACACAGCGGATCGCCTGACGGCCGTCGACCGCCAGCGTGCTCCTGCAACCGAAACTCCTCAAAATCTCCAGGGCGAATTCCTGGTTGATGACGTTGTCCTCGACCAGAAGCACCCTGACTCCGTTCAGGATTTCCGGTTTCGCCTTCTCCGCGGGTTCCGGATGAACCGCCGCCACGGCCTTTTCGTCCACCACGGGCAATATCATCGTGAACCAGAAAACGGATCCCTTCCCCTGCACGCTTTCAACGCCCACCTCGCCGTCCATCAGCATGGCCAGCTGTTTGCAAATGGCCAGCCCCAGACCCGTGCCTCCGTACTTGCGGGAGGTCGAGGCGTCGGCCTGCGTGAACTTGTTGAAAAGCATGACCTGCGCCTCCTGCGGGATGCCGATCCCCGTGTCCTTCACGGACACTTTTATTTTTGCGTCCTTCAGGCGGTTCTGCGGCGGCTCCAGCCCCTCCACAATCATTTCAATCCGCCCTCTGTCGGTGAACTTGATGGCGTTTCCCAGCAGATTGGAGAGGATCTGCTGGATGCGCCCCGCGTCGCCGAGGATATGCCTCGCCGCGCCGCCGGAATAGTCCAGCAGCAGTTCCAGCCCTTTTTCGGACGCCCTCACGGAAAACAGTTCGATCGCTTCCTGCGACAGCCTCCTGAAATCCAGAGGCAGAGGCTCCAGCGTGAGCCGCCCCGCCTCGATCTTCGAGAAATCGAGGATATCGTTGATGATGTCCAGCAGGGCGCGCGCCGAACGCATGACGACGTCGGCGTAACGCTGCTGCCGGACGTTCAGGCCGGTTTCCATCAGCAATTCCGTCATGCCGATCACGCCGTTCATGGGCGTGCGGATTTCGTGGCTCATGGTGGCGAGAAACTCGCTTTTCAGCCGCGTGCCCTTCTCCGCCACGGCCCGGAACCACTCCAGCTCGGTCATGTAAGTCCGCAACTGGTCCTCGACGCTCTTGCGCTCCGAAATGTCCCGTACGAAGCCGCTGAACATGCGCCTGCCGTTGAGCCTCACCTCGCTGACGGACAGGTCGAGGGGGATCGTCGTTCCGTCCCTGTGCCTTCCCTGAACCTCCCGGCTTATGCCGATGGCCTTCGCCTCGCCTGTCCTGCAATAGGCGCGGACGTATCCGTCGTGCCCGCTTCTATGGGCCTCCGGCATAAGGATGCTGACGCTTTTTCCGACAATATCGTTCGCGCCGTAGCCGAAAATCCTCTCGCAGGCGGGATTGAATATCTGCACGATGCCGGCTTCGTCGATGGTGACCATGCCCTCCACGGCGTTGTCGATAATGTTTTGCAACAGCCCGGATTTTTCGCTGCCGACGCTTTCCGCCCCCTCCTTTGCGCGGATCAGTTCATGTTTTTCCACCACATGGCTGATGCGGTCTATGAAGAGGAAATAAATGACGCATCCCGCAGACAGCAACACAAAATAGGCTGCGATGGCCACAATCGGCCCCGACATTGTTTGCGCATAAATGAATCCTGTCAGGGAAAGGCCGCCCAGAATGACGGCAAAGGCGCTTAAAACCAGCCCATGCCTTGACAGCATGTTTTCGTGCAGGAACTTTTGTCTGAAGAAATTCATGAATGACCCTCCCCGCCAGTTTAGGCGGGAATCGTTAAAATATACATTACAGGTTGAGTCTTGCCATAAAATACGATTATCGGTCGTTTTACAGCACAACAGTCCTCCGACACCGGGAAAACATTATTCGTTGCCATAGTGTTGAAAATAGACTAGATATATAGAATTGAAAGCTGGTGATACATCTTGCTTTTACTATCGGCGCTCCTTCTCAAGGGAAGGATTGCTTAATTTAATAACTGAAACTCAGGAGAATCTTGCATGTCAAGCGGTACAGTAAAATGGTTCAACAACAAAAAAGGGTTCGGATTCATTGTTCCCGATGAGGGCGGCCAGGATGTGTTCGTTCACATTTCCGCCGTCGAAAAATCGGGGCTGAATGGTTTGAATGAAGGTCAAAAAGTAAGCTTTGACCTCGCGCCCGACCGCGAAGGCCGTATGACTGCCGTCAATCTCAAAGCCGTATAAAAACTAGGATTGCCGGAAAAGCCCCCGGAGTCGCTCCGGGGGCTTTTTTTGCGGGGACGCATGCTGAGCTATCAACATTCCTACCATGCCGGAAATTTCGCCGACGTGCAGAAGCACGCGGTTCTGGTCGGCCTGATGCAGGCCATGGCTCTCGGACCGCAGAAATTTTGCGTCATGGACACCCACGCCGGACGCGGGCTGTATGATCTCGCAGGCCCGGAAGCGCGGAAAATCGGCGAGTTCCGGAACGGCATCCTGCCCTTCTGGACGGCGCGGGAAGAAAAGACCCCTCTTTCCGATTACCTCAAGATCGTATCCGCATTCAACGACGGCGACGATCTGAGACGTTATCCCGGCTCTCCCGCCGTCATCCGTCACCTGATGCGGCCTATGGACAGCCTGATCCTGATCGAGCGGCATCCCGCCGAATTCACCGAGTTGCAAAACTGTTTTAAAGGCTCAAAAAACGTCCAGTTGCTCAAGGAAGACGGGTTCCGGCACCTCACCGGAAAAGTGCCGTTTGCGGAGCGGCGCGGACTGGTTCTGGTCGATCCCAGCTATGAAATAAAATCCGAATACGACGACCTGCCGAGGCTGCTCCATCAGGCGTGGAAAAAATGGCCGCAGGGGCAGTTCATGATCTGGTATCCGATGCTGGACGCGGGGCTGCACCTCCGGATGCTGACCGCGCTCCGCAAGACCAACATCAATAACGTCCTGGTCAGCGAAATCCTGCTGGAGGCGCCGCCCAGGGAAAATTTCGCCCTCACCGGCTCCGGAATCATCATCGTCAATCCGCCGTTCGGATTCGAGACGGTGCTGGACGAACTGACGCAGTTCATCTCCGCCCGCCTGCCGGTAAAAGCCTCCGGCGACGTCTTCTGGCTCGACAACCGGCGGATCGACCCGGAAACGGGGATGGTGTAGCGAGAACCCTTGAAGGCACTTCTAAAAACCTCCCTTCCATTGTCATCCCGAGCGTAGCGAGGGATCTTCGCCCTTGAATTCATTGAGAAGATTCCTCGCTGCATGGCATGTGCCTACACCATGCAGCCATCGGAATGACAGCGGGGGTTTGAGAAGTGCCCTCAAGGAAGACGGGTTCCGGCATCTCACCGGGAAGGTGCCGTTCGCGGAGCGGCGTCTTTCAGCACCCCTTTTTCAGTCAGCAATTCCAGAAGCTCCCCGGAAGCGAGTTTTTCCCGCATGGCATCGCAGCCTCCGACGAACTCGCCCTTGACGTAGAGCTGCGGAATGGTCGGCCAGTTGGCGAAATCCTTGATTCCCTGACGCAAAGCCGGATCCAGCAAAACGTCGATATCCTTGAATCTCACGCCGAGACTTTTCAGCACCTGCACCGCCGCCGCCGAAAAGCCGCATTGGGGAAAGACCGCCGAACCTTTCATGTATAAAATAACGTCATTTTCAGCAATATCCTGACGGATGCGGTCAAAAATTTCCTTTTGCATCTTCTTTTCCACTCTTCTGCTGATTGCCTCGGAAAACTCCTCGCCAAAGTATAATGCCGGGCTGGCAAAATTCGCAAACTTTTTTAGGACAAATCGGACAAAAACAAGAATGACAAAATTCTTTTAATCTTATGGATACATATGCGTATGCCATGGTTACTTTTTTATTGGAATCGTTGTAGCATCGCAGTCTTGGGGCATCTTGCTCCTCAGGGGTTTCAATATGACGGAAAAGCCTGGAGAAGAGGCTGCATTACAGAAGATGACGCAGGCGGATCTAAACGAAGTGATCCGCAAGCACGGCATGTTCCTGACCGCCAGGCCGGGAGGGGCGCGTGCCGTCGTGAAAGACAAGGATTTGTCCGACCTCTCCTTTCTGGGACAGAACCTCTCGCAGTCGGATTTCACCGGCTGCATCCTGGCGAACGCGGACCTTACCAACAGCAATTTTGAAAGCGCGACCCTTTTCGGCTGCGATTTCACCAATTCCAAGCTGAACAACGCCCGCATGGTCAGGGCCGACATGCGCGGTGCGGAAATCAGTCAGGCCGACCTGAGCAAGGCCGACATGACCGGCTCCGACCTGCGCGAAGGCAAAACCATCGTGAAGCGCCGGGTCAGAAACCCGGAAGACCGGTTCGGCGCCACGGGAACCGGCGTGACGCAGTTCATCGGAAGCAATCTCAGCAACACGAACCTCAACGGAGCCACGGCGGCCTCCGCCAATTTCACGGACGCCAATATGCAGGGCGCGCATCTGCACGGCACCGACCTGAAAAACGCCCTGCTGCTGGGTGCCGACCTCAGCAAGGCGGACCTCTCCTCGGCGGATCTCAGGAACGCCGATTTCTCCTACGCCACCATGGTCGGCGCAAACATGAAGGGCGCCGAAAAAAGCGGCACGACCTTCGTCCTGACCCTGACCGCGGAACCCGTCGGAAAGGATTTCGCGGAAGTCGAGATGACGCTGGACGAGCTTCTTCTCAAGCATGTGTCCTGGGTGGCCTCCGGCGGGCGTCAGGGCGGCCAGCTCGACCTGACCGGAACGGACATGAGAAAAGGCCCCTCCCTCGCGGCACGGAAGCTCACCGCCATGAAAGCCCCTCAGGCCACCTTCGCCGAGATGGACATGCGGGGCATCGAGATGCAGGGCGCGCATCTCGAGAAGTCGGATTTCCGCAAGTGTCTGCTGCAGAACGCGGACCTGCGCGGGGCGAGTTTCAGGGAAGCCATCTTCCACCGCGCCAACCTGTCGAAGGCCAATCTCAATCCTCTGCTCTTTAAAAAACCTGATGGCGTTGAATTCAATATCCCCTGCAACTTTGAAAAAGCCTCCCTGCGCCAGGCCGTGCTCTCCGGCGCGCGCATCATGGAGGGAAAATTCAGAGGCACCGACCTGACTCAGGCCGATTTCACCAATTGCGACCTGCGCAAGGCGGACTTCACGGGCGCCCTTCTCGCCAATACCAAATTCGACGGCGCCGCGCTTGAGGGGGCGCTCTTCGACGAGAGGGAATAATCCCCAACGGATTCAAACTTTAGGCCGTTGATATCACTTGAAAATCACGGCGAACAGGAACAGGCTGACGACCCCGCCCACATAGCCGATGTATTCTTCCTTCCGCGTCACCCATTCGACGATGTGCTTGGCTTCCCTGACGATGGCCGGATTCATCTGCATTTTTTCATGAAATTTCTCATCGAGTTTCGCCACAATCCGGTCGAAAATGAACGGCAGCGCCATCAGGACGATCAGCACGTTCGCGGCAAGCCGGAGCAGCATTTCGGAAGGGCTGAAAAACATGATAATCGTCAGAGACGCGGCGACGACTCCGTACACAGCTCCCCACAAGGCAATCACGTCAATGTGCGCCGTAATTTTTTCAATCGTCTGCGTCAGGATCTCAGGCTTTTTCTTCATGGCCTTGCCGAGATAAAGAACCGTGAGAGCAAGAAGAAACATCAGCGTAATGAGACCCATCGCAAAAATCCTTTCAAAAAAAACCAAAGCCGAAAATCGGAAGCCGGAAGAAGTATATCCCGACTTCCCGCTTCTGGCTTCAGTTTTTCTCTTTTATTTGCTGTAATACAAGCCAAGTCTGCCGCTTTTCCACGGCACTGTCGTTTTCCGGATACAGAGTTAGGAAATCCCCTTGCACCGCGTCCCGTTTCCCGTTGATGTGATGAAAGAGCGCGTGGTGCGGACGCAGTTCTCCCTCTCTTGCAAGGGGAGAGGGAAATCAGCTGGAATGCCTACATCTTCTCCCGCCGGATTTCCCAGACGACCGTCGTCGCGGGACCTGCGGTCTGGCCGGTAAGGGTGATTTGCAGCGAGGGGCGGGGATGTTCGCCTTCACCGGCGTAGACGCTTTCCTCGATGGCCATATTCGCGCCGGAAACCCTGAATCGCCAGCCCATGCCGCTCCGGGCGCGCAGCAGCGCTTCCTCCCCGTCACGGATCAGGGCGGCCTGGATGCCCGGATGGAGGTGAAAGCGCGCCGCGAATGGCACGCCGGATCTTCCGGTCAACTGCTCTTCGCCGCACAGAACCTCGCCCTGCTCCTGCAACCGCACGCACCGCCGGTATGTCAGGCCGAAACGCGGCACATAGCCGTTGTGTCCGGCCTCGATCAGCGCGATGTTCTCGTCTTCATGCCGCCTTGCGCGCGTGGCGGGACGGCCGGACAGCAGCCCTTCCCCGTCGAACTGGCAGGAATTCCGGTTGGCGGCGGCCAGCGTCGAATGCGCGGCGGTGGAACGCAGAAGCTCGCGCCATTTGCCTTTCACCGCCGACGTCCCGCAATTGACGATGACGCGGTCGCGCCCGAAACTGTATTCAAAACTGAGCAATCCCGCATGGGCGCGGTCGCCGTATTCCGACACCAGAGGCAGTCCCGTATCCATGATGACGCTGGAACGCCCCTGCGTGATGCGCTCGTAGCCGGTGTGCGGCATGGATTTCATGGCCTTGCCGCGCGCGCCGGAGTGCATCAGGGTGATCTCGCACAGATGCGCGTTGCCTTCCTGCCCGCCGTTGAACTGCGCGAGGCCGCCGTCCCCGTGCCGGAAAAACTTGACCGCCGGAGTCATGCGGTCGATGGCGTGCTGCAATTCCTCCGGCATTTCCTCCTTCGCGAAAATCAGCGCGGCGCGCAAATCCACCAGGCATTGCAGGAATTCGAAAGTCGCCTGCGGGCTGCGGGAGATGTGCGCGCCGTCCGGCAGGATCTGCTCGCCGATCTGTTGCAGGATGATCCTGAAAGCCCGTTCCAGCCGCGCCTCTCCCCCCTCCAGCGCCAGCCCAGAGTACGCCAGCCCCCGCAGAGCCCGCATCAGAGGCAATCCCGTCAGATTTCCCGGCAGAGAACGGGACAGATGCCGCGCCTGGGAGATCAGGCTGGAGAAATAACTTCTGCGGAAGTCGTCGTCCGCGCTCGCGCAGAAAAAATCGTGGAATGAAATCCAGGACGTCAGGCGCGCTCCCGTGACATCCGCACGCCATGTGGTTTCATCGAATTTCGGATACCGCGCCAGCCAGAGGGAGACCATTTCCCGCGCCATGCGCCGCGCCCGCTCCCCGCCGACAGACCGGAGATCGCGCAGCCACTCGAAGCCGTGCAGTTCGGCGATCCACTCCGGATGCGCCCTCTCCGGTTCCCACGACAGATGCTCCTTCTCGATGGGCTGACCCGCGAAGCGGAAGACGCCGGACACCATGTCCCGTCCGCGCTGTGCGTCCCCCGGCCAGGGATCAGGCGGGACGACCCGCAGCCGGGACGGCGCACGCGCCATCCCGGCAAGCGGGTTGCTGAAGGCCAGATGCCTGGCGGTTGCTCCCAACCGGCGCAAAGGTCTCACACCCCGAAAAATCAGGCTTGTTTCCGTCAGCAGCATCTTCCCGTTTGTCCTCCAACCCCCGTCGAAGGACACTCCCCTTTCCTGATAACAATCAGCCCCGGAGGCGTTGTATCGCCTCTCTGTAGTCTTTTTCCTTGAAGATCGCTGTGCCAGCCACAAGTACATCAGCCCCTGCCTGAATGACTTGCGGTGCGGTTTCAGCGTTTATCCCGCCATCGACTTCCAGATCAATAGCGCGGCCGCAATTGCCTATGCGTTCGCGTATGGTTTTGATCTTGTCGAGCAGCGGGATAAACTTTTGACCCCCGAACCCCGGATTGACCGTCATCACGAGAACCAGATCGATCTCCTTCAGGAGATGATCCAGAACGCAGACGGGCGTCGCGGGGTTGAGGGAAATTCCGGCTTTTTTGCCAAAAGACTTGATGAGCTGCACGGTGCGGTGCGGATGCGCACCCGCCTCCGGATGAAAGCTGATGATGTCCGCGCCGGCGCGCGCGAACCCCTCGATAAAGGGATCGACGGGCGAAATCATCAGATGCACATCAAAAGTTTTGGAGGAAATCTTGCGAAGGGATTCAACAACAACGGGGCCGATCGTCAGGTTGGGAACGAAATGCCCGTCCATGACATCCACATGGATGTAGTCCGCACCTGCCGCTTCGACGGCCCGGATTTCTTCACCAAGCCTCGAAAAATCTGCGGATAATACGGATGGCGCTATGCGAACCCCTTGACTCATAAGTCTTTTGTATCAGACTCGCGCGAATCGGGCAATAAAGAAACGAATGATTCCGTTAAAATCTTTTCCAGCGTAAATTCCTCGACTGCTTTTACGCTAAATGGTTATATGTTAAGGGCGCATTAAAACCAAAATCCGGCGGCGGACGCACCGCTTGTGCGGCAGATAGGCTTATGTCCAATTATTTCCTCTGGACTTGTCAATAAATTATTATATTATTCCTCTGACCTCCCTGATCGATTGAAGTCTATCTCAATCGTTGCTGTTTTGAAAAAAATGGCGCGGGTATGGAATTTTTTTAAAGGAGATGAAAATATGGCGTTCCCATTGATGCCGAAAGCAACCGCAGCGTGGCTTGTGGACAGCACCTCGCTGACCTTCGACCAGATCGCCGAATTCTGCGGCCTTCACCCGCTGGAAGTGCAGGCGCTGGCCGACGGCGACGTGAATTCCGGGATCATGGGAGCCAGCCCGATCCTGAACGGCGAGCTTGCTGCGGAGGAAATCGCCCGCTGCGAAAAGAACACCAACGCCAGGCTCAAGATGTGCAAAACCGACCTGCCGAAACCGCGCGCCCGTTCCAGGGGGCCGCGCTACACGCCGGTGACCAAGCGCATCGAAAAGCCGGGCGCCGTCCTGTTCCTGATAAAAAAGCACCCGGAGCTGGCCGACGTGCAGATCGCGCGGCTGGTGGGCTCCACCAAGCCGACCGTCGGCGCGATCCGCAGCAAAACGCACCCGGCTTCCTCCTCTCTGAAGCCGGTCGATCCGGTATCCATCGGTCTGTGCACGGGCGACGAACTCGACAAAGCGATCAAAAAAGCCCTGCGTCGCACCGAGCGGTTGTCTAAAACCGCCGAGGCCGCCGCCTCCCCTCTGCCGGAGCCGGAGCAGAACAAGGATGAAATGCCGCCGCAAACGGCTTCCGCCTGACGGACGTCCCGCATACGCTGCTGTTTCGGCGCCGTTTTTTCATTCAGGCCACCCCTAGAGCAATTCCCTAAAAGGTTGATGGTATCCTGAGTTCAGGAAGTAGTTTGTGCACTCGGCAGGAGGGAAAAGGTCGAGAGCGTCTCCGATAGCGTCCCAAAGAGTCTCGATGGTTCGTTTGGCGATTTTGCGAAGCC
>JAZDGQ010000025.1:0-22941 GCA_043806835.1 Pseudomonadota bacterium | reverse complement strand
AAATGACAGCCAACCTCGGTTGGAATAGCGGCGACATGCGTGCGGTACCGCGCAGTGCCTTCAATCGCCGCATGACGGATGTGGACGACAGGATCAGGTATCGCCGTTTCAAGCGCCTTTTTCCATGAGCCTTCTGGAATTACTAGGCCGGAATTATCAGATTTAAGCTGCAACTTTTCTTTACCTGTTGCCATTAGCAATCTCCAAGTATTTGGGCTTCCCACGGTAGCCTATTGGCTGGACTCTGTCAAGATATACACAATTCACGGACTATGTCAATATAGGCCTTAATAGGGCAATGCGCGTTATCCCACAAACTATGTTGACAATTCAACCCCATGTTCGTAGTTTCCGGCACGCCTTCATGCTCAACTCCGGGAGTGGTTTTTAATGAGCCAGACGCCTGAAGAACTCGACCGGAAAATCAAGGAAGCGCGTGAGAAGCACGGATCCAAACCATCGGCGGAGGGAAAAGGCGCACCTTCCGGCATGGGCGGCGCGCTGAGAGCCGGAACGGATCTTGTCTCCGCCCTTGTCGTCGGAGGGTTTTTAGGGTACTGGATTGACAACTGGCTCGACACGAAACCCTGGAGTATGATCGTCTTTCTTTTTCTGGGGTTCGCGGCGGGCTTCCTGAATATTTACCGATCCCAGACGGGGCAGGACTACAGAATCGGGTTTAGAAAAACAACGAACGATAAAGACTAAGGATATAGACATCGTGCTCGAAAGTCCGCTTGAACAGTTCGCCATCAGACCGCTCATCCCGATCCACATCGGCGGCGTCGATATCTCCTTCAGCCAGTCCGCCCTCTGGATGGGCATCGCCGTCGTGGCGGCGACGCTGCTGATGACGCTGGGCATGCGCCGCAAGGCCATGGTGCCGGGGCGCTGGCAGAACGTCTCCGAAATACTCTACGAATTCGTCTTCGGCATGGTGAACGACAATCTCGGGCATGACGGTAAAAAATATTTTCCCTTCGTCTTCTCCGTGTTCATGATCGTTCTGATGGGCAACCTGCTCGGCCTGATCCCCTACGCCTTCACCTTCACGAGCCATATCATCGTCACCGGCGCGCTGGCTCTCACGGTTTTCGCGGTGGCGACCGGCGTCGGCATCGCCTGCCACGGTCTGCACTTTTTCTCCCTGTTCCTGCCCAGGGGACTGCCCTGGATGCTGGCTCCGCTGATCGTCGCCATCGAGGTCGTCTCGTACCTCTCCCGCCCGATCAGCCTGTCCGTTCGTCTTTTCGCCAACATGGTCGCCGGACATACGATGCTGAAAGTTTTCGCCGGGTTCAGCGTCATGATGGGGGTCGTTCTGGGCGTTCTGCCGATGGTGCTGAACGTTGCCCTCTACGGCCTCGAGATCATGATCGCCTGCATCCAGGCCTATGTGTTCGCGATCCTGACCTGCCTCTACCTGAAGGACGCAATTGAACTGCACTGAAAACCGAACCGCAACGCAATCTGAAAAGAAACAAGGAAACAAGAAGATGGAACCACAATCTGCAAAACTGTTTAGCGCCGCTATCGCCATCCTCCCGCTCTTCGCCGTCGCTCTCGGCCTCGGGATGCTTTTCTCCAGCGTCGTCAACGCGATCGGACGCAATCCTTCCGTGGCCAGCACCGTCAAGGAAATCAGCCTGCTCTATTTCGCGCTGATCGAAGCCATCGCCCTCTTCGCGCTGGTCATCGCCCTGCTGCTGCTGTTTGTGTTCTGATGAGCGGCACCGGCTTTCCGCAACTGGATCCCTCCAGCTATCCGAGCCAGTTGTTCTGGCTGGCCGTGGCTTTCGCAGCGTTGTATGCCCTGTTGTCGAAAATCGCGCTGCCCCGCGTGAGCGAAGTCCTGGAGATGCGCCGGTCGCAAAAAAACGGTGATCTGGCCAGAGCCGGGCAGTTGAGCGAAGAAGCGGAACAAATCAGGGTCGCCTACGAAAAGTCGCTTGCCATGGCCCGGCGGGCCGCCGCAGATGCCCTGGCTTCCTCCGGCCGCGCCCTCGGCGGGAAAATATCGGAGGAGCAGGCCCGCTTCGCCAAAAATTCCCGCAAGCGCCTCGCCGCCGCCGAGCATGCCATCGCCGAAGCCAAAACCGCGGCGCTGCATTCCCTTCTGGACATCTCGTCGGAGATCGCAGCGGAGATGGCATATAAAATCGCCGCCGTCCGGTTCAGCGATGCGGATGCCCGGAAAGCCGTCGCCGCCGTCATGCAGAAGGGATGAAAAATGTCCTCCGGAGAGCACACAGGCCTTCTCGCCGATCCCCATACATGGATCCTGTTTTCAGCGATCCTTTTCGGGGTTGTCGCCTGGAAAAAGGGCAGGCAGCCCCTGCTGAAGCTGCTGGACGGGCGCACCGCCCGCATCAGGGCTGAACTTGAGGAAGCCGCACGTTTGAAGAAAGAGGCGCAGGAGCTTCTGGCCGACTACCAGCAAAAACACCGTAACGCCGTGCAGACCGCGCAGGAAATCATCAACTCCGCGAAAGAAACTGCGGCTCTCATCCAGAGGGAGACGGAACAGAAACTGACGGAGAATCTTAAACACCGCGAAGAACTGCTGCTGGGGCGCATCGCCCACGCCGAAGCCGCCGCCGTCCGTGAACTTCGCCACCAGGCCGCCGACATCGCCGCTACCGCAGCCGAAAAACTACTGACTGAAGCTATGAGCGAACGCGGATCTAAACTGGTTGATGAGGCGATTGAGGAACTACCGCAGCGGATGGGGTGACGGTCTGCTCTGCGGATTTCAGGAGGGTTTCGTAAATCTCCGCACTCTCTATGGCCTCGCGGGTCTTCTTGGCGCAGATGCGGTTTCTTTCTTCATTCCAGCCCGCGACCAGTTTTCCCTCCTCCACGTAGCGTTCACAGAGCTTCCAGAATTGTTTCATCTTCAAGGCATCCGGCAATCCGGATTTATCCGGCCAGGCCGCGTCAAAGGCATCCCGCAAAGGCGCATATAATTCCTCCTGCGCTTCCTCCGCTTCACGGGCTTCCTCGCGCATCTCCTGACGCACCTCCAATGAGCGACGGACGGGGGCAATGTCCTCCGACAGCCTCTCCACCGCCCCCCTGTCAATGACGAGGGGGATTCTTCCCTCTGGAAACCGGGCAGTTTTTTCAATGGGAACAAGCCCGATATTGCGGATTCCACAGTCCCAGAAATAGATCCCCTGCTCGTCAAGCCGTTCAGCGAGATACGTTTCTTTTTTTTCATCTTTCTCCGGATGAACCCCGGGGCAAATCTCGATAATAACCTCGCCTGAATCGATGGATGCCAGAGGCTTTAAAATCCACGCGCTATCGTCAATCCTGACTGGTGAAATATCCACAGGTGTGGATTTGGCAACCTTGCGTTCTATACGAATAACAACCCCGTACCGGTTCAGAAAAACCAAAGCGCCTTCAGACCCCGTCACGACTCCCTTCATAGATTCCGGTGCCGGAAGCCCCATTTTTTGGAATGTGTCCAGAACGGCGCGCGTTGTCGCCTCATCCATGAAAAAATCCTGCAAATAACGCACGAAATCAGTCTTCGGCAATGCGCCGGCGGCTTTATCGAACCCGGACGAAATATCTTCTTCTTTCTGTGGAAAATCCATTTTCACCTCAAGCCGGGACGGAGATCAATCGAAGCGTCCGAGTTGACGATCCGATCTGCTGATTTCAGACGGGACTCCTCGTAAAATTTCGCTGCCCTTGAAGCCAGTCCGGCCGACAAGGCTCCGTCGCCATCATTCCAGCCAGCAATCAGTGTTTTCCCCTGCTTCCTCGCGCAGAGCTCCCAGAACTTTTTCATTTTTTCGGCATCGGGAGAGCCTGACCTGTCAGGCCATGCATTGTTGAAAGCCTTCTGAAAAGGCCCATACAATTTTTTATGCACTTCCTCCGCTTCCTGATCTTCTTTGGGCTTCTTCTGACGATTAAGAAGACCAAGCAATCGCCGGACACCGGAAATTTTCTCCGCCAAGTCCTTCACCGCATTTCTGTCAATGACAAGGTGAAATTTCCTCCCGGGAAACTCTGGAATTTCCGGTAATGTCCCGATATTTTTGGTTTCATCGTCCCAAAAATTTATCTTTCGCCGGCGAAGCTGTTCACGAAGATATGTGTTGATTGCCTCGTCATTTTTTTTTATCAGAAAACATCCCGGGCAAATTTCGATAGTAGCCTTGACAGCCTTGATGGATGCCAGAGGTTGTATAATGAACGGGCTATCGATCCTGCTAAAAAATTTAGACTTGCTATCTGCAGTTTCTATACGAACAACCACCCCGTATGGGTTCAGAAAAACCAGCGCCCCATCTAATCCTGGCAGAAATTCTCTGTCTCTTTGCGGGGCAGGAAGATTTAGTTTTTTGAATACGTCCAGAACAGCGCGTGTTGTCGATTCATCCTTGAAACGATCCTGTAAATAACGCACAAAATCAGTATCCGGCAATGCCTCCCCCGCCGGAGTAAATTCCCGTTTCAAACCCGTTGATCCCGTCATTTTCTCATCTGAATGCATGGGATGATTCTACCAAAACCAAAGGTTAATCGCTATGGAAATTTATCAAACCCCTATAAAAACCTCCCCTGTCATTCAGACGAAGCCCCCCACTTTTGCGGGAACAGGCTCCGCGATGAAGGATATTTTCAATGAATTCAACGGCAAAGATCCTTCACTGCACCCAGGATGACAATGAAGGGATGGTTTTTAGAGAAGCCTTAACTTGTTGTCGTTCATAGCATTTTAGTCCATGTAAAAAAAACGAAAGAAGGTCTAGATTGGGGCATCCAGAAAAAGGAACAGAATCATGAACCCGACAAGCAAAGAGTCCCCGGCCATGACGGCAGATCTTGACGCCCTGATGAAACACATGAACGACGCCTATCACCTCGATGAGAATATTTCGGTGAAGGAGCATCTGGACGGCATTCATCTGGCTCCCGAAGCAAAAACACGCATCCGGGCGATGGCCAGGAAGTTCATCGAAACCGTCCGCGTCAACCGCAGCCGCTTCGGCGGCCTCGACAGTTTCATACAGGAATTCGGCCTCTCGAAACGCGAAGGCGTCGCGCTGATGTGCCTCGCCGAAGCCCTGCTCCGCATTCCGGATTCCGAAACCGCCGACAGGCTTATCCGCGACAAAATCGGCACCGCCGACTGGGATCAGCACCTCGGCAAAGGACCGGATCTGTTCGTGAACGCCTCGACATGGGCGCTCATGCTTACGGGCAAGGTCGTCGGCGACTTCGATGAAGTCAGGGACTTTTCCGCCGCAGGTATCGCCGGCAGGATGGTCACAAAACTGGGCGAACCCATCGTCCGCCGCGCCATGCTTCAGGGCATGAAAATCATGGGACAGCAATTCGTCATGGGATCCACTATCGAGGGGGCAATCTCCCGCGCCGCCGCGAATGAGAAGGCTGGCTACCGTCATTCCTACGACATGCTGGGCGAAGGATCGCGCACCGCCGAAGCCGCCGAGCTTTATTTCAAAAACTACGAAAAGGCGATTGACTCCATCGGACGCACCGCCCACGGGCGCGGCCCCGTCCTGTCTCCCGGCATCTCGGTGAAGCTCTCCGCCCTCCACCACCGCTTCGAACACGCGCAGCGGCACCTGTGCGTGCCCGCGCTCTCCGAAAGAGTTCTGGCGCTGGCGCAGAAATGCGCACACTACGGCATCAGCCTGACGGTGGATTCGGAAGAAGCTCACCGTTACGAAATAACGCTCAACGTCGTCGAGAACGTATTCTCCGACCCCTCCCTGAAGGACTGGGACGGTTTCGGGCTGGCGGTGCAGTCCTACCAGAAACGGGCGGGACGCTCCATCGACTGGCTCGCCGCCCTCGCGGAGAAAAACAACCGCCGCATGATGCTGCGGCTGGTCAAGGGCGCCTACTGGGACAGCGAAATCAAATACGCGCAGATCAACGGCCTGCCGGGATATCCGGTCTTCACGCGCAAGAGCGCGACAGACATGGCCTATTTCGCCAATGCCATGAAAATAATGACCCGCCGCGACCTTTTCTACCCGATGTTCGCCACGCATAACGCCTACACCGTCGCGGCTCTCATCGAGCTGGCAGGGGAAAACAAGGCGGGCTTCGAATTCCAGAGGCTGCACGGCATGGGCGAGGCCATGTACCACCAGATCGCCGGCACCGGCCAAGGCCAATACCCCTGCCGCATCTACGCGCCTGTCGGCAGCCACAAGGACCTGCTCCCCTATTTCGTCCGCCGCCTGCTGGAAAACGGCGCCAACTCGAACTTCATCAACCGTCTGCAGAACGACAAGGTGCCGGTTGACGATCTCCTGATCGATCCCGTGGAATATATGACGCAGTTGAAAGAGAAGGCGCATCCGAAAATCGTCCTGCCCGTCAGGCTCTATGGAGCGGAGCGGGACAATTCCATGGGCATCGAGTTCTCCAGCACCAACGTAAGCTCGGAGTTCATGAAGAAGGTCGCCTCCTTCTCGTCGCATCGCTATGCCGCGGCTCCCCTCGTCAACGGCGTGCCAAAAATCGGCCCGACCCGGAAAGTCCTGAGCCCCATAGACCTGCGCCAGGAAGTCGGCACCGTCACCCTCGCCACCGAAGAGGATATAAAACAGTCTCTCGAGGTCACCCACGCCGCCTTTCCGCGCTGGAACGCCACTCCCGCCGCCACCCGCGCCGCCTGCCTGGATCGCATGGCCGGCCTGTTGGAGGAGAACTACGCGGAGCTGATGTCCCTGTGCATCCGGGAAGCGGGGAAAATACCGGTCGACGCCGTCGCGGAAATCCGCGAGGCGGTGGACTTCTGCCGCTATTACGCGGTCGAGGGACGCAAGCATTTCGGAACGCCGATGCCCCTGCCGGGGCCGACGGGAGAATCCAACACCCTTGCAATGGAAGGGCGCGGCGTGTTCCTCTGCGTCAGCCCGTGGAATTTCCCTCTGGCTATTTTCCTGGGGCAGATCGCCGCCGCGCTGATGGCGGGGAATACCGTCATCGCCAAACCCTCCGGACAGACCTGCCTGATCGCGATGAAAACCGTGGAACTGCTGCACAAGGCAGGCATCCCCAAAGACGTCATCGCCCTCCTTCCCGTCCCGGGCAAACTGGTGGGACAGCATCTGGTTCCGGACGCGCGGATCGCCGGGGTATGTTTCACGGGATCCACGGAAGTCGCGCAGCAGATAAACCGCGCGCTGGCCGCCCGCAACGACGTGATCGCACCCCTGATCGCCGAAACCGGCGGGAAGAACGCGATGATCGTCGATTCCACCGCGCTGCCGGAACAGGTCGTCGATGACATCATCACCAGCGCGTTCCGTTCCGCAGGGCAGCGCTGCTCGTCGCTCCGCGTCCTGTTCCTGCAGGACAGGATCGCCGACAAAATCATCAAAATGCTGGATGGCACCTGCCAGAGCCTCGTCCTCGGAGATCCGTCAAAACTCTCCACCGACATCGGTCCCGTCATCGACAAGGAGGCGCTCGGCATCCTCGAAAAACACGCGGAACGGATGGACAAGGAGGCGAAACTCCTGACGCAGGTGAAAACGACGGAGGAATGCAAAAACGGCTGTTTCTTCGCCCCCCGCGCCTATGAGATCAAATCCTTCGCGCAGATGCCGGAGGAAATCTTCGGCCCCGTGCTGCACGTCATCCGCTACAAGGCCGAGGAACTGGACAGCGTGATCGACCAGATCAACGCGACGGGCTACGGCCTCACCTTCGGGCTCCATACCCGCATCGATCACCGGATGCGCATGATCTGCAGCAGGATCAGGGCGGGCAACTGCTACGTCAACCGCTCCATGATCGGCGCCGTCGTCGGCGTGCAGCCGTTCGGCGGGCGCGGGTTGTCCGGCACAGGCCCCAAGGCGGGCGGGCCGCATTACCTGCTGCGCTTCGGCACGGAAAAAACGCTGTCCATCAACACCATGGCTTCGGGAGGGAATACGGCGCTGGCGTCGCTGACGGAGGAGTGATGAAACCACTTCTCCCTCTTCCCTTGCGGGCTGCACGGTGTAGGCACATGCCGTGCAGGGTCGGGGTGAGGGTATCTGCGGGTTATTATCAACGTGAGCCAGTATGACAAGAACTCCCCTGACATCATCCCCCCCCTCCCCTCATCAGGCCACTCTCTGGAAGAACTGCACAGTCGGGCTGCTCGGGGGGTCTTTCAATCCGGCGCATGAAGGACACAGGCATATCAGCCTGCATGCCCTGAAATCCCTGGGGCTGGACGCCGTCTGGTGGATGGTATCGCCACAAAATCCGCTGAAATCAAAGAACGACATGGCTTCACTCGAAGACCGCGTGGCCGGTGCCGTCGAAGCCAGCCGCCACCATCCCCGCATCATCGTCACGGACATCGAACGGCTCCTGCATACGCACTACACCGCCGACACGCTTTCGGCACTCAAAAAACACTTCCCGCGCACACGGTTCGTCTGGCTGATGGGAACCGACAACCTGCGGCAAATCCATCTCTGGCACGAGTGGGAAAGGATTTTCAACTTTGTGCCGGTCGCCGTTCTCGACCGCCCGCCGCGCGGCAGCAACGTCAAATCCTGCCCCGCGCTTGAACGCTTCCGCGCCTCCCTCCGGCCACAGGAACAGGCGCCCCTCCTGAAAACGTGCAGGCCGCCGGCCTGGACGATCCTGCATATCCCCCTCAACAGGCAGTCGGCGACCGCGCTCCGGAAAGAAAGAAAGTTGCGGAAATAGACTGTACGCGATACAGTCAGGACAGAGAATAAACGGAGGGCATCATCGTCATCAAAAAGAAAAAAGCCGCCGCAAAAAAAATACCCGAATCTACGGCGAAAATACGACTGGAGTTGCGGGATTTCATTTCGTCGTCTCTGGAGGACGACAAGGCGCAGAACATCGTCTCCATCGACCTGAAAGGAAAAACAACGATTGCCGATTTCCTGCTGATCGCAACGGGCACCTCCTCCCGTCATGTCGCCGGAATGGCGCAGAAACTGTGCGAAAAGCTCAGCGCCGACCGCAAAATCAAGACGCGCCTCGAAGGACTGGAAGTCGGCGACTGGGTCATCGTCGATGCCGGGGATGTGGTCGTCCACCTGTTCCGCGAGGAAGTCCGCCAGTTCTACAATCTGGAAAAACTCTGGGGCGCCGATTTTTCAACCGTGGAGTATATGCGGTATCAGTAGGCCTGAGAGACACCCATGAAAATCCGCATCCTCGCCGTCGGGCGCCAGAAAGCCTCCCCGACGAAAGGCCTCTGCGAAGAATACCTGAAGCGCATGAAGTGGGGCGTCAGCCTCACGGAGATCGACGCTCCGAAGGGATCAACTCCCGCGCAGGAAGCGCCGCTTATCCTGAAACACCTTGCGAAACCGGCCTTTATCGTCGCGCTGGATGAACGTGGCGAGACACTGACCAGCCCGGATTTGGCGAAGAAAATGGGCATCTGGCAAAATCAGGCTCCCGGCAACGAAATCACCTTCCTGATCGGCGGCGCGGACGGGTTCGACGGCGAAGTCCGGAAAAAAGCGAACTTTCTGATGTCCTTCGGCAAACAAACATGGCCTCACATGCTGGTTCGCGTTATGCTGCTGGAGCAGATTTACCGCACCCAACAGATATCGGCGGGACACCCGTATCACAGGCAGTAGTTTATGAAGGGCATCCTTCTTTTTCTGAGCGTAACGATGATGGCTGGAACGCTCCTCCTGTCCCAGACCCGCACGGGCTATGCGGATAAAGCCGGTAGCATCAGGGAAGAACTCGCCGCCAAAAAGGCGGATCATGCCGCGCTCATCATAAAATCCCAGGCTCTTGATTCCGAGGTCGCCACCCTTAAAAACAATCTTGTCAGGATTTCAAGGGACCTGCGGACGAGCGAGGAAACCCTCTCCGTCACGGATCAACGCCTCGCGGAGCTGCGTCGGGAAAAAGCGAACACCCTCCAAAATCTCTACAAGGATCAGCAGGCCATGGGGGGGCTGGTCTCCGCCGTCCGGAAATATTCACAGACCTCGGTGCCGAATATGCTGGCGCAGGCAACTCCGCTCGACGCAGCCCGCGCATCCCTCGTTATGAAATCGATCATGCCCGAGCTTCAGCAACGGTCCGCCTGGCTGCAGGAACAGCTGTCGCAAATCAGGAAAATAGAGGGGGACATCTCGAATCAGATTCAACTCCAGACCCTGCAAAATGAAAACCTGAACAGGCAGAAAGAAGACCTGGCCTCCTTGCTTAAAAAACGCAAGGAACTCTATCAAAGCACCGAGAGCGCACGTCAGGCTCAGGAAAAAGAGGTCAATAGGCTGATAAAAGAATCCAAGGATATTGAGGAGTTAATGGCGAAACTTAAGCCGTCACTCGAGAAATGTGTGGAAAAAAAGGCAGTCCGCACCCCCCTGCCCTCCGATCTTCTTCTGCCTGTACACGGAACGATTCACACGGGATTCGGAGAGAAAGACGATCTGGGTGCGGAAAGCAGGGGGATCACTTTCCTGACGCGTCCGGGGGCCGGCATCGTGGTGCCGCTTGCCGGGATCGTTAAATTCGCAGGAGCCTTTCAAAAGTACAGGCAAATCTTGATTGTTGAACATCAGGACGGCTATCATAGTCTGATTGCCGGGCTGGCGCGCATAGATGCGGTTATGGGAGCGTCGCTTGCCGCGGGCGAGCCCGTCGGCGTGGCGGAGGATTCGGGCTCTCCGCAGATTTATTACGAGCTTCGTCAAAACGGAAAACCCGTCAATCCGCAAAAGTTACTGGTCGCGCAAAGGAAACAGGGAAAAAGCTGACAATGGTAAAGAAAAAACATCTCGGATTCTGCACAGTCCTCGCAATTCTGGCCGCATTCCCGTCCCTGTCCGTCATGGCGGCGCAGAACATGCCCGTGGCGGAGGAGACTTCATCGATCTCCGCCACATACAAGGCGCTGAACCTGTTCGGCGATGTTTTCGAGCAGACGCGCGCCAATTATGTGGAACCCGTCGAGGATAAAAAACTGATCGAATACGCGCTGAACGGCATGCTGTCGAGCCTCGACCCGCACTCCGGCTTCATGAACGAGGAAGAAGCCAAGTCCATGTCCATCCAGAACAAAGGCGAGTTCGGCGGACTCGGCATCGAAGTCACCATGGAGAACGGCGTGGTGAAAGTCGTTTCCCCGATTGACGACACGCCCGCAGCCCGCGCCGGAATCCAGTCCGGAGACCTGATCGTCGAGATCGACGGCAAGCAGGTGATCGGCATGACGCTCTCCGAGGCCGTTGAAAAAATGCGCGGCAAGGTCGGATCCGAAATTCTTCTCACCGTCGTGCGCCAGGGCGCCAGGGCGCCGATCAAATACAAGATCGTGCGCGACATCATCCAGATACGCTCCGTCAAGAGCCGCGTCGAAAACGGCAACATCGGCTATATCCGCATCACCACGTTCAACGCCCAAACGTCCCCCGGCCTCAGAAAGGCCTTCGCGGACATCAAAAAACAGGCAGGCGGCAAGCTGGCCGGCTACGTCCTTGACCTCCGCAACAATCCCGGAGGGCTTCTGGATCAGGGGATCATCGTGTCGGATGCCTTCCTCGACAAGGGGGAAATCGTCTCGACGCGGGGACGCAATCCGGATGACACCCGCCGCGACAATGCGACGCCGGGAGACATGGCCGACGGCCTTCCCGTCGTCGCCCTCATCAACGGCGGCTCCGCCTCCGCTTCCGAGATCGTCGCCGGCGCGTTGCAGGATCACAAGCGCGCGATCATCATGGGAACGCAGTCTTTCGGCAAGGGCTCCGTTCAAACCCTGTTCAACGTGCCCGGTGGCGGGATGATCCGCCTGACGACGGCGCGTTATTACACGCCTTCGGGACGGTCGATACAGGGCAAGGGCATCACGCCGGACATCATTGTCGAACGCGCCAAGGTGGTGGAGGAAAAAGACGTGTTCTCCGAAATTCATGAATCGGACCTGAAGGGCGCCCTTAAAAACCCTGATTCCGGCAGGGATGAAACGCCGGAGCCGAAGGACGAGAAGGAAAAAGACCCGGTGAAACCGGATACCGGGAACGCCGCACCGGCCGACAAATCCGGCAAGGCTTCCGGCAATGACCCCGCGGATAACAAGACGCAGAATGATTACCAGCTTTTGCGCGCCGTTGACCTCCTGCAAGGGATCTCCATTTATAAGGGGGGCCCCCCGCCGGAGGCGGAAGCCGCTCCTCCCCCCGCTGCAAATCAATAGGGGCGGTGCGCCTTGAAAAGAGAACCCACGATGGCATGGTCATCTTTTCCGGCGGCGCACAAGAAACGCCTTTACCAGGGACTCGCGGGATATGGGCTGCTCTGCGCCGCAGTCGCGGGGTTGATCGCCGTTCACGCCGGAAACACCGTCAGGGAGTGGCAAAGCCGAATTCCTTCCGCCAGCGCCGTCATCAAAAATGTTTCTCAAGAGGAGCCGTCGGTAGCGAACGCCGGAACGGGGGGTGTTTCCGCTACTCCTGAAACCGCGCCGCCGCCCGTCCCGAAGAGCGAAATTTACGTCTCTGTCATCGTATCGGATCTGGGGCTGTCGTTCCTTTCCACGGAGAAGACGCTGAACGACCTGCCCGCCGGCGTCGTGCTTGCATTCTCCCCCTATGCGGAGAACCTGCAAACATGGATCAAGAAGGCAACGAAGCTCAATCACGAAACGCTCATTCAGTTGCCGATGGAGACCGCAGCCTATCCAAAAGACGATCCGGGGCCGAGGGCGGTTTCCTCCCGCCTCAGCGACAAGGATAACGACGAAAATCTGACATGGCTTCTCGTTCAGGGGAAAGGCACCGTCGGGATGATCAATTTCATGGGATCGCGTTTTCTGACCGACAGAAAAAGGCTGTCACCCGTTTTTGACGCTCTCCGGAAGAATAATTCCATGTTTATAGAAACTCCTGGAATAGAAAAATCCGCCGGAGCCGCCATCGCCGAACAGAACTCCCTTCCCTATCTGGCGACAGATTTACAGATTGACACCATCGCCACCGATAAGGAGATACAACAGCAATTGGCCGGTCTGGAAAAAATCGCCCGTGAACGCGGCAGCGCCATTGGAATCGCCGAACCGTATCCCGTGACCCTGAACGCCCTCAAATCATGGATCTCCGGCCTGGAAAAACGCGGCATTACGCTTGCGCCCCTGAGCGTGGTGTGGGAAAATAAACCCAAGCATGATGAAGCACCACAACCACCGCAGGAGCAGCTCCGGCAACCCTGACATGCCTTATCGTCTGGGCATCGGGATGTTCATATTCAACGAGAACGGTCATATTCTGATCGCGGAGAGGCTTGACAACCCCGGGGGCTGGCAGATGCCCCAGGGCGGAATCAACAAAGATGAAGATCCCGAAGTCGCCGTTTTCCGCGAAATGGAGGAAGAGATCGGCACACGCAGCGCCGAAATCATCGGTATGATGGAGGAATGGCTTCATTACGATTTTCCCGCGCACCTCGCCCGTAGATTATGGGAAGGTAAGTACTGCGGCCAGAAACAGAAATGGTTCGCCCTGCGATTTCTGGGCCGGGACGAGGATATCCGCCTGGAAGCGCACACGCAGCCCGAATTCAGACAATGGAAATGGGTGCCGGTTCATGAGCTTCTTGATTACGTCGTCCCCTTCAAACGCGCCACCTACGAGCGCGTCATGAGGGAATTTTCAAAATATTCGGCGATACCAGCGAAAAGTCATTTCAAGTAACAACGATTTTTTGTCAGATGCCCGTAAGAGGGGGATATGAAAACAATAAACGCCGCCGTCGTTGAAATGCGGGAGAGTTTCAAGTCTGCCGGACTGGACACGCCGGAGCTGGACACGCGTCTTCTGGTGCAGGATGTACTGAAAATAAGCCACGAAGAATTGTTATTGAATTCCAGTAAGCTGGTCTCCGATTCTGAAAGTAAAAAATTAGCGGAAGTCATGCAGCGCAGGATATTGCGGGAGCCTGTATCACGCATTACAGGGGCGCGGTCATTCTGGAAGTCTGAGTTTAAGATTACGCCGGAAACTCTTGATCCAAGGCCGGATTCCGAGATTTTGATCGAATCGGCACTCACCATCGCAGACAAGGAAGCTCCTTTGACCATATTGGATCTTGGGACGGGAACGGGCTGCCTTCTTCTTTCGCTTCTGCAGGAACTGCCGCAGGCAACGGGCATCGGGATCGACATCAGCGCAGGAGCCATTCAGGTAGCCCTGCAAAACGCGGCGGCGCTCGGCCTTTCGGAGCGCGTTTCCTTCAAAGCGATGAACTGGACGGAAATGGCGGGTGAAACCCCCTTTGATCTGGTTATCAGCAACCCGCCCTATATTCCGGAGTCTGACATATCCACGCTGGAGCCGGAGGTCAGGCGGCATGACCCCCTCCTCGCCCTTTCCGGGGGAACGGACGGGCTTGATTGCTACAGAGAGATTGCCGCCTTGCTCCCCGGACTGCTCACCGGAACAGGGTATCTTTTCCTGGAGATAGGATCGACACAGGCAAGATCCGTCAAAGATATTCTTGCGGAGCGGGGGGTTCGCGTGCTAAAAGTCGCCCAGGATCTCGCTGGCCATAACAGATGTATCGTTGCGCACTCGGCCTGAGAGAGAAAGGTCTTTCCATTGCCGCCTGTTACGGCTAAATTGGGAATGGGGCGATTTAAACATAAATCAAAGTGAAAAATAGAATGAGACATAATCAGAACACCAGGCGTGTGCGTGGCCGCAGCAATAATGGCGGGGATCACGGCGGCGGGCACCATCACAACAGCGGAAACGGGCAACAGCAGGGCGGCAGACGCGTCAATCTGCGCGTCCAGAGCTTTGACAGCAACGGGCCTGATGTCCGTATTCGCGGCACGGCTTATCAGATCAATGAAAAATATGTGACGCTGGCGCGGGACGCAACATCCGCCGGAGACCACGTCCTGGCCGAGAGCTATCTGCAGCACGCGGAGCATTATCAACGGTTCATCAACGAGATGACCGAGGAAATGAACCTGTATAACCAGCAGCCCCAGCAGCACCTTCAGCAACAGCCCCAGACGGATGGCAACGGTCCTACGGCAGCAGGCACGGAGGCGGACAAGCTTAACGACCTCGATCAGGGATTCCTTGTAGGCCCCCGTCACGGGGCGCAGCCGCAGGGCGGCGCGGAGACCCCGCAACCCTCCGGCGACAGACAGGAGAAACCGCAGGGGAACCTCCAGGGTCGGCATCCTCGCGCCGGACGTCCCTGCACACCCCCCCCGGGGGATGAACCGGAAGCGATGTGATCGAAGTTTCTGCCCTGTAAACTTTGTTCATAAAAGCAGAGGATCGGTACGATGCCTCAGATCATTCCTCCGGTCTTTTTTTCAAAAGCCCTCACTCTTGTCACGCTGACCGTATGTCCGGTCAAGGATGCCCCGCGCGTCGAAGTCCTCTTCGGCGCGGACAAATCTTTTTACACCGAGCAGCATTCCTCTGCGACGCTGAAGGAAAGCCTGCAGCAGGACAAGGAATCCACACTGACCACGGAAAAAGGGTCAACGGTGTTCGGAGTGGCGACGAGCCTCACGACAGGCCTTTTCCATGTCAGCTTCAATACTCTCACGGATCAATCCGGGAACCAGTGCCTTTATATCGACAAAGCAACACTGGCGATCACATATTCTCCGGCCGTCTTCGTTTCCTCCGATATCCTCGATCTGGCGTGCACCTACCAGACGACCCAGGAGCACGAATGGCAGCACATCTCCATCGACCTCGCGGCCATGCAGGAATACATACCGCATATCAAAATGGATATGCTGCTGTATCTGCGTGACCTCGGCTATCAGGGCTTCGGCCCGTACAGACAGTACGAAACGCCGAAACATGTGAAGGAACTGACACATCAGCTCGATAAGGCCAGTGAGCCCATGGTCGAAAACCTGAGAGAAGTCCGCCGCGAGCGTCAGCGCTCCATAGACACCCTTGAGAACTACAAGCGAGAGTCGGAGAAATGCCCGCAGGATGCGTCACAGATCCACAACAGATTCTACGGGAAAAGGTCAAAGTCCGATAAACGCTGACCGGGTCGCCCGTTTTCGCAGCGATCAGGGGCTTTCAATTTTTGTGCGCGCATCGCCAGAACAGTTCCCGCGCCCGGCAGGAATCAAAATATCCCCCTCTCCCCTTATAGCTGTTTCTATAAACACTTACTCATGTCATCCCGACAGAGCGCGTCAGCGCGACGAGGGATCTTCTCTGGTTGCAACGATGAAGATCCCTCGTCGGCGCAAAAAGCGCCTCACTCGGGATGACAATGTGAGTAAATAATTTCAGAAACAGCTATAAAACAGGACCTCAAGGCGCTGAAGGACGTGAATTCAAAAAAATGGCGACGCTGCCGCGATGAGCATTTTCGTATAGTCCTCTTGCGGATGACTGAAAATCCGCGCGGTTTCTCCGCTTTCGACAACCCTGCCGTTTTCCATGACGATCACATGGTGCGAGATCGCCCTGATGACGCGGAGATCGTGGCTGATGAACATGTAGGCGAGGTTGTGCTTCCGCTGCAAATCGCGCAGGAGATCGATGATCTGCGCCTGCACCGACATGTCGAGCGCGGACGTGGGTTCATCGAGAATAACAAATTCCGGTTTCAGCACCATCGCCCGCGCGATGGCGATCCTCTGCCTCTGCCCGCCGGAAAATTCGTGCGGATAGCGGTTGCGGAGACCGGGATCGATCCCCACTTCCTCCAGCGCCGCGATCACCTGCTTTTCGCGCTCGGCGGCGGTCAGCTCCCGGAAATGCACCAGCAGCCCCTCCTCGACGATCTGCAGCACCGACAGCCTCGGGGAGAGGGAGCCGTAAGGATCCTGAAACACGATCTGCATGTTCTTCCGGAAGGGGCGGATATCGTTCGCCGCCATCGTGTCCAGCCGCCGCCCGTTGAAACGAATAATTCCCCGGCTTTGAATCAGCCGCAGCAGCGCGAGTCCCAGCGTCGTCTTGCCGGAGCCGGACTCGCCCACCACGCCGACGGTCTGGCCGGGGCGGACGTCGATGTCGATGCCGTCCACCGCCCGCACATGATCGACGACGCGGCGGAAAACGCCCGCCTTGACGGGAAAGTGAACCTTGAGATTCTCCGCATGGAATATGGCCGGAGCGTCTTTGTCGAACGGCAGCGCCTCGCCCTTCGGCTGGACGGCCAGAAGCATCTGCGTGTACGGGTGCGCGGGGGACGTGAAAAGTTTTTCCGCCGTTTCGCACTCGACCACTTCGCCTTTATACATCACCGCCACGCGGTCGGCCATCTTGCGGACGATGCTGAGATCGTGCGTGATAAGCATGACCGCCATGCCCGTTTTTTTCTGGAGGTCTTTCAGCAGGGTCAGCAATTGCGCCTGCACCGTCACGTCCACCGCCGTCGTCGGCTCGTCGGCGATCAGCAGGTCGGGCTCGTTGGCGAGCGCCATCGCGATCATCACCCTCTGCCTCTGCCCGCCGGAAAGCTCATGCGGATAGGCGTTGAGCCGCTCCGTCAGCTTCGACAGCCCCACCAGCCCCAGCAGTTCGATCACCCGCTTCCGCGCCTGCGGGGGCGTCATGCGCTTGTGGACGAACAGCACTTCGGCGATCTGCTTTTCGATGGAGTGAAGCGGGTTCAGGGACGTCATCGGCTCCTGAAAAATCATCGCCACCCTGTTGCCCCGGATATCCCGCAGGACGGATTCAGGAGCACCCATCATCTCCCGACCCATGAATTTGACGGAGCCGGACGGGTGGCTGGCGACGGGATACGGCAGAAGCTGCAATACCGAGAGCGCCGTCACGGACTTGCCGGAGCCGGACTCGCCCACCACCGCCAGAAGCTCGCCCTTTTCGACGGAGAACGAGATATTCCTGACCGCATGCGTGACCTGCGCGCCGTTCCTGAAATCGACCGAGAGGTTTTTTATCTCAAGCAACGGCATCGTTCATCCTTTAAATATCTTCCGGGGATCGAAGGCGTCCCGCACCGCTTCCCCGATAAAGGTCAGCAGGACCAGCATCACGGAGAGCGACAGGAAGGCCGTGATCCCGAGCCACGGCGCCTGCAGATTATTCTTCCCCTGCGACAACAGTTCGCCGAGCGACGGCGAGCCGGGCGGCAGCCCGAAACCCAGAAAATCCAGCCCCGTCAGCGTCGTGATCGACCCCGTCAGGACGAACGGCATCATGGAGAGCGTCGCCACCATCGCGTTCGGCAGCGCGTGCTTGAACATGATGACCGGCGTCGACACGCCGAGCGCCTTGGCGGCGCGGATATAGTCGAGGTTGCGCGCCTTGAGGAACTCCGCCCGCACGACGTCCACCAGGTGCATCCACGAGAACAGCAGCATCAGGAGCAGAAGCGTGAAAAACCCCGGCGTAATCACGCTCGACATGATGATGAGCAGGAAGAAGACCGGCATCCCCGACCAGATTTCGATGAAGCGCTGCGACAGAAGATCGAACAGCCCGCCGAAATACCCTTCCATCGCCCCCACCGCGACGCCGCCGATGGAGCCGAGGACGGTCAGTATCAGTCCGAACAAAATCGAGATGCGGAACCCGTAGACAAGCCGCGCCAGAACGTCCCGCCCCTGGTCGTCGGTTCCGAGAAGATTTTCGCGGGACGGCGGCGACGGCGCGGGGACGTTCAGATTGTAATTGATCGTCTGGTAGGAATAACGGACCGGCGGCCAGAGCATCCAGCCGTTGTCCCCGATCAGCTTCCCGACGACCGGATCGCGGTAATCGGCCTCCGTCTCGAACTCCCCGCCGAAGGACGTCTCCGGATAGGATTTCACGATGGGAAAATAAAAGCTCCCCCGGTAATGCACCACGACGGGCTTGTCGTTGGCGATCAGCTCCGCCCCGAGGCTGAACAGGAAGAGACCCAGAAAAAGCCACGCGGAAAAGTAACCGCGCCGGTTGCGCCTGAACTGCGAGATGCGCCGCGCGGCGATGGCGGAAAGTTTCATCATCTCTCCCCCTGCGCGTGGAAATCGATTCTGGGATCGACCCACGTCATGGTCATGTCGCTGATGAGCTTGATGATGAATCCCATCAGCGTGAAGACGTAGAGCGTCCCGAACATCACCGGATAATCGCGGTTGAGCGCCGATTCAAAGCCGAGCAGCCCCAGCCCGTCCAGCGAGAAAATCGTCTCGATAAGCAGGGAGCCGGTCAGGAAAATTCCCATCAGTGCCGCCGGAAACCCGGCGATGACGATCAGCATGGCGTTCCTGAACACGTGGCCGTAGAGGACGCGGGTCTGCGCGAGACCCTTGGCGCGCGCGGTCAAAACGTACTGCTTGTTGATTTCCTCGAGGAAAGAATTCTTGGTGAGGATGGTCAGTCCGGCGAAGCCGCTGATGACCATCGAGGCCACCGGCAGGGCGATGTGCCAGAAATAATCGAGGATGCGGCGCGGCCAGTCCATATCGTGCCAGTTGTCGGAGACAAGTCCGCGCAGGGGGAAAATATCGAAATACTTCCCGCCCGCGAACAGCACGATCAGGAAGATGGCGAACATGAACCCCGGAATGGAATGCCCGGCGATCACCATGCCGCTCGTCCAGATGTCGAACTTCGTTCCGTCCCTAACGGCTTTCTTGATGCCGAGCGGGATGGAAATGAAATAGACGAGCAGCGTCGTCCACAGACCCAGCGAGATCGACACCGGCATCTTGTCCAGCACGAGGTCGATGACCTTCTTGTTCTGGAAGTAGCTCTCGCCGAAATCGAACATCAGGTAATTCTTCAGCATCAGGAGAAACCGCGCCCCGAGGGGCTTGTCGAAGCCGAACTGCTTTTCAAGCGACTTGATGAATTCCGGATCAAGCCCCTGCGCGCCCCTGTACTTGCCGGCGCCGCTGCCGCTGGTCAGTTGCTGCTGCATCATCTGCGTCGCAGCGCCCGCGTCCTGCCCGCCGCCGCTGAACCGCTGCGTGGCGGAGGTGTTCATGCCCTGCAACCGGGCGATCATCTGCTCGACGGGGCCGCCGGGAGCGACCTGCACGATCAGGAAATTGAGGAGGATGATCCCGAACAAAGTCGGAATCATCAAAAGCAGTCGGCGGATGATATAAGCGAACATTATTTCTCTGCTGGTTTGACCTTCGCAGAGATTTTAGCAGCCTTTTCCGCGTCATACCACCACGTTTCGACGACACCGAGGCCGTATTTCGGGGAAACGGCGGGTCTGCCGAACTTGTCCCACCACGCAAGGCGGAAATAATCGATGTGCCACTGCGGAATCACATAATAATTCCACAAAAGGACGCGGTCGAGCGCACGGGTGCGGGCGACCAGTTCGTCCCTGTCCGGTGCGCTGACGATCATGTCGATCAGCTCGTCCACCACAGGATTCCTGATGCCGATGATGTTGCGGCTGCCTTTCACATCGGCCTTCGCTGAACTCCAGAAATCGCGCTGCTCGTTGCCCGGCGAGAGGGACTGGCCGAAGGTGGTGACCGTCATGTCGAAATCGAAGGCATCCATGCGTTTCTGATATTGCGTGGCATCGACGACGCGGAGGTTCGCCTGTATGCCCAGTTTCTTGAGGTTGGAGATCATCGGGCCGATCCAGCGCTCGAACATGTCGCTCTCCACCAGAATCTCGAATTTGAACGGCTGGCCGTCTTTTGCGAGCACTCCGTCCTTGCCGATTTTCCAGCCGGCGTCCTCCAGCATTTTCCGCGCCGTGCTGAGGTTCTGCCGCACGTCCTGCCCGCTGCCGGAGGTTTTGGGGATGCTGAACTCCCCGGTCAGAGCCTCGTCGGGAATCCGTCCCTTGAATTTCCGCAGGATTTCCAGCTCGCGACCCGACGGCAGGCCGGAGGAGGCCAGATCGGAATTCGCGAAAAAGCTCTGTGTCCGCTTATAGGTTCCGAAGGCGAACTGCCTGTTCGACCACTCGTAATCGAAGGCGTAGCCGAGTGCCCGGCGCACCCGCGCGTCCTGAAACACGGGACGGCGCAGGTTGTAAGCGAAGCACTGCATCCCCGCCGGGAGGCTGTGACGAACTTCTTCCTTTTTAATCAGCCCCTCCCGGACGGGCGGCTGGTTGTATTCGGCGTTCCACGCCTTGGCGATGTTTTCATGCCGAAAATCATAGTCTCCGGAAAAAAACGCCTGCAATAAAACGGTCTCGTCGCGGTAAACGTCATAGACAATCGTATCGAAATTATACATGCCCTTCACGACCGGCAGATCCTTCGCCCACCAGTCTTTGACGCGCTCGTAAATGATACGGCGGCCGGTATCGACGGATTTCACCTTGTAAGGGCCGCTGCCGAGGGGAATGCCGGTGGTGGATTTCTCGAAATCCTTCCCCTTCCAGAAGTGTTCCGGCATAATCGGCATCTGGCCGATGATGAGGGGCAGTTCGCGGTTGCCGGTCATATTGAAGGTGAATTTGACGCGGGTTGGGCTTTCAGCAACGGCATCTTTCACGCTGGCATAAAAGCTGCGGAAGTAAGGATGGCCCTTTGTCATCAGCGTATTAAAACTCCACACGACATCGGCGGCAGTGACCGGCGTACCGTCGTTCCAGCGCGCTTCTTTACGCAGATTGAACACAGCCCAGCTCCTGTCCTCGGGAACCTCTATCGTCTCGGCGAGCAGGCCGTATTCGGAGAAGGCTTCGTCCTCGGTGTTGGTCATCAGCGTCTGGTACGCCATGCCAATCCCCGGCGCCGCGACGCCCTTAATGATGTAGGGGTTGAGGCTGTCGAACGTGCCCGACACGGCCAGCCGGATCTCCCCGCCCTTGGGGGCGTCCGGATTGACGTAGTCGAAATTTTTGAAACCGGCGGCGTATTTCGGAGCACCGTGCATGGCGATGCCGGGAAGAGGCGCGGTGTCTTCGGCAAGCGCCCCGCCCGATAAGAACAGGGCGACCGAAAGCGCGGCTGTTGCGAACAGTTTCAGCATTTAAATGCTAGATATCCTCCGGGGTCATTTTGATGGCGCCGCAAGGGCTGCGGGCCATTGCAGTAGTCGAGACTGATGCTGAAGCGTTTGCAGCGATCATGAGTCCTCCCGCATGCCTTCCGGATTCAAGTCCTTTTTCCAAAGCCACCATTTGTCGACATACATCCATTGGCGGACTCTTGTTTTAATGACAATCAGAAGAAAGGCGATGGATAGGAGGCACCATACGGCAGGCTGTTCATTCGGATTATCGGTCAGGAGCATGGCCAGTCCGGGCCCCATCACAATGTGATAAATATTAAGCCTCCATGAGCCGTAGATCATCGGAAAGATGAAGGCTGCAATAAAATAAGTCGGAAAATTCCACCATCCTGCGAGGCCGGTTGTCGGCACTTCCCAGGCGATATGCCAGTTGCCGGATACGGAACATAAACGTGCTCCGCACAGAACGTCTCCCGGAGTGCAATGACCCGCCCATTCGAACGGAAAAAGCTGGATGAGCATGATAATCGCGGAGCCAAAGCACAAAGCGTAAACACAGGGAGCTATCTTGTCCCTGACGCGCCTGGGAATGAAATGCATCGCCAGCGCATTGACAAAAAACGGCTGAAAGACAATATGGAGATACCCCAAAAGGGTCGCCACCTGATTTGATGGCATGGCACATCTATCAATGACGGAATAGGTGAATGCCTGAAGCAGCTCCATCAGGGAAAAATAACCCAGCGTAATCCACAGGACGGCAGGCTCCTTTTTATACGCGGCGTAAACGGTCGCCCCGATCCCTATGCTCGCCAGGACCGCCGATGCTTCACCGCTCCAACACATCACAGATTCCTTTATTATTAAATGGTTTTTCCGTTTTTATATTCCGCCGGATCAGATATCCTCCGGGGTCATTTTGATGGCGCCGCAGGGGCATTCTTCGGCGCAGAGGCCGCAGCCTTTGCAGTAGTCCAGGTTGATGCTGAAGCGGCGGCCGGGACCGAGCTTGATGACCGCGTTGTCGGGGCATACGCTGTAG
>JAZDGQ010000024.1:0-35287 GCA_043806835.1 Pseudomonadota bacterium | reverse complement strand
CCTGTCCGTCGTGACGGAGAAAACCGGCTATGAAGCGGACATGATCGAGTTCAGCCAGAATCTGGAAGCCGATCTCGGCATCGACTCGATCAAGCGCGTCGATATCATCGGCGGCATCCTCGACCGGTTGCCGGAGTCCGTTGGGCAGGCTCTCGGAACGAAAGGCCGCACGCAGCTTCGCGTCGCCTCCACGCTCGATAAAGTCCTGGCGCTGCTGCTGGAGTCGGGCGGAAAAACGGAAACGGAAGGAAAAGCCGTAAATTTTAATCAGGCCGGGACGGGGTTCACAAGGACGGACGCGGATGTCCGTCTCCCGTCCCGGCTTTCACAATCGCGGTTTGAGATCGCCGCAACTGCCGAACCGCTGGATGCTCAGGCTCTGAAAAATCTCACGGCAGGCGATTTTATCGTCGCCAAAGACGCCTTCGGAGTGGCGGATCACCTGTCAAAGATGCTGACGGAAAACGGCTGCACCGTTCATGTCATTGAGCCTGAGACCCTGAAAGACGCCGGAACCCTGCTCGCGTGGTGCGAACAGGCGGCAGAAAAAATCCGCTCCCTTGCTGGAATCGCGCATCTGGCGGCGCTGGATGCCCGCACCCTTGATGCGAAAGCGTCAACGGAAGAATGGAAAGAACAGCTTTTCACGAACGAGAAATCGCTGTTCCTCCTGCTGCGTCATTTCAGTGACCGGCTGGAGGAGAGATCCCACATCATGGCGGCAAGCTCCCTCGGCGGAACCTTCAGCCGCGAAACATCACAGAGAACAGGATTGAGCCTCCAGGGCGGCGCTGTAGGAATGATAAAATCCCTTTGCAAGGAACGCGAGGGTCTGCGCGGGAAGGCGGTGGATCTGGACACCACCCTGAACGCGGAAACGCTGGCCGCGCAGTTATTCACCGAACTGGCGCTGGAAGGCGGGCGCATTGAGGTCGGCTATCCAAAAGGCGACCGCACTGTTTTCAAAACACAGCTTGCGCCCATTGAAACGCCATCCGCAATCGAACAGACGGGGCTGGTCATTCTGGCGACGGGCGGGGCGCGGGGCGTAACGGCGGAAACGCTGCGCGAATTCGCGAAGCCGGGAAACACGCTGATCCTGACGGGGCGTAGCCGTCTGCCCTCCCATGAGGAAACGCTGCGCGGGCATCCGGAAGCGGGGCTGCTCACGACGGAAAAAGACCTGACCCGCTATTTCGTGAAAAACAAGTCCCTGCCGCTGGGCGAGGCCAGGAGCCGGGCCGGAGCCGTTCTGTCCGCGCGTGAAATGCTGGACAATATCTCGGATTTTCAGGGCGCGGGCGCAGTGGTTGAATATTACGCCGCCGACGTCGCGGATGAAAACGCCGTATCCTCCCTGTTGAATAACCTCACCGCGAAATACAGCAGGATCGACGGCGTGGTTCACGGCGCGGGCGTCATCGAAGACAAGTTCCTCGCGGATATCACCCATGAAAGCTGGTCCCGCGTCGTCGAGACGAAAGTGCTCGGCCTGCTGGCGCTGCAAAAAAATCTCAACGCGGAAACCCTGCGGTTCTTCACGGTGTTCAGCTCGGTCGCGGGACGCTACGGCAACAGCGGCCAGAGCTCTTACGCAACGGCGAATGAACTGATGAACCGGCTGTGCTGCCAGTTGCGGCGACAATGGGGCGGCAAGGTGAACGTCAGCGCCCTGTGCTGGGGCCCGTGGGGGAAAACCAAATTCGGCGACGGCATGGTGACATCGGAAACAGAGGATAAATTCGCGCGGCAGGGCGTTTTTCTGGTGACGGCTGAAGTTGGAAGATCCCTGTTCAACCATCAGGTGACCAAAGGCGGCACGGTCGAAATCGTCTGCGGCGCGGGGCCGTGGGAACGGCATGAGGAGGAAAAAGGACGCATTGAAAGAGTCTCCGGAAACACGACGCCGCTATTGAATCCAGGCAGTGTTTTTTCCAAAGGGGAGACATCCGTCGATGTCAACCTCGGGAAAAATCACCTCTATCTTCAGGATCACATCATCGACACGTTGCCGGTTCTGCCGATGGCTGTCGCGACGGAGATGATGGCGCAGGCCGTCTCCCGGAAGTTCGGAAACGGCTGGATGGTTACGGAAGTCGTCAATTGCCAGTTGTTCAAGGGCGTAATCGTTGACCGTGAAGATTACCCTCTCGCCATTGCTCTGGAATCAAACGATGACGCAGAAAATCCTAAGGTGAAGGTCAAAATTCTCTCAAAAGACGACAAGCCCGTCCCCCATTACGGCGCAACGGTTGTTCTGGCGAAAAAACTATCCGCTCCGGATAAGTCTCCGCCGAAGACGGGTGAAACGTCCCGGCCTTCCCTGACCGCGGAGGAAGCCTACGCGCAATGGCTCTTCCACGGCCCGCGATTCCATGCCATTACGTCGATAGATTCCTTTTCGGAAGAAGGCGTTCGCAGCGCGGTGCGATCCACGTCTCCGAAGGATTTTCTGGACGGATGCCAAACAGGGGATCAATGGGTTATCGATCCGATTCTGGTCGATGCGGCGGCGCAGATGAGCGTGGTATGGATGGCGGTGCAGCGCGATCTGTTCGCCCTGCCGGTCAGGATCGGGAGGATCGTCCGTTATGCCGAGACATTGCCGCAGACCCTCCGTATGGACTATGTCGTCCGTGACCGGAAGGAGGATACGCTGACCGTTGACGTGTATTTCCATGACGGCGAGGGACATACCCTTCTCCTGATAGAAGGCATGCAGCATATCGGCAGCAAGGCGCACAAGACCGGCGCAAAACAACCCCAGTTGCAGGCGGCAGGATTATAGGATCAGGCATGACAGGAACGGAGAAAAAACAGATCGACAGAAGCCGTGAACCCATCGCGGTCATCGGCATGTCGTGCATTTTTCCCAAAGCCCCGGACGTCAAGACCTTCTGGCGGAACATCCTGAACGGCGTCAGCGCCATCGGAGATCCCCTGCCGGAATGGGAGGCAAGCCGGTATATCGATTCAGGACGAATCTCGACGGCGAAAGGCGGTTATTTAAGGGAGCTTTACCGTTTCAATCCGCGCGCGTTCGGCATCATGCCGAATTCCCTCGACGGCGGCGAGCCGGACCAGCTTCTGGCGCTGCGGGTGGCGCGGGACGCGCTGTCCGATGCGGGAAGCCGGTATCTTGAAGACGATTTCGACCATCAGGATACGGGCATCGTGCTGGGCCACAGCACTTATTTTCATCGCGGGCAGGTCAACATCGCGCAGCACAACATCTGCCTCGACCAGACGCTGGAGATGCTGCGGGCCGCCATGCCCTCGATGACGGACGGGCAATGCGCGGAGATCAGAAAGGCTCTGCAAAGCCAGCTTCCTCCGTTCAACGCCGACGTATGCCCGTCGGAAGTGCCGAATGTCATGACGGGAAGGATATCCAACCGGCTGAATTTCCACGGGCCGAACTATCTGATCGACGCCGCCTGCGCCTCTTCCCTGCTTGCCATTAATGCAGCCGTTGAGGAACTGCGTAAAGGCGGCAGCCGTATGATGCTGGCCGGGGGCGTGAATGCTTCCCTGCCCGCCGAGGTTCTGGTGATGTTCACGATGCTGAACGCCCTGAGCAAAAAGGGGAGCATACGCCCCCTCGACGCGGAGAGCGACGGCACCCTGCTGGGCGAGGGTCTCGGCATCGTCGTCCTCAAGCGTCTGTCGGACGCTCTCGAAGACAACGACCGCATTTACGCCGTCGTCCACGGCGTAGGCCAGTCCAGCGACGGGAGAGGACTGGGGCTCCTCGCGCCCAGCGAAAAAGGCGAGACGCTGGCCGTCCGGCGCGCCTACGATTCCACAGGCATCGATCCGCAAACCGTCGGCCTTATCGAAGCGCACGGCACCGGCATCGCGCTTGGCGATAAAACGGAAATCGCCACGCTGAAAACCGTTTTCGGGGAGCGTACGGGCGAACAGGGCAGCATCGCCGTCGGCTCCGTCAAATCCATGATTAGCCATTGCATCCCCGCCGCAGGCGCGGCGAGCTTCATCAAGATGTGCCTGGCGCTGCATCACAAGATACTGCCGCCCACCCTCTGCGAAACGGTCAATCCCGCGCTTGAAATCGAAACGACGCCTCTGTATGTGAACAATACGGTCAAACCGTGGATCGGCAAGACTGAAAATCCAAGACGCGCCGGGATCAATTCTTTCGGCTTCGGCGGCGTCAATGCCCATGCCATTCTGGAAGAAGCGCCGGAGGCCGCAAGGAAGCCTTTAAAATGCTCGCCCTGGTCGATGGAGATGTGCGTCTTTGCCGCCGACACCGTTGACGGCATCAGGAGGCAACTCAAAAGGCTGGAGATATTCCTCAGCCACAGGGAGGATTATCCCTTAAGCGATATCGCTTACAGCTTGTGCGAAGAAGCGAAAGAACAGACAGGCTCCTGCCGTCTTGCAATTGCCGCCAAAGACCGCGACGATCTCCTCCGGAAGATCGCGCAGGCGGAAAGCCGCCTTGAAAAAAACGATAAGCCTTTCATGAACAAAGGCGACATCTTCTTCAGCAACTCGTCTCTGCCGGGGAAAACAGCCTTTCTTTTTCCGGGGGAAGGCTCGCAGTACATGGGCATGTTGTCCGACCTGGCCACTCATTTTGATTCCGTCCGGGAATGGTTTGATTTGTGGGACAGCGTTTATGAGGCGGCACCCGGCGGCAACAGGACGGATATTATCTTCCCGCCCAATACCGAACTGACCACCTCGCGGCGCGCCGCGCTCGACAAGCGTCTGCATCAGATGGATGTCGGCTCCGAAGCCGTTTTCATCGCCGGTCAGGCCATGAATGCGGCGCTCAACCGCATGGGCGTCGTTCCTGACGTGATGATGGGTCATAGCAGCGGTGAATCATCCGCTCTGGTCGCTTCCGGCGCCATCCCGAACGCGCCCCGGCAGATCGCGGATTTCGTCCGCCGCCTGAACGACATCTCCCTCAGGCTCGAAGGCGAGGGGAAAATAGAGACCGGCGCGCTGATGGCGGTGGCGCTTGTCTCCCGCGAGGAGATCGAGCGGCATATCGCCGGAACGGGGATCGTTATCGCGATGGAGAACTGCCCGACGCAAACCATCGTCTATGGCGGCAAGCCTGCCGTCGAGAAACTGTCCACCCTGCTTGTCGATGCAGGCGCTGTCTGCGAAATCCTGCCATTCGACCGCGGCTATCACACACAGGCCTTCGCGCCGATGAAGGAGGGGTTCTTCCGCTATTATGAGGACATCGGCCTCGGCATCCCAAAAGTTCCGATGTATTCCTGCGCTTCCGCCGGGCTGTTCCCGAGTGAAAAAGAAGCCGTCCGCGAACTTGCCTCACGCCAGTGGGCCGTCAGGGTGCGGTTTATCGACACCGTCAGGACGATGTACAGGGACGGCGTCCGCATCTTTATTGAAGCCGGGCCGTCGGGAAAACTGACGTCCTTCGTCGAGCAGATTCTCAGGGATAACGGCTGTCTCAAAGACTGCATGGTCGCGGCGAGCAATCTGGAATCCCGGCCCGGACTGGATCAACTCCTGAACGTGCTGGCGAAATTATATGTGAACGGCAAGGGCGAGCCCGGGAATCTTTTCGCCGGGCGCGACGTGGAGAAAATTGATTTCAACGCGCTGGAAAAGAAAAAACCGGCGGGCGTGATGCTCGATAACACCATGCCCCGTTTTCATGCCACATCTGAACTGACCGGCCTGCTGCTCTCAATCTCCCGGCCGGAAGGCGCTCCCCCCCTGCCGGAATACCCTTTCATCACGGGCAAGAAATTCACAGGGACGGGATTTACCGGCGCCGTCCGGCTCAACCTCGACGAACACCGGTTTCTGCAGGATCATGTCCTCTCCGGAACCGTCTCCGAAGCCGATCCCCGCCTGAAGGGTCTGAGCTGCGTTCCGATGATGGTGTCGCTGGAGATCATGGCGGAGGCCTGCGCCCTGCTCTCCGGCAGGGATGATCTGACCGTGATCGAGGAGGTTTTCGCTTTCGACTGGATCGCTCTTGGCAGGGGCGAGGCCATTCTGGAAGTGAAAGCCTCACCCGCCGCAGGCAGGAACAATGTCTACAGAGCGGAAATCCGCCATAACGGGAAAAAAATTATGAGCGGCGATTTCCTGTTCGGGCCGCAGGAGACCCTCTGCGAAGCCCTCCCCGGCTTGAAAGACGACAATCCGATCCGCTGGCCGGAGGAGAACGAACTTTACCGCGTCGGAATGTATCACGGCCCCATTTTCCAGTCCCTGCCGCAGATCGAACGCTGGGGCGAAACCGGCATCGACGCGAGGCTTTCCAGCGTCAGCCTGAACGGTTTCATCAGGGAAGGCGAAACGCCACGGACGGTGCTCAATCCCGTGCTTCTCGACGCGCTGAGCCAGTTGTCGGCGTTCTGGGTGGCGCAGAAAATCGGCACGGATTTCAACTGCTTCCCCTCGAAAATAGAGCGCATCGAATTATACGTCCCCTGCCCCCGGGATCTCGACGGCCTGACCCTCCATGCCCGGCAGCACTCTGTGCAGGCCGGCGCGGGCGAAGGCTCACGGCACTGGGATTTTGAATGCCTGAACAGCCTGGGGCATGCAATACTCCGGGCGCGCAATATGCACAGCGTCTATTTTGCGGTGCCGCACAAATTTTACGCCTGCCGCTTCGACCCCCTGAACGGCTGGCTCGGCAATCCTGTTGAGGCAGTGGACGGCGATGTATTGCAGTGGTATCTGCCGCACCTGCCGGAAGCCTTCTGCATCCAGTCGAACGGAATGTTCCAGAAAATTCTGGCCTATTGCCTGCTGGATGCCGTCGAGCGGACGGAATGGCAGGCATTGACCGTCCCTCTGGCGGAGAAGGCCGTATGGCTGTTCCGTCGCGCCTGCATCAAGGAAGCCGTCCGTTACCGGATATATCAACAGTCGGGCACGCTGCTCTATCCCTCGGATATAAGGGTTGCCTGTGACGCGAATGGAACGTATTTTGTTGACGGATGGTGGCGCGGCAATATATCTGAATCCCCTGCGGTCTCCCTGGAAGGCGACCGGTTCAGTTCATCTGTCACCGTCACGGACGCCGAAAATATTATGGAGGGGAGAAAAAATGTCGGTTGAAACAGTCGAGCAAGTCATTATCGGCCTGACGCAGGATCTCATCGAGGACTGGGGGCTGGAGGACGCCGCCATGAGCGCGGCGACGACCCTGAAGGGAGACCTCGGCTTCGCCTCCGCCGACACGATGCAGTTGTTCACCATGATTCAGGAGCATTACTCCGGCATCACTTTCAAGTTTCAGGAACTGGTCATGAAGGACGGGAAATTCATCGACGACCTGACGCTCGGGCAGGTCATCGTATTCATCCTGAAAAAACTGAGTTCCGCAAGCACCTGCAAGGCGGAGGTGAAACAGGCATGAGTGTTCGCACATTATTCCTGGGCATGGACGGCTCGACATTCACCATCCTCGATGAACTGACGAAGGGCGACCGGCCTGTCATGCCGTTCATGGCGAAAATCTTCCAAAAAGGCGCACGCGCAAAACTGCGCTCCACCATGAACCCTCTGACGCCACCCGCATGGACGACCCTGATGACCGGAAGGACGCCCGGCAATCACGGCCTGTACGATTTCCTGAAGAGCAGCGAAGTCGATGGAGAGCTTTACACCGAACTTTACAGCGCCACCGACTGCCGCATGGAAACGATCTGGTCCATCGCCAGCCGTCAGGGGCGCAAGATCGCGGCACTCAACTTTCCCTTCACGGCGCCGCCGCCGAGAGACCTGAACGGCGTCATCCTGCCCGGTTTCGTGCCCTGGAAACACCTGCGCCGCAACACGCATCCTCAGGATTTTTACACGCGCCTGAAAGACGGCCTGCCTGATTTCAACCCGAAGGAACTGGCTTGGGATTTCGACAAGGAACAAAAAGCCATCCAGCACCTGACCGACGAGGAACGCAAGGACTGGGTCAGCTATCACCTGCCCCGGGAGCTGCAATGGTTCAACGTCGCGAAATACGTGCAGGAGAACGAAAAGCCCGACCTCATGGCCGTGATGTTCGACGGCACCGACAAGCTCCAGCATCAGGTCTGGCGCTTCATCGACCCCCGCCTGAAGGAAACGGATGCTGAGGACGGGCATTTCAAGACGATGCGCGCGCTCGCGCTGTCCTATTTCGCCCAGCTCGACACCCACATCCACGACCTCGTCGAGGCGGCGGGGCCGGACACGCAGGTATTCATGGCCTCGGATCACGGCTTCACCGCGCAGCGAGAAGTCGTCCGCATCAACTCTTTCCTGAAAGAAAAGGGTTACCTGAAATACAAACGCGATGCTCAGCAGGAGCACGAAAGCGGCTTTATTGCAAAGATCGATCTCGACAAAACGACGGCCTATTGCCGCACCCCTTCCAGCAACGGCATCCATATCCGCGTGGCGCGCGCTCCCGGCCAGACGGGCATCCAGCCCGATCAGTACGAAAACTTCCGCAGTAAACTGATCGAGGATATGGAAGGTCTCGTGGATGATAAGACAGGCGAAAGGATCATCGCCGAAGTCCATACCCGCGAGAAAGCCTTCCCCGGCGAGGCCATGGAGAGCGCACCGGATCTTCTGCTGGTTCTGCGGGATTTCGGCTTCGTATCGATCAAGGAGGGCTCTTCCGCCGTGGAAAAGCTGCCGGAAATCATCGGAACGCATCACCCGGACGGCGTTTTTATCGCTTGCGGCCCCGGCATCAAAGCCGGCGCGATGGTCGGGAGCCGGAACATCGCCGATGTCGCGGCGACGCTGCTCTACAGCCTCGGCCTTCCCGTGCCTGAGGATTTCGAGGGCGTGACGGCGGACAACCTGTTCACGCCGGAGCATCTGCGGAAAAATCCGGTGATCGTCATCGGCAAAACCGTCCCGCCCGCCCACATGCAGGTAAAAGACATGACGAGCGACGACAAAGACTCCCTCATGCGGCAACTGGCGGCTCTCGGGTACGCCTAGAAAATGGTCGCGCCATGCCTCTTATAAAAGCGAATAACACCACGTTCAATACAATGCAGTTGCGTTGCAAGAGCGAAGAATCTCCAGAAGATTTGGTGATGATTCACGGCCTCGCGGCCAATATGGGCTTCTGGCTGCAGGATTTCGCGCCGCATTTCGCGGAGCGCTTCCGGGTCACCCTGTACGATCTGCGCGGCCACGGGCGTTCGCCTGTCACCAAAAGCGGCTACACGCCCGGCGGCATGGCGGACGATCTGCGGGCGCTGCTCGACACCCTGAATATCAGGAAGGCGCATTTTATCGCGCACAGCTTCGGCGGCGTGGCGGCTCTGAAGCTGGCCTGCGCCGAACCGGAACGGTTTTCCAGTCTCGTCCTGGCCGACAGCCATATCAGTTCGGAACGCCTGAAGGAGAAGGACATCCCCTGGAAAGCGGGGGAAAATCTTCAGGCTGCATTACATCAATGCAATCTCGCCCTTGACGTGCGGCATCCCTATTTCGGTTTTCATTTGATAACCGCCGTTTCCCGGATGCGGAAAAACGGACAGGAAATTCCGGAGGCGCTGTATCCATGGGTAAAAAACCTCCTGTCCGGAAATGACAGGCAGGCCTCCGGCAAATGGCTGGAGCTGATGGATACGACGAACGCCGGACAGGAGCTGATGGAGGATGACAGACTGTCGAAAGACGGCCTGCGGAAAATCACCTGCCCCGTCCTCGGGATATACGGGGAAAAATCCAAGTCCGTCCTCACGGGACGTTACCTGTCGTCCGTCTGGCCCCCGGCTGAATTCTCTTTTATCCCCGATGCGGGGCATTTCTTTCCGAGGGCGCAGCCCGCCACAGTCATGTCCCTTTGCGGCCGTTTCTGGGACGGCCTCCGGTCATAAATCAGCGTGAGGTTTTTCAGAGCCTTTTATTTTACGCCGGAACTTCCCATGCTCCAGAAAATATTCCGCCTGCCGTTTAACCTGCTTGTTGCCAGGCATAAAAGAGTGCGTGGCGCAAAGAATGATATGGTCCTTCATGCCCTTGATTCTGGTTCTTGCAATGGCGACCTTGCCATCGTCATCGCCCGGAATGATAAACGATGAAACGGGATCTACGGTGCAGTTGCCCGCAATGACGCCGAGTTCGTAATCCACCTCTCCGAATATTTTTTTGAAATCAGACTGATCGGTTATCAGCTCCTGCCCCGCCGGGCCGTAAAAAGACCTGTAGAGAGTATTATCGGCCAGAAAATCAGCCACTTCGCTGCCCTGATTGGGCGTGCCAAGCATAACAACCCTGCCGATATTTTCCGGCCTGTACTTGTTGATATAGGCGCGGATGATAAGACCGCCCATGGAATGACCTATAAAATTGATCTTTTTTGCCTCAGGGATATGATTTTTCACGATCTCCTTCCTGATATCCACGATCAGGTCTTCAATTTTTTTCTTGCGCGATTCATAGTCTATATTGATAACGACGTACCCTTTTTGCGACAACGCCTCACCCATGCCCTCCATCGATCCTTTCGTGCGGGCGATGCCGTGCAGCAGCACGACGTAGTCGCCCTGCGCCGCGAAAGACGCCTGCGGCAGAAACATAAGCGCGACAATCAGAAATAAAACCGTTTTCCTCATATCTTCCTCCAAAAAATCTTTATTCCGCCTTCTCATAAGAGACCTTTTGCCCGGCGGATTCAAGTAGCAAGTACGCCGCCCGGAGGGCGTTGACTGACGGCTTCCTTGCCGGTGGAGGTCTTGATGAAATCGGAGCCGGCCATCATCGCGACAAGGCTGGCCTTGGCGACGTTGTCCAAGGTGTCGTACCAATACGGCGTCCGCGGCGCCCTGATCGCGCTCGTCCTCTGGCTCTTCCTCGCCGGCGCCTGCCTCGCCCTGCTCGGGCTGCGGAGAAAACGGCGGGCGGTGGCAGGGTGAGGGTTCAAATAGAATTGTCATTCCCGCGCAGGCGGGGGTGACACGGGAGGGTTTTTAATTTATAACGAAGAGATCAAGTATTTCTTTTGTACCTATTGGGGAACGAAAATGAATCTGTGGAATATTTTAAAAAAAATTTGGAATGACCCCGTTTGGAGCAAAGTTATTGCTGTTGCCGCCGTCTTTGTGGTAAGTTCCATTTATGCCTACTTTAAAGGGTGGCTACCCGAAGGGATAGAGATATTAAAGCATGCACTAGTTACAAGCACAATACTGCCCAACTGGTTAATAGAGGGTCTAATATTACTGGCATCCCTTCAGTTAGCTACTATCATACTAAAAATATTTTCCTCATCGACGAAACCAATGCAGGTAGCTATCAAACAAGTGATTGCTGATGCTGCAGACTTGAACGTTCCCGTTGTAACACTGCTCAGAAAATCCAAAGTTATTGCCACTAAACTTGGGCAAACAGATTTCCTTGAATGGATAAACAAAGAACTGAACGGCTATAAAGGAATCGAAGCGAAAGACTTACCTTCATATCGTCAAATATATGGGGAGCCAAAAGCGTTAAATCCTTATCGAGGGGGTTGGGAGTCTGTTCAATTTGAAAGCGCGAAGATGCGAGAAATTCTTTCCTATACTCCCTGTGGACAAAATGTTGGTTCCTTAGAAGAAATGTTAAATACAGATGAGTCAATAGTATTTAGTCTTTCGCCAAAACAAAAACAGATGGCAATAGACCTCATGAAAGGCTGTACTGACTTTCATGTAGTAATAAGTGGAACATCATTACATGAAATTTTGACCGCAGTAAGAAACTCAATTCATGAGTGGGCGTTGAAGTTGGATAGCGCATAAGCAGTCTGCAAAAAAATCCCTGTTTTTGTCATCCCGAGCGAATGCGAGGGATCTTCTCTGACGCAACGAACAAGATCCCTCGTTGCGCTACGCGCTCTGTCGGGATGACAAAAGCGGGAAAATTCGTATCCATTCGTGTTTATTCGTGGGATTCTTCCATTTACCCCCCCCCATAACTCTGCACCAGACTCCCGGCGATCAGGTACCAGCCGTCGACCAGCACGAAGAAGATGATCTTGAACGGCAGGGCGATCATCACCGGCGGGAGCATCATCATGCCCATCGACATCAAAATCGACGACGTCACCATGTCGATGATGAGGAACGGCAGGAAGATCAAAAAGCCGATCTCGAAGGCGCGGCGCAGCTCCGAAATCATGAAGGCCGGGATGACCACCTGAAGCGGCGTCGCCATCGGGTCTTCGAGCTTCGGGGTCTTGCTCAGGTTCATGAACAGCACGAGGTCCTTTTCCCGCGTATGCTTCAGCATAAACGTCTTGAATGGCGTCACAGCCTTCTGCACCGCCTCCATCTCGTCCATTTCTCCCGCCATCATCGGCCTGATGCCCTGATCGTAGGACGCCTGAATGGTCGGCGTCATGATGAAGAAAGTCAAAAACAGCGCGAGGCTCAGCAAAACGGTGTTCGGCGGCGTCTGCTGCGCGCCGAGCGCGGTGCGGAGGAACGACAGCACCACGATGATCCGCGTGAACGACGTCATCATCATCAGGATGGACGGCGCCAGCGACAGGACGGTCATCAGGATGACCATCTGGACGACGCGCCCGGCGACCGAGCTTCCGCCCGCATCCTCGCCGCCCTTGCCGCCGCCGAGATCGAGCGTCAGGCTCTGCGCCCAGACGTCGTTCGGGACGAGGAGGATGGCGAGAACGAGAAGAATGGCTAATCCGGAGAAAACGGGAAACCAACAGAATGCGTCCCCCTCTCCCCTTGCGGGCTGCACGGTGAGAGGGAAAAGAAAACTAAATCCTGACATTTCTCGGATCCCTTGAAAATGCGACGACGAGTTCCTTCTCCGCCTCCGGTTCCGCCTTTGCCTTTGCGGGAATGCCCGTTTCCACGACCGTTTCGCCCTGCGGCCCCAGCAGCAGAAGATGCTCGCGGTCATCGCGCCGGACGAGAACAAGGCGGCGGCGATGATCCAGCGGCATGAATTCGACGACTTTCAGGCGGCGTTTGCCCCCGCCCGCCCTATGCGTCGCGGACACGCCGAGCCGCTTCAGAAGCCATGACAGCAACAACATCAAGGCAATGACGAAAACGAAAGCGCTGAAAAATTTCATCAGGAGAAGCGTATCCATGAATTATCCGGCCCCCCGTCCGGCAAAGCTTTCTTGCTGTTCTTTCATCGTGCCGGCGAGAATTTCGAGAGACTCGATCAGCAGGGTCATCTGGCTCTCAAGACAGCGCCCTTCCTTTTCTGGCAGTGCGGCGATGTCGTCGCACAGCTCGATCACTTTGTCATCAAGTCCCTGCAGGCTCAGGATTTCCCCCTTCGTCACGCGCGCCTGGCACTCGCGCACATAATCGACGATCGTTTTCAGCCTTTTGCCGAGTTCCGCTGCGTTGTTGGCGTTCGCCTTGTCCGTCATCCCGTTTCACCCGTGTTCGGTTTCGTTTCTTTTGTGAAAGAATACACTCCATTGGCTTTGTAAACGTAAGCCAGAATTTCTGCAATGGCGACAAGAGCCTCGGAGGGAATATCGCTGTCCAGCTCGATCGCCGCCAGCATCTGGGCGAGGTCCCTGTCCTCCCGCACCCGGACGCCGTTTTCAAAGGCAAGCTGGATGATCTGCTCCGCAAGTTTTCCGTAACCTGAAGCCACCACCTTCGGAAGGATGCTTTCATCCAGACCGAATTTTTTGAGAGCTACAGCCGCCAGCCGACGGCTGTCGCCGCCGCCGGTTTTGTCTTGTTTGCCGTCCTCCGTCTGATTGTCCAGAATATCTATCACCAGATTATGCCCGCCTGTTACAAACCCTGAACAAGTGTAGCAAAAGTTTACGGGATATTAACAACAATAATGCCACAATATAACTGGTGTGCTACACTCAATCGGGGACGAATTGGGGAGCTATGGTATGACGACGCAAAATTTGACATTGATGCAGGCCACCATCCAGAAGATGCACTGGCATGAAGGCCGGCAGAAAGTACTGGCGCAGAACATCGCCAATGCCGATACGCCCCTGTACACGCCTCAGGACATAGCACCGTTGAATTTCAAGGGACTGCTGGAAAGTTCTGCCAGCAAGCTTCCGCTTTCCGCCGCAACAACGGGCAGCGCGGGTCACCTGACGACCACCAATTCGAAACATCTGGATTCAAGCGGAACATCAGGTTCCTATCATCAGGCTCTTGAAAAGAACCAGAAAAATCCTTATGAGGCATCTCCCTCCGGCAACGCCGTCATTCTCGAGGAGCAATTGCTGAAAATGAACGAAAACTACGCCGATCACCGCCTGACGACGACCATCTACCAGAAAAACATCGATTTGCTGAAGTCCTCCATCCGGTCTCAATAAGAAGATTAAAGAACGAGAGGTAAGATATGGATTTACTTGATGCAATGGCGCAGGCCGCGCAGGGGATGAAAGCCCAGGGCGTGCGCATGCGCGTCATCTCCGAAAACCTGGCGAACGCGGAAACCACCGGCAAGGAAAAGGGGCAGGCTCCCTATCAGCGCAAGATCGTCACCTTTAAAAATATCCTCGACAGGGCCAGTGGCCGGAAACAGGTCGAAGTGGACAGGATCCTGCCGGATCGCTCTGACTTCATCATGAAGTACGATCCGAGCCACCCCGCCGCCGACAAGAACGGCTATGTCAAAATGCCGAACGTCAATCCGTTACTCGAAATGATGGATATGCGGGAAGCCCAGAGGTCTTACGAAGCCAATCTCGGCGTCATCGACATGGCCAAGGGGATGCTGATGCGCACCCTCGAACTTCTCAGCAGATAAAGGAGAATTAAAATATGTCAAGCGTCAATGGAGTCGCCGGCGCAGCATCCAATACCCTGAACCAGCTTCTGAAATCCGCAGGCGCAGGCGTCGAAGAGAGCGCAGGCCCCTCTTTCGTCGATGTGCTGAAGCAGTCCGCCCAGTCGGCCATCGACGCCCAGCGCAAGAGCGAAAAAGTCTCCGCCGCCGCGTTGGCCGGAAAAGCCGATGCGACTGACCTCCTTCAGGCGGTCACGGACGCTGAAATCGCCCTGAACACAGTGCTTGCCGTCCGCGACAAAGTGGTGCAAGCTTATGAGCAGATCATGCGCACCCCGATATAAGGCACGGCTCTTTTCATGGACGAAACCGAGATTATCGACTTCACGCGCGAAGCCATCATGCTGACGATCAAAATCTCCGCGCCGGTGATGATCGTCGGGCTGGTGGTCGGCGTCATCATTTCGCTGGTTCAGGCGCTGACGCAGATACAGGAAATGACCCTGTCCTTCGTGCCGAAGATCATGGCGATTTTCGCCACCATTTTCGTCATGTTCCCGATGATGATCGCCGTCCTGATCGCCTTCACGAACAAGATCGCGGATAAGATCGTCGGGATGAGTTAGGACTGGCATAGGATGCAAAACTTCCTGCAGGAACTTATCATCGGGAATCTCTTCGCCTTCCTGCTGATTTTCATGCGCTTCGGCCTGGCGATGATGATTATGCCGGGGATCGGCGACAGTTTCGTTTCGGCGCAGGTGCGCCTGCTGTTCGCGCTGGCGATGAGCTTCGTCCTGACACCCGTCCTGTCCCCGCTCCTGCCTTCCATTCCCGGGAACGGCGGCGTTCTCCTGGTGCTGCTCGTCAGCGAGGCTTTCACCGGCCTGTTCATCGGCACCGTGATGCGCATTCTGGTGTCAGCGCTCGATACAGCGGGCACCATCGTTTCCGTCCAGGCGGGATTTTCCAACGCCACGCTGTTCAACCCGGCGACGGGGTCGCAAAGCGCCATCATGAGCGCGGTTTATTCCTCGCTCGGCGTGACGATCCTGCTTGTCGCCGACATCCATCACCAGATGCTCTCCGCCGTTGTGGACAGCTACCGGCTTTTCCCCGCTGCCGGCGTCTTCCCGGACGCAGGCTCCGTTTCGGAAGTCATCGGCAGGACAGCCTCCGTCTCCTTCAAAATAGGCGTGCAGCTTGCCCTCCCCTTCATGATCGTCGGGACGCTGATGCAGATCGGGCTCGGCCTGCTGGGGCGGCTGATGCCGCAATTGCAGGTCTTTTTCCTGGCCATGCCCCTGCAGATATTCCTGAGCCTTCTGACCCTGTTTCTGGTGATCTCCGCCGGCATCCTGTACTGGCAAAGCGGCTTTGAATCCGTCATGTCCCAGTCTCTGGCTCCCGGGTAGCGCGACATGGCCGAAGAAGAAGACACGACCGACAGAAGCCAGAAAACGGAAGACCCGACGCCGAGAAAGCTGGAGGAGGCCCGCAAACGCGGACAGGTCGTCAACAGCCGCGAAGTCAACAACTGGATTGTCCTTTTCACCGCGACGCTTGTGGTGATCGCGGCAGGCCCCGGCATCCTGTCGGACATCAGGAACACCCTTGGAAACTTTCTTGAGCAGTCCTGGGCCATCCCCACGGATCCTGGAGGACTTGGACAGGCCCTGCGGATTCTTTTCCTGCGTATCGGCGGCGACCTTATCCTGCCTCTGCTGTTTCTGACCTTCGCCGGCGCAATTTCCGGGTTCGTGCAGACAGGCCCCCTTTTCAGCTTTGATCCTATCGCGCCGGATCTCTCCAGAATATCGATCTTCAAGGGCATCGGGCGCCTTTTCTCGAGGCGTTCCATCATGGAACTCCTCAAGGGGATCGCCAAGATATCGCTTGTGTCCGTTGCGGGAATCATCGTCCTGCGTCCGTATTTCGGAGGCGTCGAGCATTTCGTCGGGCTGGACATCGCGCAGGCGCTGTTCGAGCTGCAATTGCTGTTCCTTAAGATGATGAGTGCGGTCTTAAGCGTCCTGTTCTTTCTGGCGATTCTGGATTACATGTTCCAGCGCTCCGAATTCATGAAAAACATGCGCATGAGCCTGCAGGACGTAAGGGAGGAATACAAGCAGACCGAAGGCGATCCGCAGATCAAGGGCCGCCTGCGCCAGCTCCGCGAACAGAAAGCCCGCCAGCGCATGATGCAGGCCGTGCCCAAAGCCGATGTCGTCATCACCAACCCGACGCACTACGCCGTCGCGCTGAAATACGACACCGTGGAAATGGACGCCCCCACTATGGTCGCCAAGGGCGTCGATCTGATCGCCCGCAAAATCAGGGAAGTGGCTGAGGAAAACAATGTGCCCGTCGTGGAAAACGCCACGCTCGCCCGCGCGCTCCACGCCTCCATGGAAATCAATCAGACCATCCCCCGCGAGCACTACAAAGCCGTGGCGGAAGTCATCTCGTATGTTTTCAAACTGAAAGGGAAAAGAGTGTGAGCAATCCTCTGTCCGGCGACAAATTCTTCCTGGAAAAAACGCCGGAAAGGCAGAAAGCCGCCCTGCGGCAGCGCAACACCAAGGCCGTGATCCTTTTCACGACCAGCGCCGGCTACGGGCTGTTCATTTTTTTCATCCTCAAGATAAGCCTGCACGAGAATCAGGGCATGGCGATGCTGATGCTCTATGTAGGGGGGCTGATCGGAGGCTTCGGCTTCCTGCTGCTGAAGCGGGTTTACATCACCGCCGACCGCAGCCGCAAGATCATGACCGAAGTACTGGAAAAAAGCGCCGAAGCCCGCGCCATCACCAATCCGGAAGGCGAAACGATCTACGCAAACCTGCGTTTCAGCGAACTGACGGGAGATGCGGAGAACCCCTCCCTCGTCAGCTTCACGAAACTCTTCGAAAACCCCCATCAGATAGAGAAAAGCCTGAACGATCTGCGCCTCCAGGCCACGCCCGCCGACTCCGCCACAACCGAACTCAGCACGCGCAGGAAGGAGGGCTCTCTCTGGTTTCAGGTCACATGCCAGCATATCATTGACTGGCCGGGCTTCGTCCACTGGCGGTTTGACGATATCACCTCCCGCTACCAGATGGAAACCGTCATCCGCGAGGAGCGCGAAAAACTCCGCGAGTTCACGGACAACGCGCCGTTCGGGTTCTTTTCCGTCGGAGAGGACGGCAAGTTCGAGTTCGCCAACGATAAATTCCTCCATCTTTTCGGAACGAACGCCCATGCGCTGATCGGGAAGCTCTCCCTCCACAATTTCCTGGTCACGCCACCGAAAAACTCCAAACCCTACGACTGTTTTGAAAACGGCGGGTTTCACCAGCAGGGGGAACTGTTGGTGAAGGACATCAACGGGCGCCCCTTCAAGGCCTCCATCACCCATACCATCACACTGTCGGAGGACAAGCTCACCTCCTGCTCCGTCATCTGCGACCTGACCGCCGAACAAAACATGCAGCAGGCCCTGCGCGAGTCCCAGGCCCGCTTCCAGCGCCTGTTCGAGGAGGCACCTGTCGGCATCTGCATGCTGAACGCCCACGGGATTGTCAGCGACGCCAACCAGACCCTGGCCTCCATACTGCATCTGCCCGTCGGTGTCATCAACGGCAAGCCGCTGATAAACTACGTCAGCAAGGAAGCGCACAAGCGCGTCGAGGAATGGATGCAGCTCCTCTCAAGAGGCGACAACACCGCCGAGCATCTCATCGAAGTCCCCCTGAAAGGGCTGCAGGACGTGGTGACTCAGATATATGCACGGAAATTCAGCAGCAGCGACAACTTCGTCCTGCACTTCATCGACCTGACGGAACAGAAAAACCTCGAAAAGCAATTCGCCCAGTCGCAAAAAATGCAGGCGGTCGGGCAACTGGCGGGCGGTATCGCCCACGACTTCAACAACCTGCTGACCGCGATGATCGGTTTCTGCGACCTGCTGCTGCTGCGCCACAAGCCGGGAGACCCCTCCTTCGCCGACATCATGCAGATCAAGCAGAACGCCAACCGCGCCGCCAACCTGGTGCGCCAGCTCCTCGCCTTTTCGCGCCAGCAGACCCTCCAGCCGCGCGTGCTCGACCTGACCGACGTCCTGACGGAACTTTCACATCTGCTGCGCCGCCTGATCGGCGCCAATATCGTCCTGCAGATGTCGCACGGCAGCGAGCTGTGGCTTATCAAGGCCGATCAGGGCCAGATGGAGCAGGTGCTTATCAATCTCGTCGTGAACGCGCGCGACGCCATGCCGCAGGGGGGAAAGCTCCTGGTCAGCACCGGCAACCGCGACGTCAGAACCGGACAAAAACTGGCCAGCGGGGAAATCCTGCCGCCGGGGCAGTGGGTGACAATTGTCGTCGAGGACACGGGCACCGGCATCGATTCCGACGTCATGCCGCGCATATTCGAGCCCTTCTTCTCCACCAAGGAAATCGGCGCCGGAACGGGCCTCGGCCTTGCCACCGCGCACGGGATCATCCACCAGACGGGCGGTTACATCGATGTCAGGACGGCGATGGGGAAAGGCACCGCCTTCACGCTGTACATGCCGCGCCACGTGGAAACCGCCGGAGAGAGAACCGCCACCGCCGCCGCCGAGGAAAAACAGGCCGCGAAAGACCTGACCGGCTCATCGAAAATCCTGCTGGTCGAGGACGAGGACGCCGTGCGCATCTTCAGCGCCCGCGCACTTGGAAACAAAGGATATCAGGTCGTCGACGCGCCCAGCGGCGCCGTCGCGCTGCGCTTTCTGGAAGAGAAGAAAATCGATCCGGAAGTGCTTATCACGGACGTGATGATGCCGGAGATGGACGGAACGATGCTCGCCCGGATCGTCCGCGAAAAATATCCGAAAATAAAAATCATCTTCATTTCCGGCTATGCCGAGGACAGGTTCAAAGAGCACCTCGGCACCAACGTCTACTTCCTCCCCAAGCCCTTTACGCTCAGGCAACTGGCGATGAAGGTCAAGGACGTCATCGAGGACAAGGGAGAGGAAAGCATTCCCGGATGAGCCGTCTCTGACGTCTTCCGAGAAACTCCATATAGCAAAGCTGAACGGAGAACCCGAGCCGGTTTGACGACCTGCGTCGCTGCCGGACGATGGACAGGTCGGCTTCGCTCAAAGTGTAGTGCCGGAGATCATGTCCTCGCGGCTACTTTAAACTCCGTTTCGTGAGATGGCCCCACTTTGGTTTAAACGTCCGATAAGCAAGAACGTTTATGAGACCTGCCCTTAACTGCTTGTATTCCCTCGACATAGCAACATCTTAATCTTTGTGTTAAAAGATGTCTTGCAGTTATTTCTTGAGTCAAAGTTCATATCCTGTAGAATGAAACCCATGAAGAAGTTTTTGCTCAGTCTTCTGGTTTTCGTGATGCTCACGCCGGGTCTGGCGTGCGCGGGGTTTATGGACTATCAAAAATCCAATGGGCAAAAGCCGCACATGACCATGGCAGGGATGGCAAAGGAAATGCCCTGCTGCCCTGAGGACGATCAAAAATCAGATATCGGCACGATGTTGTTCAAGGATTGCGCGAAGATCGATCTTCAGCATGTGAACGGTGCTCCGCTGCTTAAAAAAGTCGATATCGTCAAAATTTCAATCCCGTATATCCTGTCGCAGGATATGGCTCCCGATTATTTTTCAGTTTCGAAAGGCGTCCCTATCCACGGACCGCCTGAGCGAACGGAAGTCTTCCAGTCTTATCCCCCCATCTTCCTCGCCACGCAGCGTCTGCGCATTTAAGCGCCTTTCTGTTCCTGTTTTTTAACCTAGGAAATGGAGACGGCTATGCGTGTTTTTGTTTTTATCATGTTTTTGATGGCTTTCGCTCCTGCCGCTTTTCCGGCGGAAGGGCAACAGCCTTCTTTCGATGCCCTCTTGCAGAGGCTCCGGCAGCATCCGGAGATACAGGCGTATGTAAACAGCTCCCAATCCTCGCAATATTATGCCGAGGGCGAACTGGGGCTGCCCGATCCGATGCTGACCTTCGAGCAGAGGGACTATCGCTTCCGCTCCGGCATGGGGCTGGGTAGCGGCGACCAGATGCTGGGGTTCAAACAGGAAATCCCGCGTCCCGCCATTCTCCGAGCCCGATCGGAGAAGATGCAGGCCGAGTCCCGCAAAACCGGCCTTACAGCCGATTATGCCTTCGCCGCGATGAAGGCGCGGCTGATCACCGCGCTTGCCAGCCGCCGGAGCTTCAAAGAACAAGAAAAGCTGCTGGAGGAACAGGAAAAACTTTTTCGTTCCGAAAGAAGCAGCATCGAAGGACGCATCGCCGCCAACCAGGCGGGGACAAGCCGGCTTTACATGAGCAAGGCCGATAACGCCGAGCTCAGGATCATACGCGCCGAACTCGCGGAGCAGGAACGCGAGAGCGAAAACATGCTGATGAACATGGTCGGAGAAGTTCCGGATATTGTCCTGCCACCGGTAAAAATGATTGCATGGGACAATGCCGCCGAAAAGACATATCCCGTGAAAATCGCCGCTGAAGACGTCGCCATGGCGCAGAAAGAAGTGGCGGCGAAAAAGGCGGAGTTCGGGCCCAACTTCGAGGTGTCGGCGAATGTCGGGCGCATGGATAACGGGGATCAGGCGGGCACCTTTATGGTTGGCGTCAGCGTTCCGCTCTGGTCGGCAAGAAGCCAGAAGCCAAGGCTCGAAGGCGCGAACGCGTCCCTGCAATCCTCCCGTCTGGAGATGGACAGCGTCAAACGCGGGGTTGTCGAGAGGCTCGGCACCCTGAAAGCGCAGATCGGGATCAGCGACAGAAAGATCGAACTGCTGAAAACAAGAAATACCCATCTGGAATCAGGTGCCAAAGCCTTGATCGGGGAGTATGGGGCGGGCAAAGCCGATTTCGGCATGTACCTCAAGGCGCGGCGGGACGCTCTTTCCGTGCGTTTAAGCCTGGCGCAGGAGCGCGCCAGAAATATCGCCATGATCGCCGATTTCAACCGTTACTTCATTGAAGGAGAACACCCATGAAAAAACTATGCGTTGTGCTTGCAGCCGTCTTTTTTCTTTTCACAGCACCGGCGCAGGCCGGGAAATACGCCGTCATCACGTCGGCCTATGCCGAAGAAGCGGCGTCGGCGAAATATATCTGCCCCATGCACCACCAGATTGTTTCGGACAAGCAGGGAAATTGCCCCATCTGCGGCATGACTCTGGTGCCGGTCGCAGGGGAGCAGCCCGCACCAGGCGCTGTCCAAAGCCACGCAGAGCGCAAGGTGCTCTACTGGTACGATCCGATGATGCCGGGAAAAAAGTTCGACAAGCCGGGAAAATCGCCGTTCATGGACATGGAGCTTGTGCCGAAGTACGCCGATGAGGAGGAGGCCGCAGCGTCCTTCGATAGCCCGGTTATCTCCGTTCCCGCCGAAAACATCCAGAAAATGGGCGTGCGGACGGAAAAAGTCGGCAAGAGCAGTTTCGGGCAGGGCATCCGCGCGACGGGCATCGTTCTTCCGAACGAGCGCGCCCGCGTCTATATGTTCAGCCAGGTGGAAGGCCGGGTCGGAGACCTGAAATACAGCGCGGTCGGCGACAAGATAAGCAGGGGAGAAGTATTTTTCACGCTCGTCAGCCCCGAACTGACCGGATTGCAGAGTGATTATATCGCGGCGCTCTCCGGCGGCCTGAAGGAGATGGCGGCAGCGGCGCGGAAGCGCATGAAACAGCTCGGCGTCGATGACGGGACACTGGACATGCTGCAAAAAACCCGGAAACCGTTTGAACGGGTGCCTTTTCACGCGCCCGCGGACGGCGTACTGACGGACCTGTCCATCCGCAACGGTTCTTACCTGATGGCCGGCGGCGAAGTTGCCCGCATTCAGGACTTGTCGGTCGTCTGGGTGGAGGCCGCCGTGCCCGAGAGAAACGCGGCAATTATCAAGACGGGAGCCGCCGCCAAGGTATCGTTTTCCGATTCCGTTCCGCCCATCGACGCGACGGTGGACTATATCTATCCCACCATCGATGCCGAAGCTCGGACGGTGAAAATCCGCCTTGTCGTCGATAACAGGGAGGGCGCGCTCAGGCCTTCGGCTTATGCCACGGTGGAATTCTCCACCACCCCCTCGGAGCGCGTCGCCGTGCCGAGCGAGGCTGTTTTGCGCAGCAGCGCCGGAAACCATGTCATTGTCTCTCTCGGCAACGGGAAGTTTCAGGCACGTGTCGTTGAGACCGGCATTTCCAGCGAAGGCCGGACGGAAATCCTTTCCGGCCTTAAGGAAGGGGAGGACGTCGTCACCAGCAGCCAGTTCATGATCGATTCAGAGTCTTCCCTGAGCGAGTCGCTGGAAAAAATCGGTCCCGCGGAGACCGATGTAAAAGGAGCCGATCATGGAAAACACTAACCTTGCTCACGATCCGACGCAGACCTTCGTTGCCCGGGTCATCGAATGGTCGATAAAAAATCCTCTGCTGATCTCCATCCTGGCGCTGCTGATACTGGTTGGCGGGATTTTCTCGCTGCAGCGCACGCCGCTCGACGCCATTCCCGACCTGTCCGACACGCAGGTCATCATCCGCACCGATTTCGAGGGGCAGGCGCCGCAGATCATTGAAAATCTCGTGACCTACCCCCTCTCCGCCGCCATGCTGGGACTGCCGAGCGCCAAAGTCGTGCGCGGGTTCTCGATGTTCGGCGCATCGTTCGTTTATGTGATTTTCAAGGACGGGACGGATCTTTACTGGGCGCGCTCGCGTGTGATTGAAGCTTTGTCCAAAATTCAGTCTTCCCTGCCGCCGGACGCCCAGACGCGCATCGGCCCCGATGCGACGGGCGTGGGCTGGATTTTCCAGTATGCTCTTGTGGACAAGTCTGGAAAGCATGATCTGTCGCAGTTGCGCGCGTTGCAGGACTGGTTTCTGCGCTTCGAACTGGCGACGGTGCCGGGGGTGTCCGAGGTCGCCAGCGTCGGCGGTTTCGTGAAGGAATACCAGGTTCTGGTCGATCCCGTGAAACTGCGGGCCTACGGAATCCCCCTGTCCCGCGTGGGAGAAGTCATCAAATCGTCCAGCCGGGAAACCGGCGGGCGCGTGATCGAGCAGGCGGAAACGGAGTTCGTCGTGCGCTCGAAGGGCTATGTGACCGGCATCCCCGATCTTGAAAAGCTTGTTCTGAAGACGCAGGCGGGAACCCCCGTCAAGCTGACTGACGTCGCCCGCATCATCGAGGGGCCGGAACTTCGGCGCGGCGTGACGGAACTCAACGGCGACGGCGAAGTCGTCACCGGCATCGTCATCATGCGTCCCGGCAACAATGCGCTCGATGTGATAAAAGCCATCAAGGACAAGATCGAAAGCCTCAAACCAGGCTTGCCGGAAGGGGTGGAGATCGTGCCTGTTTACGACCGCGCTCCCCTGATCGAAGGGTCTGTGGATTACCTGAAACACAAGCTCATCGAGGAAGCCGTCGTCGTTTCCCTCGTCTGCCTTCTTTTCCTGCTGCATGTGCGATCTTCTTTCGTCGCTGTCGTCACGCTGCCGCTGGGCGTGCTGGCGGCATTCATCATCATGTCCCGGCAGGGGATCACGGCGAACATCATGTCGCTGGGGGGCATCGCGATTGCCGTCGGCGCGATGGTGGACGCCTCCATCGTCATGGTCGAGAACGCGCACAGGAAATTGTCGGGATTGCCGGCTGATACGCCGATGCAGGAAAAAAAGGACGCCCTGATCCTGGCCGCCAAGGAAGTCGGCCCCGGCCTGTTCTTCTCCCTGCTCATCATCACGGTTTCCTTCCTGCCCGTCTTCGCGCTCACGGGGCAGTCGGCGCGCCTGTTTTCGCCGCTGGCCTTCACCAAGACCTATTCCATGGCGGCGGCGGCCATCCTTTCCGTCACGGTGGTGCCGGTGCTGATGCTCTGGTTCATCCGTGGCCGTATCCGCACGGAGGATGCCAACCCGCTCAATCGCTTCTTCATCACGATATACAAGCCCATCCTGACGATAGCCCTGCGGGCCAAGTGGCTGACGCTGCTCGTCGCTCTGGGGCTTCTTTTGAGCGCGGCGTGGCCGATCATGCGTACGGGTTCCGAGTTTATGCCCGCTCTCTATGAGGGCAGCCTTCTTTATATGCCGACAACTCTGCCCGGCGTGTCGGTCACCAAGGTAAAAGAAATTCTTCAAACGACGAACCGCGCCATCAAACAGGTGCCGGAAGTCGAGTTGGTGTTCGGCAAGGCGGGACAGGCCGAAACGGCAACCGATCCCGCGCCCATCTCCATGATCGAGACATGGATAAAGCTGAAGCCCCGCGAGCAATGGCGTCCCGGCATGACGGTCGAGAAACTCATCAAGGAGATGGATGCCGCCGTCAAAATGCCGGGGCTGGTCAATTCATGGGGCTATCCCATCAAGATTCGCCTCGACATGGTGACGACGGGCATCCGTACGCCCGTCGGCATCAAGATTTCAGGCGCCGATCTCAACACCATCGGCGATATTGCCCTGCGGGTCGAACAGGCGGTGAAGGATGTGCCCGGCACGCGCTCGGCCTTCGCGGATCGCGTCGTCGGCGCGAAATACGTTGAAATAGAGCCCAACCGCGACGCCCTTGGGCGCTATGGCATCGATCTCGGGATGGTGCAGGACGTGATCGCGACGGCTCTTGGCGGGATGCGCCTCGCTGAAGCGGTGCAGGGGCGTGAGCGCTACGGCATCATGCTGCGCTACGACCGGCATTTCCGTGAATCCATCGAAGACGTGAGCAACATCCTCGTGGCGGCGCCCGACGGCGCGCAGATTCCGCTGGGCGAGCTGGCGACCGTCAGGCTCGCGCCGGGGCCACAGATGATCGTCTCCGAAAACGCCCGTCTGAACGGCTGGGTGTTCGTGGACATAACGGGACGCGACATCGGCAGCTACGTCAAAGAGGCGCAGAAAGCCGTCGCTGAAAAAGTGAAGCTGCCCGCAGGCTATTCCATCGGCTGGTCGGGCCAGTTCGAGCAGATGCTGGAAGCGCAGCAAAAGCTGGATATCGCCGTTCCCGCCACCATCGCCATTATCTTCATCCTGCTCGTCATTCATTTTGGCAGGCTTGACCGCACGCTGATGGTCATGCTGTCCCTGCCTTTCGGCCTTGTCGGAGGTGTCTGGATGATTTATCTGGCGGGATATAATTTCTCAGTCGCGGTGGCGGTGGGTTTCATCGCGCTTGCCGGCATCGCCGTGGAAACCGCCGTCGTGATGCTGATCTATCTCGACCATCAGGTGCGCGAGCGCCCGCCGCGGAACCGGCAGGAACTGTTCGACGCCGTCATGCACGGCGCCGTCCTCCGCGTCCGGCCCAAGCTGATGACTGTCTCCGTGATTATCGCTGGCCTGCTGCCGATCTTTTTCACGGAAGGCTTCGGCTCCGACGTCATGCGCCGCATCGCGCTTCCCATGGTGGGAGGAATGGTGTCAACGACGCTGCTCACGCTGATCGTCATTCCGGTTGTATATTTTATTTATGCTGACTGGCGGCATCCTTTCCCAGATAAATCTGCATGATTTTGTCGAGCATGGAGAGGGCGTCCTCGCGGGGGCGCTGGAAGCTGTTGCGCCCGATAATGGAGCCGTTCCCTCCCCCCTCGTAAATGGCGCGGGCGTCCTCGAAAACGCTGTCCTCGTCCTTGGCCGCGCCGCCGGAGAAAACGACGAGGCGGCGTCCGTTGAAGCTGGATTTCATGATGTGGCGCACGCGCTCCGCCTGCGTCCCGATGGGAATTTTCTTCTCTTCATACACTTTTTTCGCTTCGGGCAGGTCGAGGTGGTCGGTCGGCAATTTCACCTTGATGATATGTGCGCCGAGCTGCGCCGCCATGTGCGCGCCGTAGGCAACAATATCCACCGCCGTCTCGCCTTCCTTTGAAATTTTCCCGCCGCGCGCATACGACCAGATGACGGTCGCGAGGCCGCAGGATTTGGCTTCCTCGGAAATCTGCGCGATCTCCTCCTGCATCTCCAGCATATATTCGGAGCCGGGATAAATGGTGAAGCCGATGGCTGAGCAGCCGAGGCGGAGCGCATCCCCGACGGAGGCGGTGATGGACTGGTCTTTCGCCGCCGTCAGGCTGTTGGAGCTGTTGATCTTGAGAATAAGGGGAATGGCTCCGGCGAACGTGTCCGCCCCCGCTTCCAGCGCGCCCAGCGGCGCGGCGTAGGCGTTGCAGCCGGAATCGATCGCCAGCTGGTAATGGTAATGCGGGTCGTAGCCCTCGGGATTGGCCTCGAAGCTCCGCGCGGGGCCGTGTTCGAACCCCTGATCCACCGGCAGGATGACCATCTTCCCCGTGCCGCCGAGCTTGCCGTGCATGAGGATGCGGCACAGATTGGCCTTGGTGCCGGGATTGTCGCTCTCGTAGCAGGAGAGGATTTTTTTGACTTTCTGCGTGACGCGCATTTTCGGTCTCCTTATTTAAGTTTAGCCATGGCGGCGGCGGTGTCCGACATGCGGGTGGAAAACGCCCATTCGTTGTCGTACCAGCTCATCACGCGCACCAGCGTGCCATCGACGACCTTGGTTTCGTTGATGGCGAAGACGGAGGAGCGCGGATCGTGGTTGAAGTCGCTGGACACCAGCGGCTCCGTGTAATAGCCGAGGATGTTCTTCAAATGCCCGTCGGCGGCGCCCATGACCGCCTTGTTGACTTCTTCCACGGTGGTCGGGCGCATGGCCGTGAACTTGAAATCGATCACGGAAACGTTCGCCGTCGGCACGCGGATGGAAACGCCGTCGAGCCTGCCTTTCAGCTCCGGCAGCACCTTGCCGACCGCCTTCGCGGCGCCGGTGGAGGTGGGGATCAGGTTCAGCGCGGCGGCGCGGGCGCGGTGCAGATCTTTGTGCATGGTGTCCACGGTGTTCTGATCGCCGGTATAGCTGTGGATGGTCGTCATGAAGCCGTTTTTGATGCCGATGGCCTTGTGCAGCGCGAATGCCACCGGAGCCAGCGCGTTGGTGGTGCAGGAGGCGTTCGACACGACGAGATGGCTTGCGAGCAGCTTGTCATGGTTGACGCCGTAGACCACCGTAAAGTCCTCGTCCGTCGCCGGGGCGGAGATGAGCACCTTCCGCGCCCCCGCCGCGATGTGCTTCATCGCGTCTTCCTTTTTGGTGAAGAGGCCGGTGCACTCCATGGCGACGTCCACGCCGAGGGATTTCCACGGCAGTTCCGCCGGGTCTTTGATCCGGGTCATTAGGATTTCGTGGCCGTTGACGACGAGCTTGTCGCCGGTCACCCGCACGTCGCCGCCGAACCGCCCGTGGACGGAATCGTATTTCAGCAGGTGCGCGTTGGCCTCGGAGGTCGCGAGGTCGTTGATGCCGACCACGCTTACGTCGTTCCGCCCGCTTTCCATGATCGACCGCAGCACCAGCCTCCCGACGCGCCCGAAACCGTTGATGGCTATTTTGACTGTCATGTGATTCTCCCCGTTAAAATGATTTCCAGTAAGTTTTACGACATCTCCCTGAGTCCTGCCAAAGTGTTTGTAAGGCTTTGGCAATATTTAGTTTTTTATGTTTATAATATAAATTGACTTTTTGAAAATATAGTACATATAATTGGCCGTATGCTCAAAAAAGAGGCCATCATGTTGAAAAAACATTCTCTCGCCGTTGCAAAGACAAGGGCTTTTTCTCCCCACAACTCCATTAAGGAGAAACGTCTTGAAATGGTCGAAAAGCCGGATGGAACTTTTCGGGTGACTGAGCAGGAAAGAGCAGGCGAAGGTCTTTCTAAAAAATTTTCTCTCGCCGTTTTATCCTTGGGATTTGGGCTCAAAGATATCCTGATATGGAAGAATTCCAAGATTGTGCGGGAATATGCCACCAGGAAAGAGGCTGAAGAGCTTTTGACCGATTTCAACGCTGACGTAAAAGAAGCCAGAAAAATAATGCGTGATTTTGACGATTTTCCCCGCAGAGAAAAAGAAAAATTTGAGCACCTTATGAATTTAGAAAATATTCCCCAAGAGGATCGGCCTCGCTATATAAAAGAAAAAGGCATCACGCTTTAATTTCTACAATTTCACCCAGTAATGCCGGACCAGCAGGGGCTCGCCCGTGGCAAAAACATCCATGCGGTCAAGCTTTTCCAACACGCCGCCTGCGCCTTCGATGATTTTGATGGACGCAATGTTGTCGTCGTCACAGGTGACGAGCGCCTCCTTCAGTCCCACAAGCCTAGCGTAGGGCAGCGCCAGTTTCATCATAAGTTTACCGTACCCCTTGCGACGCTCGCTTTTCCGGACGGCATAGCCTATATGCCCGCCGACCTGTCTCAGGTATTCGGTCAGTTCGTGCCGGATGGAAATGCGCCCGAGGAACCTGTCCCCGGAAACGAGCCACAGTTCCGTGTGGGGTATCCTCTTGACCTTGCTGCCGTCGGGCAGCACGACAGGGTTGTTCAGGTCATGCTCGCGTTTCCTGTATCCCTCGAAATCTCTCTCGATTTCATGGAGTTTTTCTTCCGGCGGCATGACCGGCTCAAGCCCTTCCCGCAGGGCTTCGACATAGGAATCCCTGTAGCGAATGTCGGGTTGAACGAGTTCTAGTTTGTCCATCATGTTCTCTCTCTCTTTGCCATCCCCGCCTCACCGCGGCCACTGTTCGCAGGAAATGTTGTCATTATCTCTGTCATGCCACGGATAGTAGCCAGGCTCACCACGGTGGGCGGGGGCCAAGCCAAGGGAACGCGCCGCATCGCAATTCAGAAATGACGCGATATGGCGAAGAGTTACCAACGGAGGCCAAGGACTCGTCTTCAATATCAAGAAAAGGCCAATAAGACATACAAAAACGATCATAGTCACACGCCTCCATCGCTGAATAAAGCGACGGAATTTGTTTGTACGCTCATAACGGGAGTTAACAGTTCGGAATCGACGCTGTATCTCTTCTAATCGGCACTCACGTTCATAGTCTTTGTTTCTTTTTTTTAAAAAATTTAGCAATGAACATCCTGCCTTTCACCATACTCTTTATCAAATTCTAACCAATGAAGACGAAGTTATATCCTCTTCTTCACCTCTTTAACCGCATCCTCCGCCGTGATGCCGAAATGCTTGTAAAGCTCCTGATAGGGGCCGGATTCGCCGAAGCCATTCATGCCGATAAAGATGCCGTCCTGGCCGATGTATTTGTCCCAGCCCCAGCGGATCGCGGCCTCGATGGCGACCATGATTTTGCCGGGTTCAAGGAGCGATTTCCTGTATTTCTCGTCCTGAGCGTCGAACAACCCGAGGCAGGGCGCGGAAATGACCCGCGTTCCGATTTTTTCCGCGTGCAGCATGTCGCGGGTCTTCAGGGCGATTTCGATTTCGGAGCCGGTCGCCCAGATCGTCGCGATATGTTCCCCTTCCGCTTCTGCCAGGATATATGCGCCTTTCCGGGTCCTATTTTCTTCCGACGATTCCTTCCGCACCAACGGCAGCCCTTGGCGCGTCAGAGCCAGCACAGTGGGTCCGGTCGCATGTTCGAGGGCGATCTGCCAGCACTCCGCCGTTTCGATCACGTCGGCGGGGCGCATCACCAGCACGTTCGGCATGCAGCGCAGCGAGGACAGGTGCTCGACCGGCTGGTGGGTGGGGCCGTCTTCACCGAGGCCGATGGAATCGTGCGTCATCACGTGAATGACGCGCTGCCTCATCAGGGCGGCGAGGCGGATGGAGGGGCGGCAGTAATCCACGAAACTGAGGAACGTGCCGCTGTAGGGGATGACCCCCTTGTGCAGCGCCATGCCGTTCATCATCGCGGCCATGCCGTGCTCGCGCACGCCGTAGTAAATATAGCGGCCTGAATAATCGCCCTTCGTCACCTTGCCCATATCCTTGACGAGCGTGAGGTTGGATCCGGTCAGGTCGGCGGAGCCGCCGATCATTTCCGGCAGCGCGGGCACCAGCGCTTCCAGCACTTTGAAGGAGGCCTGGCGGGTGGCGATCTTGGGCGCTTCCTGCTTCATTTTGGTCTTGAAGGAACGGACGATCTGCTCCACCTGCCGGGAAACGTCGCCGCGCAAGGCACTGCTGAAGGCTTCATGTTTCGAAGCCTCGCTCTGGTCATGGCGCGCCTGCCAGTTCTTGCGGTCTTTCTGGTTGCGGCGTCCGGCTTCGCGCCAGGCGTCGATGATGTGCGGCGGGATTTCAAAGGGCGCGGACGGCCAGTGGAGGTTTTTGCGCGCCCCCGCGATTTCCTCGTCGCCCAGAGGCGCGCCGTGGCAGGAGGAAGACCCCTGCTTGGTGGGGGAGCCATAGCCGATCTTTGTCTTGCAGCAGATCAGACTGGGCTTTTGTGTATTGATCTGGGCAGAGGCGATAGCCTTGCCGATCTGGCCGGGGTCATGACCGTCGATATCGAAGGTTTCCCAGCCGTAGGATTCAAACCGTTTCCGCGTATCGTCGGTGAAAGTGAGGGATGTCGGACCATCGATGCAAATGCTGTTGTCGTCATACAGCACGATCAGCTTGCCCAGACCCAGATGCCCTGCGAGGGAGCAGGCTTCGTGGCTGATGCCTTCCATCAGGTCGCCGTCGCCCGCCATGACGTAAGTGGTGTGATTGACGAGGTCGCCGCCGAAGCGGGACGCGAGCAGACGTTCCGCAAGAGCGAAGCCTACTGCGTTCGAGATGCCCTGTCCGAGGGGGCCTGTCGTCGTTTCGATGCCAAGCTCCGGCATGATCTCCGGATGCCCCGGCGTGAGGCTGTGGAGCTGACGGAAATTCCTGATCTGCTCAATCGTCATCTTCTCGTATCCCGTCAGGTAAAGAAGGGAATAGAGCAGCATGGAGCCGTGCCCGCCGGAGAGTATAAAGCGGTCGCGATCCGGCCATGTCGGGAAGGAGGGATCGAATTTCATAAACTGGGTGAACAGCACCGTCGCCACGTCCGCCATGCCCATAGGCATTCCCGGGTGTCCGGAATTGGCTTTCTGTACCGCATCCATTGACAGAGCGCGGATGGCGTTGGCCATTTCGTTATGCGTCGCCGTCTGGGGATTTGAGTTCATAGCCGCTTTTGTGGGCATGCTTTTTCTCCATGCAGGATTTTTCAGGGGTGGAACAGAGGTTCAAGATGCATTGGTTTGGCTTCCTGCGTCAACATTGGATTTTTGTCCCGCCGGAACTTTGGTTATGGGAATAATACAGATTGTTGATGACCACAGCCTCTTACCTGTATTAAGTAGGAATATCCCGAACAGGAGTCGCGAAAACATGAGCCGGAATTTAAACAATATAGCAATCATCGGCGCCGGCGCCTGGGGCACGGCGCTGGCGCATATTCTCGCCGAGGCCGGGCGTGCCGTTGTCCTGTACGTCCATGAGCCGGAACTGGTCGACTCCATCAATAAAAACCATCAGAATGATCTTTATCTGCCGGATGTTTCCCTGAACAGCCATGTTCGCGCCACGTCCGTTCTGGCGGAGGTCATGCAGGATGCCGGTATTATTCTGCTGGCGACTCCGACGCAGTTTGTCCGGAATATTCTGATAAAGATTGAGCCGCATCTTCCGGAAGGGGTTCCTCTGGTCAACTGCGCCAAGGGGATCGAGATGTCCACCGGCAGACTACTGTCGGAGGTGGTGGCAGAGGTAGTGCCTGAATCCCCTTATGCGGTTCTCTCAGGCCCCACCTTTGCCGGAGAAGTCGTCCGGGGGTTGCCGACCGCCGTCACATTTGCCACAGGTGCGCCGGAACAAGAAGCACGGCTCTGGGCGCAGAAGCTTTCCGGAAAAGGCTTCCGCCTTTATCTTTCCCGCGATCCGGTCGGCGCTGAAATCTCCGGCGCAATCAAGAACGTGATTGCGATTGCCTGCGGCATCGTCGAGGGCAAGGGGCTTGGTCAGAACGCCAAAGCTTCCGTGATAACCCGGGGCATGGCGGAAATCAGGCGTCTGGGGGTGAAAAAAGGCGCGGAGGTCGATACTTTTCTCGGGCTTTCCGGCTTGGGCGACCTGACGCTGACCTGCAATTCCATGACTTCCCGCAACTATTCCCTCGGCTTTGAGCTTGGGCGGGGACGAAAGCTTGCGGACATTCTGGCCGAACGGCGCACCGTTGCGGAAGGCGTCACCACCGCCAAAGCTATCGCCGCACATGCACACGCGCTGGGCGTAGAGATGCCCATCTCCGCCGCCGTCGATAAAATTCTCCACCAAGCCGCCGGGATTGATGCCGTCATCCTCTCCCTGTTGTCGCGCGACATGAAGCAGGAAAGCCGGTGAAAAAATGATTCTCGATGATGACCTCGATCCCAAAACGAAAAAAGCGAAGCCGCGCCCGCTGGATAATCTGTCGGTGCCGGAGCTGAGGGAATATATCCGGCAGATGAAGGAGGAAATAGCGCGGGCCGAGGCGGACATCCAGAAAAAGGAAAAGCATAAAGCAGCAGCCGACGCGTTGTTCGGAAGCAAGGCCGATTGAAGTTGTGAAATGCAAAATGGAACGCGAGGAAACCTGTAAAGAGGCTGTCTCAATTCGTCCGGCGGTCGAGGCCGATCTGGACGGACTCTACCGTATCGCGGCGGATATGGAGATGGTGAACGAGCCTGAATATTTCGAGAAATGTTTCGCCGAGCAGAAGGCCGGGAAGAGAATTATTTTCGTTGCCGGGTCGTGCGGAAGGCTGATCGGCTATGTGCAACTGAACTGGACACCTCTGTACCCCACTTTCAAAAGGCTGAACATCCCGGAAGTTCAGGATCTCAACGTCGTTCCGGATGCGCGCGGGCAGGGCATCGGGGGACGTCTGGTGGATGCCTGCGAGAAGATCGTCCGCAAGGCAGGGAAGCCGGAAATCGGGATCAGCGTAGGATTATGCCAGCGTTACGGCGCGGCGCAGCGGCTCTACGTCAAGAAAGCATATGTTCCGGACGGCGCGGGAGTTTGTTATGATGATGTCCCTCTCAGGGCCGGGGAGTTGTGGTCAACGCTGTGGCGCCGTCCGACGGGCGCGGACAACCTGCTCACTTTGAAACTTGTCAAGGTTCTTTAGTCGCCCCTAAAAAAGCCCCCAGATTTCCTGGATGTAGGTAGATGCCGGAAATATAGCATGGACGAAGAAGTACGGGAACCCCTTTATTTACAGTGATTAAATGCACTTCCATGGACTGCGGTGGACTTCCGTGGACTGAAGGCTGGACGAGCCTCTTTCGTTTTTAGACTCCAACATATTGAGAGTGCAAGATATTTCCCTTTCTGCCTGCCTAGCAGAATCTGTGGGCAAGCGGCGGTTCAGGCAGGCCGCCCATGCAGTGATATAATGCCATTTCTATCGTTGTGAACTCACGGAAGCCATACGATTTTCTCATAGTGAGTTTTGCTTTGTTGTTCAAACCCTCGACGATGCCGGAAGAAAACGCTCCCTTGGCTTTGAACCAGTTGAGGATGAGGGCTTTGTGACGACGGATCGTGCGCGCTTCTTTCTTGAGCGGCTCGATCCGGGAACGCATGACGCGCCCTGTCCATCGGTCGATGAACTGTCCCGCCCACGACGGCGACACATACGTCCACAGCGTCTGAAACTCTTCCTTCAACAGATAGGCTCGGATGCTTTGCAGATTGTAACGAAGCAGCTCGCGCAATTTCGGTTCCTGCTCCTCGGTCAGGTTCTCTGCTCGCTTGAGCAGCAACCACCGGGCCTTTGTCAGAAGGGGCTCGCATCCTGCGGCTTTCATGCAGCGGTGTTCATTGGCGCGAACTTCGTCGAGCGCCTTATTGATCCGTGCCACAATGTGAAAGCGATCGAGAATATGCACAGCCTGGCCGATGCGTTCCTTTATCACCCGCAAATACGGCTTCCACATATCCGAGCACACATGCTCGATAAGCGCTGATCTTTTCTCGCCAAGCATGTCAAAAAACGCCGAGAAAGATTCCACGGTTCTGTCTTTGCCAATCCATAAAAGTCTGACACCGCCGCTGTTAATCTGATAGACCAGAGTCAGGTATTTGTGGTTCTTCTTCCACTGAATCTCGTCCACGCCGATCGCCGTGATTCCGTCAAGGTTCCGGTGTTGCAAGCCCCATTCGACGACATATTCGACGGCATGAAACACTTTCTCCCACGATGTTTGAAAGCGCTCGCCGACCTCGGTCCATGACAGGCTCCTCGCCCAGCTTGCGAGAAACTGCATATAGGTTTTCGTCAGTTGGTGCTTGCCATCGGCCCACGGCACGTCTTCGATCTTGACGCCGCAACGAGGGCAATCGACGCGCCGCATGACGTACACGAAAAACACCGCGTAACCCCACATCGGCACAAACTCGAACCGGCGGGGCTCTTTCGCATGATCGTAACACGGCGCTGCTTTGTGGCAGCTTGAACAGATCGCCGCAGAACCTTTGCGCGGCTCTATATCGACCTCAAGGCATTGCCCTTCATCCCAGAGGACAAACCGCGCTTCGCCGTACACAAAACACTTGAACTTTTGGCAATGATTCAGGATAGTCTTCAGGAGCATTTGTGGTTTTCTCGCTGGTTTGTTTTGTTTCGCAAAACCAGCAATATCAGCGAATCGCCTCAAATGCTCAACTTTTTACCCACGGATTCCGCTGAGGAGCC
>JAZDGQ010000023.1:0-29056 GCA_043806835.1 Pseudomonadota bacterium | reverse complement strand
GAAAGAAATTTCATAAACCAAATCGAACTCTCGCGGAGGTGGGGTATGTCACCCCGCACCCTGGAACGCTGGCGCTGGCTGGGGGAAGGCCCCGCCTTCGTCAAACTGGGGGGCAAGGTCGTCTACCGCCTGTCCGACATCGAAGCCTACGAACAATCCCAGCTTCGCCGCAGCACGTCCGATCAGGGCGCGGCGCAGACAGATGGGAGGGTGAGATGAACTACTTCCGTCATTTCGGGATCGAACATCTGTCCGCATCCTCCCTCAACCTCTACGCCGCCGAACCCGCCCTTTGGGTCATGGAACGTCTCCTTGGCATCAAAAGCGGTGGCAGCGCCGCGATGGCGCGCGGTAAGGCCGCCGAGGTCGGGGTTCATCTGGGGCTATCGCAGCCGTATCTCTCAGTCGAGGCGTGCATCGCCCAAGCCGAGCGTGAATACGACCGCGAGATGGCTCTCGTTCCCGATCCCAACCGTGAAGATGAACGCAAGAACATCGCCGGATACGTCACCAACGGCATCCAGGAACTGAGGCAATACGGTATCCCGACCTCTTATCAAGACAAGGTCTCGATCAAGCTGGAAGGCGTGCCTGTACCGGTCATCGGTTTCATTGACTGGCGGTTTGATCAACATGGCCTGATCGTGGACCTCAAGACAAGTGAGCGGTTGCCAAGCGGGATTTCAGAACCGCACGGACGCCAAGGCGCGATCTATGCCAACGCTCACGGCAACTACGATATGCGGTTCGCCTACGTCAAACCATCGCCCGGAAAGAAGGATGGCAGAGCCGCTGTCATCTACGGAATGTCCGGCGATGACAGGACGCGGCACCTGGACGCTCTTCGCCAGATTGCCCTGCGGCTGCATCGCTTCCTATCGCTGTCACGCGATCCGAAAGAACTCGCCGGTCTCGTCTGCCCAAATTACGAAAGCTTCTACTGGTCAAACCCGCAGACGCGAAAGAACGGCAAGGACACCTTCGGTTTCTAACTACCCACCATCCATCAACAACGGCAAAGCAAAGGAGAATTAACATGCCATTGAATATTGGAGCCTCTGGAACTATCAAGCCCTACGTCAAGTACAACTCAAAAGCGGACAAGTGGTTCACCAAGGGGCCTGACGGCGACCTTGAAATCATCCGCCCGACTTTCTTGGCGGACTTTAAAAACATCGCCACCGGCTGGCTGCGCTTCCGCGAGGGGCAAGCACCGGAAAGGGTAATTGATCCCTCTCTGGACAATGCCGCGCCCAACCCCGGCCAGGATTTCAAGCGCGGGTTTGTGCTGGCGGTATTCAGCCAAAAGTTTTTCGGCGGCGGAGCGGAGCTATCCTCGGCTTCCATCCACGTCGGGAACGCCATCCGTGAAGTCTATCAGCAATACGAAGAGCACCGCAGTGCGCATCCCGGTCAGGTCGCCGTGATCGAATGCATCGGCTCTGAGGCGATGAAAGACAAATACGGCACAAACTACCGTCCCAAACTCCAGCTCGTGAAGTGGGTTGATCGTCCGGTCGATCTCTCGGACGTACGGGCTGGGGATGAAAAAGATGTCTGGAGCGGAAATTCCACCCCCGCCAAGCCCGCTCCCGCAGCTCCTGTTCCGGCCCCAGCGCCGAAACCGGCTTCCGCCAATCCCCTCGCCGAAGCCGAGTTTTAACCCCTAACAGGAGCGCCCAATCGTGCAGCCATCCATGAAACCAAATACTGAATTGATGCAAAAGCACCTCGAACATCTGTTCGACGGGTTTCTGGATGGCTGCCACGACGGGCTCATCGAAATAGCCTGGACGGATACGGCTGATGGGAAACTGCGACACGCGAAGCTCTTCGGCACCGATCAAATAGATGAAGCGGTCGCCTGCGCCACGGAACAAAATACCATCCAAGGGCAAAATATCTATATCGGAGCCGCCCTCCGCAAAAAAGACACCGTTAATGACCATCGCGCGGCGGATTCCGATATCCTTGCCCTGACGGCCTATTATGTCGATATCGACGATGCAGCCGCCGCCGAGAAATCAAAAGAACAGTATAAAGATTGTCCTCCGACGTGCGTCGTCGTTACGGGCCGCACGCCGCACAAACGTCTCCAGCTCTGGTGGAGGCTAGAAAACCCCGACCGCGACCCAAACCGCGCCCGTTCGCAAAATTTAGCCCTTGCGGCGGCCTTTGGCGGTGACCGGTCTGTCGTCAACCCCTCCCGCGTTATGCGGCTGGCTGGCTCCGTCGCATGGCCTGCAAAACCGGACCGCGTCCCGGAATTGACGGAATTACACCTATTCAACGATGGTCGCCTGAAAGCGTACCCCGAAGGAAAGATTCAAAAATCCTTTCCCGCCGCCGACGAAGCACCGTCACCCGCATCCACCCTCAATATCGGAACGCTGGATGGAGTTTCAGTCGAGAGCACGATACAGGCCATCACATCCGGGAAGAACTGGCATAATAACGCTCTACGCCTCGTCGCTCACTGGATTTCCCGTGGCTGGGCGGACGTGGAAATATTGGCTGCAGCCGAGAGCTTCACCCTAAACGGATACACCGTCGCCCAGACCCGACGCGACGTGGCGCGCATGACTACCGGAGCGCGCGCAAAATGGGCAATCCCAAACCCCACCCACAATCTCGATGAGGCAGCGACCACGCCGCTTTGCCCACAATTCATCACTGACCTCAATATCCTGATGCTTCCGCCACGGCGCTGGGTGTTGGGCCGTAGTCTCATCATCGGATACCTGACGCTGCTGGTCTCTCCGCCCGGCGTCGGAAAAACAACGCTGGTCTTGGCGCAGGCCATTTCCATCTGCACCGGAAAGAGTCTGACCGGGCAGGCTGTCTATGAGTCCGGCAAGGTATGGGTGCATAACAACGAAGATGACAATGACGAATTGAAGCGCCGCCTTGCCGCCGTGCTGCAGCACTTCGGCCTGACGATCAATGATATCAAGGAAAAGCTGGTGCTTTCCAGCGGTGCGGAGCGCCCGCTCATGATCGCCAAGACCGACCGCGACGGCAATGTCATACGCCAGCCAGATGTCGCCGCGTGCATCGAATTCATCAAAAAGAACGATATTAAGGTTTTCATCGCCGATCCCTTCGTTGAAACCCACAACGTCGAAGAAAACAGCAACGAGCAGATCAAGGAAGTCGCTATGCTCTACCGCGAGATTGCGCGGCAGGCGGGCTGCGCTGTCCTCCTTGTCCACCACACCTCGAAGCCCCAGCAGGCATCCTCGGACGGTTATGCAGGCAACATGAATACCGCGCGCGGGGCCAGCTCGCTCCTCGGCGTTGCCCGCGTCGTCCAGACCTTCTACGGCATGAGCACAAGGGATGCTGACAAGTTCGGCATCACCGAAGAAGAGAGATACCGCTACGTCCGCCTCGATGACGCAAAGGCGAACCTGTCCTTGATTTCCGCCAACGCCCTCTGGTACGAGCGCATCGGTGTCACTATCGGCAATGGCGATGAAGTGGGCATCCTGCAGCTCGTTGATCTCTCCAGCAAGATTTCAGAGGCGGAGAACGCGCAGGCGGCCTTTCATAAAGTAATCATCGCCGCCCTGCTGGAAAAAATCAGCGAAAGCACCATCACTCTCAACGCGGCTGCCAAGAAGCTCGCATGGAGCGATGACACCAGATTTCATAAATTCCGGCAAAAAGATGCCAAAGGCTACGAAAGGACTTCTCAGTCTTTAAGAGACGCCATCACCGAAGCCTGCCGGGCAAATGTCAGCGTCGTGGTGGAGAACGCCCTTACGGGGTTTCTCATCGATCTCAGCACGCAACCGGCCACGCTGAAAAGATACGCCCATCCCATCAACCCACTTTCTCAACCTGAATTCACGGAGGACGAACATGCCTAAAACTGACCCATCACGACATTTTGTGCGGCGAGTCGAAAAATCGTCGCACATTGAGCAAAACCGCCATTGTGCGGGTGTGCGACGAGATTTCAAAAATATCGCTCCGCACACTCAAGAAAAACGCTCTTGTGCGGATGTGCGAGTGTGCTGCCCCTATAGGGGTAGAGTGTGGCGCGTTGACGCGCGCCCACACACTCTCCTCCCAGGGGGTGTAGCATGACGCTACATCACCCCTCTCTGGAAACTCTTGACTACGTCGCCTCCGAGATGGAGCGCCTCTGGGGTATCGGTCGCCTTCGCCTGCTGGTGTCAGATTTCCTGCGAATGAAGTTCGATGCGCAAGCTGAAAAGCTGAATGCTGCGATTGAGCAAAACAACCCGCAATTTATCGACATCCAAGCCGAAGGCATGAAGAAAGCGTGGTCGGCGCTCGACAAGGCCGCGCGCGAAGCCGGTCATCGCCCTCTCGACCCGAATGTCTGGGAAGTCCTTCTGCCCACAGCAGGCGTCGCCATCGCCCTTGTGCGCACCGAAGCCGAAGCCCACGCCCTCGCCAAAGACCGCGTCGCCTTTACCGTCGCGGAGATCGGCCAGTGGCTCGAAAAAATTCCAGAGGCCGTCGATCAGGTGAAGCGCAAACACCCCGGCGTCCTTCTCTCCCTCAACAAGCCGAAAGCCTTTGACTGGAAAAAAGGCGACCCCATCCCGTTTTAAAGAAAGGAAAAATGATGACAAAACAATCCAAAAGTATTCTCGCTCTCGATCTCGGCAGCCAGCTCGGCTGGGCCGTTCGATTGCACAGCGGCCCCATGACGAGTGGCAGCGTCAGTTTCAAACCCGGACGGTTTGAAGGCGCAGGCATGGGCTTCCTCCGCTTCCGTCACTGGCTGGATGAGATCAATACGACGGCAGGAGGACTCGAAGCTCTCTATTTTGAGGAAGTCCGCGCCCATGCTGGCACGCTTGCCGCTCAGGTCTATGGGGGATTCCTCGGACATCTGACCGCATGGTGCGAGGCGAATAGCGTGCCTTACCTCGGCGTGCCGGTTGCAACTATCAAAAAATTCGCAACGGGCAAAGGCAATGCAGACAAACAAGCCGTCATCGCCGCCATCAAATCAAAAGGCTTTCACCCCCAGGACGACAACGAGGCGGATGCTCTCGCACTGCTGCTCTGGGCCAATTCTCAAAAAGGAGGGAAATAATCATGTTCAGATACAACAACGGCAACCGCCCAAACCCGGAGCACATCAAGCGTGATGGTTGGCAGGAGCAAGGCATCCTTGTCATCTCCCCATCCGACCGCCGCCTGACGTGGCCGGAGCGCGAGCTGGTCAAGCAACTGGGAGAGAAGCTGTACGGTAAACGTATGAATGAAGGAGAAAGAGCATGACGAAACAATGGACACACCACGATGTCGCTGCGCGCTTTGAGGAAGCCCTTTACACCCTTAAACGGCTGCCAAAGCCCTACGTCATGGGCTATCACACGCTCTGGCCGCCCATTGTTTACACAACGTGGGAGATCATGCAGCAAGAGAAACGCCGCTTCCGCCTGGGCCCACCTTTGCCAAAGGCTATCGACCGGATGGAAGAAACCTTTGTCTGGCTTGCACGTCTGGAGGTCGAAGAGCGTCACCTTATCTGGCTGCGCGCATCCCGACTGCCTTGGAAAGTTATCTGCACGCGCTTTGGGATCAGCAGGACGGTGGCGTGCCAACGCTGGACAGTGGCGCTGACACGCATCGCGCAGGGCATTAATAGAAAACAAAAGTAGTGGAGAGAAAAACTTCAGGCTTACAGACCGGACGGTTTTGAAGTAAATTTCGGATATGGTCGCGAGAGTTGACTGACAAAGTCCATCGCGACCATCTCTTTTATAGACAATCCCCTCTAACCTTTTGAAATCTTGGGTCCTTCCTGCATGAAAACGCATGCGGGCGGGCGAGGCGCGGGGGTTTTGTAGCGTCAGGGCCTGAAAACAGGTTTACACTTTACAGTTTACACTTTACACCCGCCCGATTTTTTTCTCTCAAATCAAGCTGAGAACCGATGACAGATTTAAACGCACGCATGGCCGAGCGCATTGAGCTTTGGCCGGTAGATAAACTCGTTCCCTATGCGCGCAACCCGCGTACACATTCGGTGGAACAGGTCAACCAGATCGCAGCGAGCATCGTTGAGTTTGGTTTCCTCAATCCGATCTTGGTCGACACTACGGCGGGAATCATTGCAGGGCATGGCCGCCTCCAGGCGGCAAAACAAATAGGCCTCGCGCAAGTCCCCGTCGTCGTGCTCGACCATCTGACCGAAGCGCAGAAGCGTGCTTATGTTATCGCCGACAATAAGCTGGCACTGAACGCCGGGTGGGATGACGAGCTGCTGCGCACAGAAATGGTGGCGCTGGCGGCGGAAGAATTCGACCTGCCCGTCATCGGATTTTCCGACGACGAACTCGCTGATCTTCTGGCCGACCCCGCTGCGGCGGGAAATACCGACGAAGATGCCGTGCCGGAAGCGCCTGTCACCCCCGTCAGCAAACCGGGCGACCTCTGGCAGTTGGGAAACCACCGCCTGCTCTGCGGCGACAGCACCGTTCTGGCAAACGTCGAACGGGTGCTGGAAGGCGCGCTGGCGGACATGGTTTTTACCGACCCGCCCTACAACGTCGACTACGGCAACACCGCCAAGGACAAGATGCGCGGCAACAACCGCACCATTCTGAACGACAACCTGGGCGATGGGTTCGAGCAGTTCCTTTATGATTCCTGCGTCAATATGCTGGCCGTCTGCAAGGGCGCAGTTTACGTTTGCATGTCGTCATCGGAGTTGCATACGCTGCAAAAGGCGTTCATCGCTGCCGGTGGCAAGTGGTCAACTTTCGTTATCTGGGCAAAAAACACATTCACGCTGGGCCGCTCCGACTACCAGCGGCAATATGAGCCGCTTCTCTACGGCTGGAAACAAGGTGCCGACCATTACTGGTGCGGCGCGCGGAACCAGGGCGACGTCTGGTTTATCAACAAGCCTGTCAAGAACGAGCTGCATCCAACTATGAAGCCGGTCGAGCTTGTGGAACGCGCCGTCCAGAACAGCAGCAAAAGCCGGGACATCGTCCTTGATTGCTTCGGCGGATCGGGAACGACCATCATCGCCTGTGAAAAACTGAACCGCCAGTGCCGAATGATCGAGCTGGACCCGAAATACTGCGATGTGATCGTTAAACGCTGGGAGGAGTTTACAGGGAAAAGAGCCGAGCTTGTAAACACAAGCCCGGCTTAATAGATGAAGTTAATCCACGATCTTATATATGCGGTTTTCACCCTTCGGCTTGTCGGAAACGATCTTGTAACCCCGTTTCTTGGCAAGCGCGTGGGACACAGCGCTGCGCACCGTATGTTTCTGCCACCCGGTTGCCTTGACCAAGTCGTCAATGGTCGCCCCCTCTGGCCGTTGCAGAAGTTTAATGACGATGCCGAGCTTACTGTCCTTGCGAGGCATGGCGGCAACGGCGGCGAGACCCGCCTTCATCGGCTCCGAAAGATGCGTGTCGTCGATCACTTTGCCGTTGGACTTCGCCTTAGTTTTCAGCGCGGCTTTGACGGTATTTTTAGGCTTGGATTTTGATTTGTTTTTAGACATGAACGTTCTCCTTTCTTCAGCATGAACGCTTCATTCGAGGCACTTATCCAGCGGCATGTGAGTAATCGGATGACAAAGAATGATTGAAAAGTGTCATGAAGTTATCGATAAGCGCTTATGCGATACACCGTGGCGTGAGCCGTGTTGCAGTCCACAACGCCATCAAAGCGGGAAGAATTGAGAAAGAGCCTGACGGCACGATTGATGTCGCCAAGGCGGATGCTGCATGGGGCCGGAATACCGGTCATACGCAGAAGAGGAAGACGGAAAAGGACGTCACGCCGTCCACAGAACGTCCGGTTGACCCTCCGATTGTTAATTCCGGTCCCAGCTTCGCCCAGAGCCGCGCCATCCGAGAAGCCTACAACGCACGGCTGGCAAAGCTGTCCTATGAAGAGAAGTCTGGCAGCCTGGTCAAGATCGATCTCGTCAAGGTCGCCTGGTTCAACACCTTGCGCGTACTGCGCGACCGCATCCTGAACATGCCAGACCGCATGGCACCGGTTCTGTCTGCGGAAGCCGATCCGAAGATCATCCGTGACTTTCTCGATAAGGAATTGAGACAAATCCTGGGGGATGCCGCCGATGCGGTGACCTATTCAAACACGCCGACGGAATGACATGGACCCACTGCAGGAATGCCTGACGCACGCCGCACTGGCGCTGCGCCCTGACCCTCTATTGTCGGTGTCGGAATGGTCTGACGGGCATCGGTTCTTGTCCCAGACGGCGTCAGGAGAGCCTGGTCCGTGGCGAACAGACCGGACACCGTATTTGCGCGAGATCATGGATTGCCTGTCCCCCAGCAATCCCGCCGAGAAGGTCGTCTTTATGAAGGGCGCGCAGATCGGTGGCACAGAGGCAGGCAACAATTGGATCGGCTACGTCATCCACCATGCGCCGGGGCCAATGTTGGCGGTACAGCCGACTGTCGAAATGGCGAAACGCTGGTCAAAACAACGCATCGCCAGCCTGATCGATAGTACGCCCGTCCTCCGCGACCGCGTCAAGGAACCGCGCGCCCGCGATAGCGGCAACACGGTGCAGAGCAAAGAGTTCCCAGGCGGCATCCTCGTCATGACGGGAGCCAACAGCGCGGTCGGCCTGCGCTCGATGCCTGTCCGGTATTTGTTTCTGGACGAGGTGGACGCCTATGATTTTGATGTGGACGGCGAAGGCGACCCTGTCAGCCTTGCCAGCCAGCGCACGATCACGTTTGCTAATCGCAAGATTTTTCTGGTCTCGACGCCGACCATTCAGGGATTCAGCCGGATCGATCTGGAATACGAAGCCTCCGACCGACGCCGGTGGTGGGTGCCATGCCCTGATTGTGAAGACTTCCAGATTTTGGAAGAAAAGCAGCTTCGCTGGGACAAAGACAAGCCGGAAACGGCTGCTTATTTTTGCATTCATTGTGGCGTCGCCATTCCCAGCCATAAGAAGGCATGGATGAACCACCGTGGCCAATGGCGCGCGGAACGACCCGACGTTCCCGTCGCCGGGTTCTGGCTTTCCGGCCTCAACAGCCCATGGCTGACATGGCAGCAGATTGCCGAGCGCAAGATCGCCGCCAAAGATGATGCAGCCATGAAGGTTTACGTGAATACCATCGAGGCACGCACATGGACGGAATCCGGCGAAGCGCCGGAATGGCAACGCCTCTATGACCGCCGCGAGGATTACCGTATCGGCCAGGTGCCAATGGGCGGCCTGTTCCTGACGGCGGGCGTGGACGTGCAAAAAGACCGCGTTGAATTGGAGATCGTTGCGTGGGGCCGCGACCGCGAAAGCTGGTCGGTTGATTACCGCGTGCTGCAGGGAGACCCCGTCAAGCCGGATGTCTGGAAGGAATTGGATGCCGCTCTTGCCGAGACCTTCACGCATGACAGCCTGACGGAACTGCCGATCCTGCGGCTTGCCATCGACACAGGATATGCCACGCAGGAGGTTTACGATTGGATACGCAGACAGCAATCCGACCGCGTACTGGCAGTCAAAGGTGTGGAACGTCTCGGCGCTGCCATCGGCACGCCCAGCCATATCGACGTTACGTCACAGGGCAAGCGCAAACGGCGCGGACTGCTGGTTTGGCCGGTCGGGTCATCGTTTTGTAAGTCTGAGCTTTACGGATGCCTTCGCAAGGACAAGCCGACCGATGAACAGATCGGAAACGGAGAAAAATACCCACACGGCTTCTGCCACTTCCCAAAATATGGAGAGGAATACTTCAAGCAGCTCACCGCCGAACGGCTGGTGACGGTCAAAGACAGGCGCGGATTTCCGCACCGCGAATGGCGCAAGCTGCGAGAACGTAATGAAGCTCTGGACTGCCGTGTTTATGCGCGCGCGGCGGCAGCAGCTCTCGGAATTGATCGGTTCAACGACGGGACATGGGAAAAGCTGGAGCGGGATTTAGGACGCACCCAACGATCTACATCATCGACCCCAGACCCGAAACCGCCATCACCGCTCGCTAGACGACGGGTGATCGGGAGCAGTTACGTCTGAATTGGAAAACCCCCGTTAATAACTACCTTGCACACATCCAGAATCGGTAGAGCATATTCGTATGTATGATCTTCAACGCACAAAGAGATAACCAACTTCTTCTTCGCACAGAAAACCTTTGGTTCCTTCTTGTAACTGAACAATAAATTCGCCCTCTCCGTACAAAACGGAATAGCTTCTTGATCGAATTTCTTTACATCAAAGTAACAGGCTTGCTGAGTGAGTTGCTGCCAGTTGTCCGAAACGAATGGCATGAGCCTGTTATTGGTGATGGTGACTTTATTCGTTCCCGTATTTTTCTGGTTTAAATAGATAGGGTCTGTTCCAAAAATATTCGTTAACGTTTCGTTGTTCAGTTTAATAGAGCGAACGTCTATTCGCACATCCTTCTTAAAGGACAAAAGGATGCATGGATAACAGATGTGTGATTCCGTTCCGTTTACATCTCTAACTACTATGTTCTGCCTTTTGACCTCGATAGAGGCTTTTGGGCGACAAGCGTAATTCATCACGGTCGGAATCAGTCGCCAGATATACTTGGCTACTCCAATAACGACCCCTGAACCGATTTTGAATTCCGCTACCATTTTTACTTCTCCCAAAACGAGAACTGGCCCGTGCGCCGTAAGGTGCAGAGGAGCCAGCCGTGTTGATTCGATTATGTAAGAAAGACGGTTGAAAATCAATCATGACCTACACCACAGCACATCGTGACGCCTTAAAACAGGCCATCGCCAGCGGAGTTTTGCGCCTGTCGTATGACGGCAAGACAGTCGAATACCGCTCCATGACTGAGCTGAAAGCTGCACTGAACGAGGTGGAGGCCGCTCTTGCCCGCGACAGCGGCGATCCACAAACCCGCCGCGTGAAGATTTACGCCGAGAAAGACCTTTAATCAATGAACCTGATTGAGCGTATTGGCGCGGCGATGAAATTCGCCACGACGGGAAAGCTATCTGCGTCGGCCTTTGAGGGCGCGATGCAGAGCCGTCGTTTGATCGCCTGGAAGGCGACGCAGGAGAATATCAACACCCTGCTGGCCAGTGGCGGAGACCTTCTGCGCGCCCGCGCGCGGCAGATCGTGCGGTCGAACCCTTACGCCTCCAACGCTGCCGACAGTTTTGTCGCCAATGCCGTGGGGTCGGGCATCAAACCCTCGTCCCTGATAGAAGACACAACGCTGAAAGATCAAATCCAGAAAACCTGGCTGGACTGGACGGATTATGCCGATGCCGACGGGTTGACGGATTTCTATGGATTGCAGGCTCTGGCAGCCCGCGCGCTATTTGACGCTGGTGAATGCTTTATCCGCTTTCGTCCCCGCCGACCTGAAGATGGACTGGACGTTCCCTTGCAATTGCAACTGCTGGAGGCCGAGCACTTACCGTTCAACAAAACGGAAATTCCCGGTAACGGTAATTCGATCCGCTGTGGCATTGAGTTTGACGCCATCGGCAGGCGTGTCGCCTACCATTTCTACCGCCGCCACCCCGGCGATGGAACGGATCAGGGAAACAAGGGTGATATTGTCAGGGTTCCAGCCTCGGAAGTCCTGCATATTTATCGTCCCTTGCGCCCAGGACAAATACGGGGTGTGCCGTGGGTGTCGCCCGCGCTCGTCAAACTTTATCTGCTCGACCAGTATGATGACGCCGAGCTTGACCGCAAAAAAGTCGCGGCGCTGTTCGCCGGGTTCATCACCAAGAATGCGCCAGAGGACAACCTTCTTGGTGAAAGCGCCCCTGACGCAGCGGGAGCCTCTATCGCTGGCCTTTCCCCCGGCACGATGCAGGTGCTGCTGCCGGGCGAGGACATCAAATTTTCGTCCCCCGCCGATGTGGGTGGATCGTATGAGCTGTTCCAATACCGGACGCTGCTTGCTGTTGCCGCCGCTCTTGGCGTTCCCTATACCAACGTCACTGGCGACCTCAAGGCTGCCAATTATTCCAGTATCCGTGCGGGAACGGTGGAATTCCGCCGGAGGCTGGAACAGTTTCAGCACACGACGCTGATTTATCAGCTCTGCCGCCCGGTCTGGCAGCGGTGGCTGCAAGCCGCCGCCTTGTCCGGGGCACTGGCTCTGCCGGGTCTCACGAAAAACCCCGGCAAGTACACGCCTGTCAAGTGGATCACACCGAAATGGGAATGGGTTGATCCGCTCAAGGACCGTCAGGCAGAGAAAATCGCGCAGGAATGCGGCTGGAAGGCGCCGAGCGACATCATCGAGTCCGAAGGATACGACGTCGACGAAACCTACCGCCGCATTGCCGCAGATCAGCAGCGCATCGAGAGCCTTGGCATACGCCTTGGTGATCCCGGCCAGCCGCAGCAGCAAAACCCGCCTTTAGACAAAACCGACGAAGGAAATACATGACCCTCTTGCCTCACATTGCCGGGCGGGTGTTCAACACACCGCTCCTGATCTCGCGCGCCAAGCTCGATACGATCCTGGGCGTGCTGATCCCGCGCCTGCAGGGAGAGTCGATTCCTTTCGGCATCAAAACAGCCCAGCGCGGATATGAAGTAACGTCGAACGGCATTGCCGTCGTCCCCATCCTCGGTACGCTGGTACGGCGCGCTTCCGGTCTTGACGCACAAAGCGGTCTTACCAGCTATGCCGCGCTTGAAGACACCCTGGCCATGGCGCTCAAAGATAACGGCGTCAAAGCCATACTGCTCGACATAGACAGCCCCGGCGGCGAAGCGGGCGGCGTGTTTGACCTTGCTGAGAAAATTTACGCCGCGAGAAAGATTAAACCAATCTGGGCGGTCGCCAACGAGGATGCTTTCTCGGCAGCCTACGCTCTCGCGGCGGCGGCTGAGAAAATATATGTCCCGCGTACAGGCGGCGTCGGCTCCATCGGAGTAATCGCCGTCCACCTCGACCAGAGCAAGGCCGAGGAAAACGCGGGGCTGACCTATACGGCGATTTACGCGGGCGACCGCAAGAATGACCTCTCGCCGCACGAACCTCTGAGCGACCCAGCCCGCACGGAACTGCAAACGGAAGTCCACAGGCTTTATAGCATGTTTGTGTCCACTGTCGCGCGCATGCGCGGCCTCAGCGCAGACAGGATCAAAGCAACGGAAGCTGGCCTTTATTTCGGCGAAAATGCGCTCACAGCCGGACTTGCCGATGTGAATGGAAGTTTCAATGAAGCGCTTGCGGCGCTCTCTCTGGAAGTCTCACGATCACCCCCCTCTAAAATCCACCAACTCAAAACAAAGGAGAAGAAGACCATGGATAATCCCGAAACCCGCGAAGAACTGGAGCAGTCGATGCCGGACCTTTCCGCCCTCAAGGCCGAAGCAAAGGTCGAGGCTATGGCCTATGTCGCCGAGGTGAATGAGCTTTGTGCGCTGGCCAGTATGCAAGATAAAGCTATCCCGTTCATCTCAAAAGCCGTGCCGGTCGCAGAAGTGCGCAAGGCGCTTCTGGATGCGAAAGCCGCCCAGGCCGACGCGGCAGTCATCGCCGGACAAATCCCCGCCAACACCAACCCCAACGCGGAAACAAAGATCGACACGGCGGCGATCTATGAGCGCCGCAACGCAAAGAAGGAGCACTAATCCATGACTGAACTCATCGAAGGCCAGCACAAGGCCGAATTTATTGTAACGGAAGCCGAAGGAACGCTGTCGCGCGAAACCGTGACCGTCCTTTCCGGCCAAACCCTCAAGCCCGGCCATGTGCTGGGTAAAGTGACGGTCGGCACCGCGACAGGGGCCGCCGTGTCGGGCAATACCGGCAATGGCACCATCGGCACGGTCTCGGCTGGTGCCACGGCACAGCCCGGCGTTTACCAAGTCGTGTGCATTGAGCCCGCAACCGATGGCGGCACCTTCGCGGTCGAAGACCCGGAAGGCGTCATCGTCGGGCGGGCCCTGGTGGGCTCCGCTTTTGCGGGACCCGTCAATTTCACGATCTCCGATGGCGGTACGGACTTTACGGCGGGCGACCGCTTCACCGTGACCGTCGCGGCGGGTTCAGGCAAATACAAGGAATATAACCCTGCCAACACGGACGGATCGCAGACGGCTGCCGCCCTTGCCCTGGACGCCGTCGATGCAACTGCGGGCGATACGCCTGCCGTCATCATCGCTCGACATGCAGAGGTGAACGAGGCCGAGCTGATCTGGTTCTCCGGTGCCGACACCAACCAGAAAGCCACCGGTCTCGCCCAGCTCAAAACCCAAACCATCATCGCACGATAAGGAGACGCCAATATGCAAGCCCTTGATATTTCCAACAACGACGCGTTTTCGGTGATCTCTCTCACCGACACCATCAACAAACTGCCCTATCTGCCCGGCCAGGCCGGACGGCTCGGCATCTTCGAGGAGACCGGCGTCAGCACGACGACAGTCATGCTGGAGGAAGCCGAAGGGAAGCTCAGCCTGATCCCGACCACGCCGCGCGGCGCGCCTGCCGTCCAGAACAAGATTAACAAGCGTAAAGCCCGGTCTCTGGCCGTGCCGCATCTGACGCTGGAAGATACGATCTTGGCCGACGAGGTGCAGAACCGCAACGTGCTGGGGCGGTCGAACGAGCTTGCCACCGTGCAGACGATTGTGAACACACGTCTCAAAGATATGGTGCGCTGGCACGACATTACGCTAGAGCATCTTCGCATCGGCGCGGTCAAGGGGCAGATTCTCGATGCCGACGGATCGACAGTGCTCTACGATCTCTTCACCGAGTTCGGCGTGTCCCAGCATACGGAGATCGACTTCGACCTCGACAATGGCAGTCCCGCCGCTGGTGCCGTCAAGAAAAAATGCCACGACGTGACTCGCAAGATCGCCGACGAGCTTGGCGGCGCTTCCTTCAATTACGTCCACGCCTTCTGCTCGGCCAGCTTCTTCGACGACCTCGTGACGCACCCCGAAGTCGAGGAATCCTATCGCCGGTACCAGGAAAGCGCATTCCTGCGCGAGGGACATGCCCGCAAGGCAGTGGAATACGCCGGGATCGTTTTCGAGGAATACTACGGTGGAAATTCCGGCGGCAGCTTCATCCCCGACAACAAGGCGCATTTCTTCCCTGTTGGGGTGCCGGGGCTGTTCCGGCAATACAACGCTCCTGCCGACTTTGTGGAAACGGTCAACACTCTTGGCCTGCCGCGCTACGCGAAGCAAGCGATTGACCAGGAGTTCGGACGCTGGGTCAAGCTGCACACGCAGTCGAACCCGCTGCCGATCTGTACCCGCCCGCGCACGCTGATCAAGGCGAAGCGGACGTAATGTCCTTTCCCGGCATGATCGACCAGCTCTTTACCGATCCGGTTTTGAGCAAACCCGCCGCCTATCTGGCTGTTGGCGCATCCGCACCTTATCCGGTGCGGCTGATTTCCAAACAGCCAGATACGGTGGTGGGTTTCGGCGAAGGGCAACTGCATGTTTCGACCACGCTTTTTGATGTGCGGTCTCTGGACGTGCCGGAACCCGCCGTGGGAGATCAACTGACCTGTGATGACATTATATATGTTGTTCAATCCGAGCCAAAATCCGACAGAGATCATCTTGTCTGGACGCTGGATGTGAGACCGCTGTGAAACTGACTGCCGCCATTACCGGAAACCTCAAGGCAATCATGGCGCAGGAGCTCAAGGCAGCGGAAAAAGCCGTCAGTCAGGGCATCACCCAGGCAACAGAGGGGCTAAAAGCGGAGCTGCGAGGACAGGTCACCGGCGCAGGTCTCGGTGACAGGCTGGCAAAAAGCTGGCGCGGAGAGGTTTACCCGCGCGGTGGCCTCAGCATCAATGCGGCTGGTTTCGTCTATACGAAAGCACCAGAAATTATCGGCGCTTTTGCAAAGGGCGCTGCCATTCGCAGCAAGCAGGGACGGTTTCTAGCCATCCCGACTCAGTTTGTCATCCGCAGGAACAACAAGAAACTGACGCCTGCCGACTTTGGAGAAGCGGGTATTCCGCTTCGTTACGTCCCCCCACAGGGCGCGCGCCGTGTCGGATTGCTGGTGGTGGATAATTTCCGGGTCACCAAGAAAGGCAAAGCGAAGGTCGCCAGCAACCGAGCTCTCAAGACCGGGCGCGGCCTTGCGACTGTCGTCATGTTCATTCTAGTGCCGGAAGTCAGGCTGAAAAAACGTTTTGATATTGATAGTGTTGCCAAAAAATGGATCGGAAAGCTGCCAAGCCTTGTGGTGGCGAGCTGGCCAGATGAAGTAAAATCATGACAGCACGTGAAAATATATTACAGGCGCTGTTTTCTGTCCTAGAAGAAATCCCTTCGGTCAAAACCTTGCGCAACGAAGTCTTGCCGGAAAAAATCCCCTCCGGAGGACTACTGATCCTGCGAGATGGAGAACCCGGAGAGCCGGAAATCCTGCTTTCACCGCTTTCTTATTACTGGCAACACCGCGCCCAGCTCGAAATTCTGGTGCAAAAAGGAACCGCCGATGAGCGTGACGCAGCCCTTGATGACTTGCTGCAGGCTATCGGCATCGCGATTGCCAGTGACAGGACGCTCGGCGGCCTTTGTGACCGCGTAACGGCTTTCGCGCCCGACACCTCGACACTGGCCGTCGAAGGCGCTGCACAAATCAAGGGCGCGGTCGTGCCTGTCGAATTGATCTACACCACGACCGATCCCCTCGCTTAACCACAAAAACAGGAGAACAACATGGCACGCGCATATGGCGCCAACGCATCCCTATTGGGAAAATTTGAGAGCGCTTACGGCACACCCCCGTCCGGCAATTATATCAAACTTCCTTTTGTATCGAGCGATCTTGGCTCGGAACAGGGGCTGATCGCTTCCGATCTGCTGGGTCAAGGACGCGATCCCAGTCAGCCCATCCGTGATGTCATCCGGGTCGAGGGCAACGTGGTCGTTCCCGTTGACCTTCGCAACTTTGGCCATTGGCTGAAGGCCCTGTTTGGCGCGCCGGTCACGACAGGCACCGGCCCCTATGTCCACACCTTCGTTTCCGGCGCGGCCAGCCTGCCAAGTCTTGCTCTGGAAGTCGGCATGCCGGATATTCCGGCCTATTTCATGAACGCTGGCGTGCGCGTTAATTCCATTCAGCTCGGTTTTTCCCGGTCTGGCGCGGCGAACGCGACACTCAACTGCATCGCCCAGGACGAAGAACGCGCCGGTACAACCGGCGGCGGCACGCCCACGATTGAAACGCTTACCCGATTCAACCAGTTTCAAGGGTCGGTCAAAAAGGACGGCTCCGCGCTCGGCAATGTGACCGGCGCGCAACTGACTTACAGCAATAATCTTGAGCGCATCGAAACCATCCGGTCGGACGGAAAGATCGATGGCGCAGACCCCACCATCGCCGCCCTGACGGGAAATATCGACGTGCGTTTCGCGGATACCGCCCTGATCGATGCCGCGACAGACAACACGCCGATAGAGCTGGAATTTGCCTACACGATAGACGCAGACAACGCCCTGATCTTTACGGCGCACGAAGTCTATCTCCCCAAACCCAAGCTCGCCATCAGCGGTCCTGGCGGCGTACAGGCTGGTTTCGACTGGCAGGCGGCGAAGGCCACAAGCCCCGCGCGCATGCTGACCATTGTACTCAAAAATGATGTGGAGACCTATGCATGATCACTCTCAACCTGAAACGCGAACCTTACTGGATCAATCTTCTTGACGGCGTTAGCCTTTACGTGCGCCCGGCCACAACGGCTCTTATCATGGCCGCGCGCGCCGCCACGCTCAAAGAGAACATTGAGAACGACATCGAGCGCGCCTCTGCCCTGATCCGGCATCTGGGACGGCTGGCCATATTGGAATGGAAAGGCATCGGCGATCCAGACGGGAACCCTGCGCCGGTGACGCCTGAGACCGTAGGCGCTCTTCTCGATCTCTGGCCGGTTTCCGAAGCCTTCGAGCGCCTTTACCTCACGCCCGCATTGCTGCTGGAGCAGGAAAAAAACGGCTGACGGCCCGCTGTAAATGGCATTTCGGCGGCGGGCCGCAATATTGCAATAACTGCCATGAGGAAAAACTTCCCTGCGCGGAAGGAAAACCCGGCACGACGGGAGAGCTTTGTCCCTATCTGGCGCATGAACCGCAAACAATCGAGGGCTGGCAGGCTTGGGATGTTACGCAGAGATGTGCGGGGCAGCTTCGCTTCAGCCAGACGACAGTGATCGGTATGGATTTTAACGCTTATCTCAAAATGGCGAAGGCTCTTGGCTATAGCTGCCAGAGCGCCGCCGAACTTCTTCCCGCCTGCGAGGCAGGCGTGGTTACTGCCCTGAACGAACGCATGGAAGCGGAGACCCAAAACAAGTGACCGAACGCAATCTGGCCATACGCCTGACGGTTCTGGATGGCGGTAAGGTCAAGGCGGAGCTGCGCGAGATCGGCGACAGCGGCGAGAGAGCTCTCAAGAAAATCGAGCTGGCGGGCCAGCCCACCTCGCGCACGCTGCTGGCGATCAACGCAGCCGCGAACGACGTCAGGGGCTCCGTCACCAGCCTGACCGGACGTTTGGGGCCGCTGGGGTCGGCGCTTTCCGTCATCGGTCCTGCCGGACTCGCGGCAGGCGTCGCGCTGGCGGGCATCGTTTTCGGCCTGAAGGAAAGCATCCAGGCGGCGGAAGAAGCCGAACGCTCTTACAACCGGCTTGAGGCCGTTTTGAAAGCGACCGGAAACGCCTCCGGCCTTACCGCCCGGCAGATCGCGGCTTCCGCCAACCTGATCGAAGCCTCCACCTTGGCGACCGCCGAACAGGTGCAGGACGCGGCGGCGGTGCTGGCGACCTTCCGCTCCGTCGCCGGAGACACCTTCACCCGCACGCTTCGCCTGGCACAGGACATGGCGGCTGTTTTCGGCGGCGACCTGAACAGTCGCGTGACGCAGCTCGGCAAGGCGCTCGAAGACCCGGTCGACGGACTGTCCGCGCTGACCAGGGTCGGGATCAAGTTTACCGCCTCCCAGCGCGAACTGATCGAAAGCCTTGCTGAAACAGGACGTCAGGCTGAGGCGCAAAAAATCGTTCTTGATGTCCTTGAACAGCGTGTCGGCGGTGCCGGAGCGGCGGAAACCAAAGGTCTGACCGGAGCCACGAACCGTCTGAGCGACGCTTGGGATAATCTTCTCAAGGATATCGGAAAGACCCGCATCGTGTCGGGTTCAGCCGAGACGGCGTTGAAAGGCCTTTCCATCGCTATTGAAAGCGTCCGTGATGTTTTAAAGGAAGACACCTTCGGCGAAAAAGTCTTCGGCCTCAACAAACAAATACTGAATGCCGAAGACCGCCTGGAGGACTTGCGAAAGAATTCTCCTTACAGCAACGACAGGCTGATCGGCGCACAGGAGGCGCGCGTCGCCCAGCTGCGCGCCGAACTGGACAAGGTTTTGGCGGATGCCAAGACGAACGCGAAAGCCATCGCCGAAGAACAGAACAAGGCCGATGCGGCAAGAGAACAAGCCGCGCGCGACAGACGGACGGAGCTTCTCTCCGAACAGCGCAAGAAGCTTGACGAAACGCTGGACAGGCTTGCGACAGAGCCCGCCGAAAGGATTGCCAAGGTCAACCGTGAGCTGGTGGAGACCAAGGAGCGGCTGGAAGCCCTGCGGGAAAAGGATGGCGGCAACAACACCGCCATCGATGACGCCCTCCGGCAGGCGGAAGCCGTCGCCCACCGTCAGATCGACATCATCCAGAAACCGGCGCTTGAAGCTGCGAAGCGACAGGCCGAAGCCGAGGCGCAACAAAAACTCAACGCCATCCTGAACGAAGCGAAACAAGTCACCAAATCGACCGAGACGGCCACGGAATCTTATGCCTCCGAGCTGGAGCGGCTGAAAGGCCTGCTGATACAGGGCACGATCAGCCAGGAAACCTACAACCGCGCCGTGGCCGATGCGGAAAAAGACCTGCTCGCCGCCCGCAAGGACGCGGAAGCCGGAGCCCTGCGCGCGTTCCACGCCTACCGGGAACGCGCGGAAGATACGGCCTCCGCCATCGAAGAGGCGTTCACAAACGCCATGACGAAAACAGAAGATGTGATTGTCGAACTGGTTAAAAGCGGCGGGCGTAGCTTCAAGTCCCTGGGCGATCTGGTCACCTCGGTCATGGACGACATCACGCGCATGATGGTGCGAAAATCCATCACGGAGCCGCTGTTCAACAGTCTTGAAAGCGGCGGTTTTGGAAAGTTTATCACCGAGCTGCTGCCCTTCGAACAGGGTGGCATCATGACACCGCAGGGAGCTTTGCCGTTGCGCCGCTACGCCAGCGGCGGCATCGCATCCAGCCCCCAACTGGCACTGTTCGGCGAAGGGCGCAGGCCGGAAGCCTATGTTCCGCTGCCGGACGGACGCACCATCCCCGTTACCATGCAGGGCGGTGGCGCGATGAACGTGATCATCAACAACAACACCGGCGCGAAAGTCACAGCAGAAGAACGCCAGAACACGGCGGGAGGACGCGACCTGATCGTCCAGCTTGATGAAATGAACGCAAAACTGTTCAGCGATCCCGGATCAAGGTCGTCCCGCGCGCTGTCCCGTTTCGGCGGTCTCGCCTCAAGGTAAGCAATGACAGATTGGCCTTCAACTTTGCCTCAGCGGTTTCTGACCGCTGACTATAGCGACGCGTTGCCCGACAACGTGATTGTCACGCAGATGGATGCCGGGCCGCCCAAACGCCGCCGCAAGACGACAGCGAATATCCGCACGATCTCAGGGTCGATGATTATGACGACGGCGCAATGGGACGATCTGGCGTCGTTCTTTCAGGAGACCGTCCAGGAGACCCTGCCGTTCAACCTGCCGGAACCCGGCAACGACGAAACCGGCACGCTGGAGGTGGTGTTTTCAGGGCCGCCGCAGCGGCAGTATTTCGGCCCCGGACGCTGGCGGATTTCCTTGAGATTTGAGGTGCAGCCATGAGCAGGAACGTCAGCGCCGAGCTGAAACAGGCCGTCTACGCCCAAGAGACGGAACAGGAATTTGTCGTTCTGATCGCCCTAAGCCACCCCGATCTTGCGGCTCCCATCCGCGTCAACAGCAGCGGCAAGGATATCGTCAGCAACGGAGAGACTTTTCTGGCTTATCCCTTCGAGGTCGTCCTGCCCGACGACGTCGACGACCGCCCGCCGCGCGCAAAACTGCGCATCGACAATATCAGCCGGGAGATTGTACTGGCGGTGCGCAGCATCAGCTCCACGCCGTTCGTGACGATTCAGATCGTCATGGCGGTGGCACCAAATACGATTGAAGCAGAATTTCCTGATTTTCGCCTCTCCAACATCACCTACGACCAGCTCACGGTCGAGGGCGATCTGACGCTGGAGGAGTTCATCGGCGAGCCTTATCCGGCGCGGGTGTTTTCACCAGCTGATTTTCCGGGGCTGTTTTAATCAAGTTCGAGAAATATCCTGAAATACACTATCAACGGCAGGTACAGCCTTCATCGCAGAACAAAGGATATGCTGAGCTTCACTTAACAGTTGCTGATTCCTTTGAACACTTGCAGCATCTCTTTCGAGCTTCTCACCATGAACAATATTGTTCCTTATATGCTTGCAAGCATATATCAAAGTCGAAACATCTGTTATTGGGGTATCGGAATGAAACTTTGATGGATCATCGCCTTGCTGCGCCCATATCTTAGGGCCACCATCTTTAAAAATTTCCTGCATTGAGATGTCGTCTTTTATAGACTTGTAAAAACCATCTGGAAGTTTTTTGATAAAGGCGTCCCAATTGGAGACAACCGCTTTAATTGACCCATCGTTATTTATTGGTCTTTTTGTTTCAAAAAAACCAGATCGAGTCAATGCGTATTCAAATCTCGCAAAAAATAGCAAATAGGCGGCCAATTCTGTCTCTTTCATTTTTCGACACTCCATCAGAAATATAATTCAACACAGGTTTACCATGTCCATCCCCATCTGGGTAGGCCATTACATCGGTTTACCTTTCAAAGAGCATGGTCGGGACAGAAAGGGCGTCGACTGCTGGGGGCTGGTCCGGCTGACGATGGCGGAACAGTTTGGCATCTCGTTGCCGTCCTATGCCACGCACTACGACAGCACGACGAGGGAGGATCAGCTTGCACCTCTTATCGAAGAGGAACGCAAGTGGTGGATTCCGATCAAGCCTGACGATGTGCGTCTGGGCGATGTCGTCGTCTTGCGCATGCGCGGGCAGCCCATTCATGTAGGTCTTGTCATCGAACCGGGACGCATGCTGCACGCGGAAATCGGCATCGGCAGCGTACTCGACAGTTATCAAAGCGCCCGCTGGAGTTTGAGGGTCACAGGGTTTTACCGTTATGGAGCAAAGCAATGACAAGGTCTGGCTGACAGCCTGCCCGGAGCCTTTTCGCGTCCGCAATATCAAGGAGCAGGTTCCGTGCGGCTGGACAATCGCCGAGATGGTGCTGCATGCCATCCCTCGCGCCTCCGTGGGACTGGCGCATGCGTTTGTGAATGGGGATTATATCCCGCAGGACAAATGGCTCTGCGTTCGCCCCAAACCCGGCACCATCGTCACCATCCGTGTCGTCCCCGGCAAAGGCGGCGGTAAAAACCCCATTGCGACCGTCCTTTCCTTGGCCCTCATGGTGGCGGCTCCCGCCCTTGGGGCCTCGCTGGCAACGGCGACAGGCCTCGCCACGGCCACGTCTGCGGGGCTGATCTCCTGGACCGTGGGCGGCGTATCCGGTCTTTCCATAGCCACGGGTATTGTGGGCGTGGTGGGCAGGCTGGCCATCAACGCCATCGCCCCGCCGTCAAAGCAAAAGGCATCCGGCAGCGTTGCCAGCGTTACAGAAAAACCCACGCAGTTTATCACCGGCGGCAAAAACCAGCTTCTGCGCTTCTCGGCAATCCCGCGCCCGCTGGGACGTCACCGGATGATGCCGCCTTACGGCGCGCTGCCGTTCACCGAGATCGTCGGGAACGAACAGTATCTTCGGATGCTCTTTGTCTGGGGTTACGGCCCTCTGGAGATCAGCGATCTTAAAATCGGCGACACGGCGCTGTCATCCTTCACGGACGTGGAGACGGAAACCCGTCAAGGATATCCGGACGACGAACCGCTGACGCTGTTCACGAACCAGGTCAACCAGAACGACCTTTCCATCACCCTGACGAACACGGCGGGATGGCAAATCAGGACGACGGAAGATAATGTCGATGAGATCAGCGTCGATGTCACCTTTCCGCGCGGCCTTGCCCAATACAAAAGCAATGGTGCGAAAGACAATCATACCGTCGAAACCGGGGTGGAATACGCCCCGGCAGGCACAACGGATTGGGTTAATGCCGGTACGACGTCGCCCGCGCTTCAAATTACGGCCAAACAAGGAACGGCCATCCGCAAAGGACTGCGCTTCAAAGTCACGCGCGGCAAATATGACGTGCGCCTGCGCCGCGTAACAGCGGATTCAACCAGCGACACGATCATCGATGAGACCGTCTGGACGGCGCTACGCTCTATCCGCAACGAGAACCCGGTCAAAATACCCGGACTCGCCATGACGGTGCTGCGCATCAAGGCGACGGATCAGCTCAATGGCGTGGTCGATCAGTTCAGCGGCGTGGTGCATTCCATCCTGCCGGACTGGAACGGCGCGGAATGGGTGGAACAAACGACTTCCAACCCGGCTTCTATCTACCGGGAGATTTTGCAAGGCAATGCCAATGCCCGCGCCCTGGAAAACAGCCGTCTTGATTTGGGCGCTCTGCAGCAATGGCATGAGGACTGCACCGCTGCAGGGCGTGAATTCAATTATGTCGTTGACGCGCAACTAAGCCTGCACGATCTTCTGGCTGACGTCGCAGCAGCGGGCCGTGCCAGTCCCGCCGTTATCGATGGAAAATGGCGCATCGTACAGGACAAGCCGCAAGACGTCCCGGCGCAGCATTTTACGCCGCGCAACAGCTTCGGTTTTCAGGCGGAAAAGGCTTTCCCCGATCTGCCGCATGGGTTTCGCGTCAAATTTATCAACCGGGGGAAGGACTGGCAGGCCGACGAACGGATCGTCTATGACGATGGCTATAGCGCGGAAAACGCCACAAAGTTCGAGGGAATGGACTTGGTGGGCGTGACTGATCCGGCACAGGCATGGAAGGACGGGCGCTATCATATCGCCACCGCCCGTCTCCGGCCTGAAGTTTTCAGCTTCAATACCGATATTGAATATATCGTCTGCACACGCGGCGACCTGATCCGCCTGACGCATGACGTGCTGCTGGTCGGCCTGGGATCGGCGCGGATCAAGAACATAGCCGATGACGGCGAAAACGTGACCGCCATCACGGTCGACGATACCTTTTTTATCGAGTCAGGCAAAACCTACGCCGTCCGCATCCGGAAGGCCGACGGGACAAGCCTGGTCGAACAGGTTTTTGCAGCGCCCGGATCGACAAAAACGCTTTCTTTCACTATTCCTTTCGGCCTAGAGGAAGCTCCCGGACTTGGCGACCTTGCCCTCTTTGGAGAGTCCGGCCAGGAAAGCATCGAATGCATCGTCAAAAGCATCGAGCCGCAATCCGACCTGACGGCGCGCATTACCTGTGTCGATGCCGCGCCAGCGGTGCACACCGCTGATACCGGCACGATCCCCGCCTATGACAGCCATATCACCGTTCCGGCTGACCTTAAAAGGCCGCCAGCACCCGTTGTCATGAGCATACAGACGGGCGAGGAAGTGCTGATCCGCAACCCGGACGGCTCTTTCTCCGCGACGATCACGCTGATGCTAGCGCCGCCTATCTATCCCACGCCCCTGTCTCCCGATGTGCGGATAAAGGCTTCAGGTGAAAGCGGTTTCAGATCGGCCAGTTTCATTGAAGCAAACGGGCAAATCAGGATCATCGACGTCGAAGCGGAAGAATATTACGACATCAGCCTGACGTATAAGAACGCCTTCGGCATGACGTCCACAGCGACCGTTATCGCCAACCAGAACGTGATCGGGGCAACAGGACTCCCCTATGAGGTCACTGGATTCACCGTCAATGTCAACGGCGGAACAGCTCATCTTTCATGGGACGCCGTCCCCAGTATTGACCTCAGTTATTACAGGATAAAGTTCTCGCCAGACACGGCAGGCGAAGCTACCTGGGCAAGCTCCGTCGATCTGGTTTTGAAAGTTTCCGCACCGGCCACCTCCGTTTCCGTACCGGCGCTTGTCGGCACATATTTGATCAAGGCCGTTGATTCCGGCGGGCGCGAAAGCGCGCAAGAGACAAAAGCGATCTCCACAATCGCCGAATTGGAGGGTTTGAACGCTGTCGCCGTCCTGAGCGAGGCTCCTGATTTTTCAGGTGCCAAAGATCATACCGTGCAAAATGACGGTTTGCTGACGCTCGGCCCGGCTGACTCAATAGACGACTGGGAAAATATAGACGATGTCCTCAACGCCGATATGGGAGATTCCGGTCTGGCGACATCCGGAGCCTATGTTTTCGCGGAAACACTTGACCTGGGGGACATTTATACTTCCAAACTGACCGCCAGCATTTCCGTCATCGGCGTCGATTTATCACAAAACATCGATACCATCGTCAATGTGGACCTTCTTGAAGATTTCGATCTGGATGTCGATCCCTCCACATATACCGTCCTGCTTCAGGTGAGAACCACGGATGACGATCCTTCCGACGCCCCCGTATGGAGCACATGGAAGAACTTCGTCATCGGCGATTATACGGCGAGAGCGTTCCAGTTTCAGTGTCTTCTGACCAGTCTGCAAACGGGGGTCACCCCCGTCATATCGTCCTTGTCTGTGCAAGTGGATATGCCGGACAGAACAGACGCCCAGCGTGCATTGCTGTCGGAAACAGGTGGATCAAACGTCATCTTCCTCCATGCCTTCAAGGCGACGCCGGTCATCGGCGTCACCGGCAACAACATGGCGTCCGGGGACTATTTTACCGTTACCGACCAGAGCCCGACCGGTTTCACGATCCGCTTCTTCAACAGTGCCGGAACCGGCGTTGCAAGAAGTTTCGATTATCTCGCCAAGGGCTACGGGAAAACATAAGGAGCATCATAAATGACGCAAGCAACTCCCACGATTGGAGCCAACCAGTCCGGACTGGCCTATAGAAACGCCGACAACGATGGAAAAAAGGCGATACTCAATCATCACAAGGGATCGACCGCTCCCGCCTATGCGGAGGCGGGAATTGTCTGGCTGGATGATGCGGCCACGCCATGGGTTCTCAAAGTGTACGATGGCACTGACTGGATTGTGCTTGCTTCTATAAACGCTTCAACCAACGCCGTCGAAACCTATCATGGCGCGGCGGGGCTAAGATTGTTGAACCATGCTGCAGACACGGGTTCTGCAAACGCTTACGCCGTCGCACCGTCTCCCGCCATCGGAGCCTATGCGACCGGGCAGGCCGTCACCCTGAAACCCGCCAACACGAACACCGGTGCCTCCACATTGGCGGTCAGCGGCCTTACTGCGAAAAGCATTAAAATGATGGACGGCGGCAACCTTCCCGCCAACGCCATGGTCGCGACAGGTCTCTATATCCTGGTCTATGACGGCACAAACTTTATCCTGATCAATCCAAGTCCGCTGCCGCTGCAAAATCTCAACTATGCGGCTGATACGGGCTCCGCGAATGCCTACGCCGTCGCACCTTCACCGGCCATCACGGCTTATGCCTCCGGGCAAAGCGTCGAACTGAAACCCGCCAATGCCAATACCGGCGCATGCACACTGGCGGTCAATGGTCTGGCGGCGAAGAACATCAAGCTGCTGGACGGGACGAACCCCGCCTCAAACGCCATGCTGACGACAGGGATTTACAGACTCGTCTACGACGGCACAAACTTTGTTCTTCTAAATCCCTCGACGGTGTCTTCCGGCGGCAGTAACGGCGGGGCGACCACGACGTCCGGTTCTTCCGATATCACTCTTACGTCATCCAGCAACCGCCTGCAACACGTCGCCATGACGGTTGTGGATAAAAAAGTAACGCTGCCGGATGCAACGACGCTGACGGCGGGCGGGCCTCTTTTTGCTGTCTATAACTCAGGGACAACATATAGCTTTCCCGTCTGTGATAATGTGGGGACGCCGAAAGCCATTCTTGCTCCAGGACAATTTGCGACATTCTTTTGCTCCGACATTTCCACCGCCGCAGGCGTCTGGATTGTCGGGAATCATAGTTATGACGGCAGCAATCTTTCTTATATTCTTCACCACACCGCGACGGTTGTGAACGCCACGAGCACCGTCAACTCATCTGTCGCCATGCTGACGAGCACAAAGGCAATTGCCGTTTATCGCGGCACCAGCAACTTCGCCCAAGCCGTTATTTTGGATGTGTCAGGGAATATAATCACGGCAGGCACGCCCGTTTCTATCAGTGCGGAAAATAGTCCAGATACCGAGGTTGTTGCTCTTACGAGCACTTCCGCTTTGATGATATATCGCGGCGTGACAAGCGTGAAAATTCGTGGCTGTGTTCTGAGCGTTTCGGGCAGCACCATAACCGTCAATACCCTCTATGACGTTGTCGCTTCCGGCTCCCCAGGTACTTGCCACCTTGCCCTTCTATCAAGCACCAAGGCGATATGCGCTTTCTTTGCAAACACCGGCACAGCGCATAAGGCCGTCATTATCGATGTGTCCGGCACTACACTCAGCATGGGGACAGCCGTCACGGTGCTCTCTTCTGCTGGGTCAGACGCAAACGATATCGTTGCCCTATCCAGCACAAAGGCAATGATTACCTATGGCGGTACTTCCGGATATTTGGCGGCAATGATTCTTGATGTTTCGGGCAGCACCATCACAACAAATACCGCCCTGACCAATATCTCGGCTTCCACTGTCATTAACTACCCTCCTTCCCCCGTCGCTCTCAGCAGCACAAAAGTGCTGTGTTTCTATGTGGACTCAAGCACATCTGTGAAAGCGGTGGTTTTGAGCGTATCGGGCAGCGCCATCACGGCAGGCGCTTTAAAATCGTTCTATACTCTTGCTGCTAATGAGACTTCGGCAATCGCGCTCTCAAGCACAAAAGCCTTCGTGATCTATGCGATTGGATCATATGCGACTCTGCAATCCCTTATTGTCACTGCAGACACAGTTGCAAATACTGTGGCAATACCCCCAACTGCTGTCGACCTAGCCGCCATGGGGAATTCAGGACATGGCCTATGCGCGCTATCTCCCGGAAGAATTCTATCCACCTATTCCGGCGTCAGCGCCTATCTGAACACAGCCATCGAAGACATCGTCTATTAAAGGAGGAAACATGAAAATAATAAAACGTATAGAAGATGATGTCGTGCTCTACGCCGGGGACGACCTTGTCCTGGACAAGGCCGGAGCACAAGGAAAAGGCTGGCGGTCGTCCATCGTGACGAAGGACACAGCCATCTTGCTGGACGTCGATAGTCTCCCTCCGAATTTTATCGGTGGTGGTTGGGCCTATATAGGCAGCACATGGATTTCCAACGCTGAAGGAGACGCTCATGCTGAAAAACGCAATATCGAACGTACAGCGGTAGTCAAAGCCGCTTTGAAAAACCAGGCTTTAGATGCCTTGACCGTCACAGACCTTGTAGCCCTCCGTTGTGTCAAAGCGGGGATGCCTTTTCCAAGCGACTGGTGGGATTACGTGACCGATCTGCGCGCCATCGTGAATGGCGATGATGGGCCGTTACCCAAACAACCCGCATATCCGGGAGAATCGCGATGAAAGAAATTACATTACAAAAACTGCAATCCCTTCTCGAAGAGGCTGCCGAAAAGGGCGCAGAGAAAGCATTGGCAAAAGTCGGTCTCGGCGACGAGAACGCCGGTGTCGACGTCCGTGACCTGCGCGACTGGCTGAACGCCTGCCGCGTCATCAAGTCCGAAGCCCTGAAAACCGCCGTTTCCGTGGCGACGAAGACTCTGATCATGGCGATCATCATTGGTTGAGGTGGCTTCACTTCTTCGGACAGTTTAGCGGCGCGGATAAGCTACGATCTGTTGTTTGACATCATGCCGCCAGTCTTGAGTTGATCTGTCCGTCCGGGCGAAGGGCGGAGCCCGAGCCCGGACGGACAGATCGGTGA
>JAZDGQ010000022.1:0-9934 GCA_043806835.1 Pseudomonadota bacterium | reverse complement strand
TATCAGAAAAATGAGACACGACAGTTCCGGACTGAAATTTTCCTCGCGCTGCATACATGCCGGACAATCGCCTGACCCGACGACGGGCGCGGTATCGATGCCGATTTATGCGACGTCCACCTACGCGCAGATCGCCCCCGGTGAACATAAAGGCTATTTCTATGCGCGCATAGAAAATCCCACGCGCCATGCCTTTGAAAGAGTTCTCGCCGATCTGGAGGGTGGGACGGCGGGATACGCCTTCGCTTCCGGCATGACCGCCGTATGCGCGATTCTCGAGTTGCTTCCGGCAAACTCCCACATGATCGCCACGGACGACATCTACGGCGGCTGCTACGCGACGTTCGAGAATATCAAAAAGCGGTCGACGGGGCTGGAGGTCACTTACGTCGATATGACGAAGCCGGAAACCCTCGCTGCCGCGCTTCGCCCCAACACGAAGATGCTCTGGGTGGAGACGCCGACCAACCCCATGCTGAAGCTGGTCGATCTCGGCATGGCGAAGGCCTTCGCCGAAAAGAATCATCTGCTTTACGTGGTGGACAACACCTTCGCCACGCCGTGGAGCCAGAGGCCGCTCGGTTACGGCGCCGACATCGTCATGCATTCCATCACCAAGTACATCGGGGGGCATTCGGACATCATCGGCGGCGCGGTGATCGTCGGAGACAACGCGGATCTGATCGAGCGCATGAAGCTGATTTCATGCCACACCGGCGGCATTTTGGGACCCTTCGACAGCTTCCTGGCCCTGCGCGGCGTCAAGACGCTCGACGTGCGGATGGAGCGGCATGCCGCCAGCGCGATGAAAATCGCGGCATGGCTGGAGAAGCATCCGAAGGTGGAAAAAGTCTACTTTCCGGGGCTGCCGAACCATCCCCAGCACGCTTTGGCCAAAAAGCAGATGCGCGGCTTCGGCGGCATGATAACGATGGTCATCAAGGGCGACGATCTCGAGGCGGCGCGCCGGATGCTGACGGCCTGCAAAATCTTCACGCTGGCGGTCAGCCTGGGAGGCGTCGAGAGCCTGATCCAGCACCCGGCCATCATGACCCATGCCCCCGTTCCGAAGGAGCAGCGCGAAAAGCTCGGCATCAGCGACGGCCTCATCCGCCTTTCCATCGGGATTGAGGACGCAGACGATCTTATCGCCGATCTGGATATGGCGCTGAAAGCGGCCTGATTGTTGCCTATTCTCAGATTAGGCCAGCGCGGCGGCGCAAGCGGGAGCCGCTCCCGGAACGCGGGACAGGGAGGCTTTTGCGCCATTCCCGATCAGCGGGAATCAAAAGACCTCTCCCCCCGCGAAGAGTCGGAATGCGGCATAAAAGCGATCACCTTCGGCTGCCGCCTGAATACCTACGAGACCGAGGTGATGAAGGAGCATGCCCGGAAGGCGGGGCTCGATAACGTCCTTATCATCAACACCTGCGCGGTGACGGGCGAGGCGGAGCGTCAGGCGCGGCAAGCCATCCGCCGGGCGCGTCGCGAGAATCCGGAGGCGCGGATCATCGTCACCGGCTGCGCGGCGCAGGTTCATCCGGACAGTTTCGCCGCCATGCCCGAAGTCGATCAGGTGATCGGCAACGACCTGAAACTGAAAGCGGAGGCGTGGAGTTTTTCCGCCCCCTCGCGCGTGCAGGTGAACGACATCATGCTGGTCAGGGAGACTGCGGGTCACATGATCGGCGGCCTTGAAGGTCATACGCGCGCCTTCGTGCAGGTGCAGAACGGCTGCGACCACCGCTGCACCTTCTGCATCATTCCTTATGGCCGTGGGCCTTCCCGTTCTGTTGCGATGGGAGACATCGACGGACAGGTGGGGGAACTGGTTGCGGGAGGTTATCAGGAGATTGTTCTGACAGGTGTGGATATTACTTCTTACGGCGCTGATCTGCCGGAACGCCCGACGCTGGGGCAGATGACGCGCCGCCTGCTGGCGTCGGCGCCGGAGATCAAACGCCTGCGCCTGTCGTCGCTCGACCCCGCCGGGATCGACGGGGATTTGTGGGAACTGATCGGAAACGAGCCGCGCCTGATGCCGCACCTTCACCTCAGCATGCAGGCGGGGGACGACATGATTTTGAAGCGCATGAAACGCCGCCACGCGCGCAGCGACCTGCTGGCCGTCTGCGCTAGGGCGCGGCGGTTGCGCCCCGATATCGTTTTCGGCGCGGACATCATCGCCGGATTTCCGACGGAAACGGACGAGATGTTCGAAAACACCCTCAGCGCCGCGAGGGAATGCGGCCTGACGTTCCTGCACGTATTCCCTTACTCGCCGCGCAAAGGCACGCCCGCCGCCAAGATGCCGCAGGTGGAAGGAACGGTGCGGAAAGAACGAGCCAAGGCTTTGCGCGAATTGGGGGAGGGGCAGTTGAACAAGCACCTGAACGGCTTGGTGGGCAAGACGGTTCCCGTGCTGACCGAAAAAAATAACAGGGGGCATACGGAGTACTTCAGCGAGGTCAGGATTGACCACGACACCGCGGCGGGGCAGATTGTCGGGGTAAGGGTGGAGGGGGTGGGGGGGGGTTGTTTAATAGGTTCTATGATGGGATGATATACAAGGAAATACGATAAGGTTTTGAGTAAGTACATAAGTACAAAATTTATGGAGTGGAGCGCAGATATGGCTATGCAAATTGAAACGCTTACGATTAAAAACTATCGTGTTTTTAAAGATGTGACGGTTAAAAATTTACCTAGATTGACTGCGTTGGTTGGAACGAATGGATCCGGAAAATCAACATTTTTTGATGTTTTTAGTTTTATCAAGGATGCCCTGACACATAACGTAAGCAAGGCGGTGAATAAGAGAGGTGGATTTAAGGAGTTGGTCAGCAGGAATTCTTCAGGGCCTATATCAATATCTCTCCAATTTCGGGAGACTGGGGGACGTTTGGCAACTTATGTGTTGGAAGTCGATGCCGAGGATGGAAAGGCTTTTATCTCTCGTGAAATTTTAAAATATAGAAGAGGGAGTAAGGGTCAGCCATGGCATTTTGTTGATTTTTCAAGAGGAAAAGGCTCTGCTATTACAAATGAAGAAACCTACAATGCCGGTTTCGACAGGCAAGAAGGTAGTTTTAAGGGGGAAATTGAAGAAGAACGTAAGGACTATGTTTTGGATGCACCAGATATTCTTGCCATTAAGGGTTTGGGGCAATTTAAAGAATTTAAGGTTGTTTCTGATTTTAGAGGATTGATTGAAAACTGGCATATTTCCGACTTTCATATTTCAGAAGCGCGTCCGAGTGTGGAGGATGGACTATCTGAGCATTTATCAACACAAGGGGAGAATGTCGCGCAGGTGGCTCAATATCTCTATGAAAACGATAGGAAAGTTTTTAAGCGTATTCTTGCTACAATGAAGAGACGCGTACCGGGCATTAACAATGTTGAAGCAACGTCAACAGCAGATGGACGGCTCGTCCTTCGTTTTCAGGATGGATCTTTTAAAGACCCTTTCATAGCGAAGTATGTTTCGGACGGAACAATTAAAATGTTTGCATATCTTGTGTTATTGAATGATCCCAAACCATTTCCTCTTCTGGCAGTGGAAGAACCAGAAAACCAACTCTATCCTGAATTATTGTCCGAACTGGCAGAAGAATTTAGGGCTTATGCTAAAAAAGGAGGGCAGGTTTTTTTATCAACACATTCGCCCGATCTTTTAAACGGATTAAGGCTTGATGAAATTTTCTGGCTTGTAAAAAAGAACGGATATACAACAATTCATCGTGCGAGTGACAACCAGCTTCTTGTGAACCTTGTTAAAGAAGGCGATCTCCCCGGGGCTTTGTGGAAGCAAGGATTATTTGACGGGGTTGGCCTAAAATGAGAAGAATTGTTTTTCTGCTTGAAGATCGCTCAATGAAGCATTTTCTGGAGGCTTTTATTCCACGGTTTTTCCCCGGCCTGATATTTCTATGTATTCCCCATGACGGTAAAACAGATTTAGAAGCCAGTATTCCTCGTAAGCTTAAGGGCTGGAATGTTCCTGGTGATCGTTTTATTGTTATCAGGGACAATGATGGCTCTAATTGTAAAAAACTTAAGGCTAAGCTTGTTGATTTATGTGTTGGCGGCGGTCGTCCGGACACGCTCGTCAGGATTGCTTGTCAGGAACTCGAAGCGTGGTATCTGGGAGACTTAGATTCTTTAAAAAACATTTATGGTCTTACAGTAAATGTTAATCAAAATAAGCAGCCATATCGCAATCCTGATGGGATTGGTAGTCCCACTGCTGAGGTTGAAAGATTGGCAGATGGATTCCAAAAAACTGATGGAGCACGTTGTCTTGGTGCCGTGTTGAATCCTCGAAAGAATCAATCTATTAGCTTTAAAATGCTTGTTGCCGGTATCGAAAAGGTGTCAGGGCAAACAGCAGTTATAGTATAGAATATATGGACAAGAGAATTTGATGATCGTTTTCTGGAGGAAAAAGGAGCAGTCGGAAAAGGGCCTCTTCAAAAAGCTGCGCGAGGGCATCGCGCAGTCCTCGAACAAAATCTCCTCCGGCATCGCGGACATTTTCGTCAAAAAGAAGCTGGACGCCGGGACGCTGGCGGAGCTGGAGGAATTGCTGATCGCCGCCGATCTCGGCCCCGCCACCGCCGCGAAGCTGGCGGCGGAGATTTCAAAAGACCGTTTCGGCAAGGAAGTCTCCATCGATGAAATCAAAAGCGCACTTGCAAACGAAATCGAAAAAATCCTGCGCCCCGCCGAAAAACAGCTTGCGACCGAAGGCGCGAAGCCTTTCGTTATCCTGATGGTCGGCGTGAACGGTACGGGAAAGACCACCACCCTCGGCAAATGGGCGTATCAGTTCAGGCAGTCCGGCAAACAGGTGATGATCGCGGCGGGGGATACCTTCCGCGCCGCCGCCGTGGAGCAACTGAAAGTCTGGGGCGTGCGTGCCGGATGCCGGGTCGTCGCCGGGGAGGAGGGGGCGGACGCGGCGGCGCTCGTTTATGAAGCCGTCGACAAAGCCATCGCCGATAACAGCGACATTCTGATGATCGATACGGCCGGACGGCTGCAGAACAAGGCCAACCTGATGTCGGAACTGGAAAAAATCATCCGCGTCATCAGGAAAAAACTTCCGGACGCGCCTCATGCGGCGATTTTGGTGCTGGAAGCCACTGTTGGTCAGAATGCTCATTCTCAGGTTGACTTGTTCAAAAAAACAGTTAACGTAACCGGACTGATCGTCACAAAGCTTGACGGAACGGCAAAGGGTGGCGTTCTTGTCTCCCTTGTGGAAAGACTGGGACTGCCGGTTCATGCTATAGGTATCGGGGAGGCTATAGGGGATCTACAGCTTTTCAAAGCAAGGGAGTATGCCAGAAACCTTGTCGGGATTCCTGAACTTTAATCTGGTTTCTGAATTCTGACCTCGGGTTTCTGAAATGATGACAGGACATAAAATATCGGCGCCGATCAAAGATGGTCTCATGACCACCAAGAGCTTCAGGGATGCCGAAAAAGCCCTTCACTGGGTCGGGGAGATATACAACGCCAATGTCGAATACCTGAGATGCGCCTTCCATGAATTCTCGAAGGAAAGGTGGACCGACGGGCGGGCGCACGCGCATTATCCTTATCTCGAAGTGGTGACCAGAAAAGCCCCTTCCGTCGATAACCGTCTGTCGTTCGGGTTCCTGTCGCGCCCCGGCACCTACCGCACGACGCTGACGCGGCCTGGTTTGTTCCGCGCCTATTATCTGGAGCAGTTTTCGCTTATCCTGAAAAATCATCCGGAATCCGACCTGCGCGTCGGGGTCAGCGATATACCCATCCCGCTGCATTTCGCGCTTGGGGAGAATTTCCATCTGGAGGGAGACCTTTCCACGGAGCAGTTGATAACGCTGCCGGAAATTTTCGATCAGCCGGACCTGAAGGTCATGGATGACACGATCCCGAACGGGACGCACGTTCTGAAGGAAGGGGAGGCGGAACCTCTCGCGCTGTTCACCGCGCCGCGCGTGGATCTGAGCCTCCAGAGGCTGAAGCATTATACCGGCACGACGGCGGAGCACTTTCAGAAGTTCGTCATGTTCACCAACTACCCGTTCTATGTCGATGAGTTCGTGCGGATCGGACAGGAACTGATGGAATCCTCGGACGATCCGAAAATCGCCGGGGAAAGAAGCCGGTATGCCTCTTTCGTCGAGCCCGGCAACGTCATCACGCACAATGCCAACATTCCGGGACTTGCCGGGAGCGAGGGCAAAAAGCCGTCCCGTCTGCCGCAAATGCCCGCCTATCACCTGAAACGTGCGGACGGAATGGGCATCACCCTCATCAACATAGGCATCGGCCCCTCGAACGCCAAGACGATCACGGATCATGTGGCCGTGCTGCGTTCGTATACCTGGCTGATGCTGGGACATTGCGCGGGACTGAGAAATTCGCAGAAGCTCGGCGACTACGTCCTCGCCCACGGGTATGTGCGGGAGGACAGCGTGCTGGATCATGCGGTGCCGCTGTGGGTGCCGATACCGGCGCTCTCGGAGATACAGATCGCCCTTGAAAGAGCTGTCTCGAAAGTCACGGGGCTTGACGACTACGAGCAGAAGAAGATCATGCGCACCGGAACGGTCGCCACCGTCAGCGACCGGAACTGGGAGTTGTGGGAGCAGAACGTCCCGGTGCAGCGCCTGAGCCAGTGCCGCGCCGTCGCTCTGGACATGGAGTCCGCCACCATTGCCACAAACGGCTTCCGTTTCCGCGTGCCTTACGGGGCGTTGCTGTGCGTATCGGACAAGCCCCTGCACGGCCAGCTCAAGCTTCCCGGCATGGCCGACAAATTCTACCGCGAAAGGGTGGATCAGCACCTGGAGATCGGCATGGCGGCGCTGGAGGAAATCCGCGTGCTCGGCTATGGCCGCGTTCACAGCCGCAAGCTCCGCAGCTTCAGCGAGGTTGCGTTTCAATAGGTCCCGCATGCTTTGCTGTGAAGGGGCGCAGCGAACTCGGCTTGTCCGGAGTAATCATGGACTTCATCTCTGCGGACGTTTCGGTCGTTGAAAAAATCAGGTCGGATTTCGGCGGGGAAAAAGCCGGTCACCTGCGGTTCAGGGACGGATTCACGTATGTCGCTCTGGACGGGGAAAGGATTGCCGGTTTTATTTCCGTGAACATCAGGGACAAAACCTCCGAGGGCTACATCGACATCATAGAGGTCGGCCCGGATTTCCGCCGGCGCGGGATAGCGAAAGAATTGTTGAATCTGGCGGAGAAAGAATCAAAAAAGCAAGGGCTGCATCAAATCAGGGCATGGAGTTCGGACGATAAAAAAGAAGCGCTCGCGATGTGGCGGAAACTCGGCTTTCAGCTTGACCGGCAGGAGATCGTCTCCGCGGTCACAAAAAAACCTGTAACAGGGTATTTCGCCGTGAAAGCCCTTGGCGGATAAGTTACTGTTTAACGGAGCCGGTATGACTTTTCTTTTCCCCGGGACCGACGGGGGCGGCGGGTATGACCGATTTTCTGAGGTCTGTCACCATCCGGATATTGCCGGCAATCTCCTGCTTTTGGGGAGCCATGATGAGCGCCTGGCGGAGGGTCATGAGCGATTCATCGAACATGCCCTGACTGGCGAGGCAGAGTCCGAGGTTGTTCATGACCGATGTTTTATCGCCCTTCCAGTTGTCCAGAGCCTGCCGGAAAGATTGCTCGGCTTCCTTGTGCTGATCCTTGGCGTCCAGAATAATGCCAAGCAGATTGTGGGCGTCGGCATGCGCTTTTGCGGCGTCTTTGTCTTCCAGAACCTGATTCAGCAGCTTTTCCGCTTTTTCAAAGTCTCCCGTCTCGATGCTGCCGGCGGCATATTCGTTCAGCACGACCGGATCCGGTTTGTAATTTCGCCGGGGACGGGAGCCGGTATCTTTCATGAAGGGAGCCAGAACGTCCAGCGCGCGCTGCGCCTTGCCCGTCCTGCGCAGAAGCTGGGCGTAATTGAGGGCGATATCCCGATGGGTGACGTCGTCCGGCAGGAAAAAACCGGAATGGGTCTGCGTGTAGAGCCTCTCGTAGAGCGTCAGAGCTTCATCCGTCTTTCCTTCGGCAATCGCGTTGGCGGCGGCGGTGGACAGCCTGTCTTCGGAGATGTCATGACTGCCTGTCAGGCTGTCGAGCGCCTGACCGACCAGCGGCGTTTCGGTTGTTTTGCATCCTGCGACCATCAGAAGCGCCGAGAAGAAGATGGCGGTTGTTGCTTTGCGGCGCAGGCTCGATCCGTTCATTACGCACCTCATGGCGTCGGTTCTGTGGGAGTCGAAGTAACAGGTTCGTTGTCGGAATCGACGGGGTTCATGTCCTGGGGCGCATCGGGCGCCGCACTTTCGGAAGATCCTTCTGCAGTATCCGGGGCAGAGCCTGCGGTGATGCGCGGTCCGCCGCCGCCAGACGGAGGAGGAGGGGGGCCGCCGCCCGCCTGAACGACAGGCGTCACTTCATAGCAACCGTCCGGACAATAGTAATATGCGGCAGGCACGCAGGATCCGTCACTCCCGGAGCATATCCGGCGTATACGCACATATTTTGACTGCACGCTGGTCACGATGATGTTTTTTTGCAATATCGTCTCACCGAGGGCGTTCAGTACGGTGAACGACGTCGTCCCGGGCTGGCGCGGCATGACAATCAGCAGGCGCGGTGAATCCAGCAGCACTTCCGCGTGCGCCGGATTGTTCACGATGACGCTGGCCGCGTCCTGATCCAGACGGACAAGTTCGTTTTTATCGGGGGTGAGGCGCAGGGCACCATCCTCCTCCGCCCCTCCGGCGGGGACGGCAGCTGAAACCTCCGCCCTGTCCGCGAGGCGGGAAAGGTCGCCGATGCCGCCATCAGCCAGCGCCGGGATGGAAAACAGAGTAAAAGCCAATCCGGCAACGAATGGCGCAGCCCGGTTCCTGAACATCGCGTTTATCCCCCCAAGTTCCCCAACACGCTATAATATGATGCTCCAGAAAAGGGTTTAAAGTAAAGGGCATAAGCCTGAAGCCGGAACCTGGAAGTCAGAATCTGATGCGTGATTTTCAGATCTAATTTGCATATCACAGTTAAGGTACATATTGATGCATGCTTGATATTTGTTTAGTCCCACGGTGTGATGGTATAGCGTACGGCCCTTTACGGAGGGACAAGCTATGGGACAAGTACTTCACAAGTGCGCTCCGCCAGTAACTTTTCTCAGGCCTTTTCTGAAAACGTCACGTCGACGCCGCGTTTTTTGAAATAGGACTGCATCATCTTGCGGCCCTGCCGGTTGTTCTGCACAAGGCGGGAGTTCTCCACCGTGACGTTCTTCTGGCCGCTTGCCGACAGGGCGGCTTTCAGATGCCGGATATGCGCGTCGATATCCTCGTTGTCGTTTTTCATCGAGGCGTAAATGTTTTCGAGGGCTTGTTCTATGGTGAGGGCTGTCATGGGGCTTTCTTTTGGAGGAGGGGGGAGATAGCTTTTCTTGTTTCTTTGTTATCTAGAATTAGCAATTTCCTTAGAAAGCTTCTTCACGCCGCCTTTATCTATTTCGAACTTTGTGCCTTCCGGGCCATACTCTAATCTAGCTGAAGCGGACAAAATTGATTCAATGGGACTGACCTCTCTGTCGTTATTGTCCTTTTCATCTCTCTGGAACAGATTATTACAAACGGCTTCTATCCATGTTTGAGGTGGGAGCTTTCCCTCGTTTTTAGTAATATCCATGATGGTTTCAATTGCCCAGCTTGCTCTGTTAATATCGTAGGCATATCTTTCGAAATCCCGCTCCAACTGTACATCATTGAGGTGGCTTCACTTCTTCGGACAGTTTAGCGGCGCGGATAAGCTACGATCTGTTGTTTGACATCATGCCGCCAGTCTTGAGTTGATCTGTCCGTCCGGGCGAAGGGCGGAGCCCGAGCCCGGACGGACAGATCGGTGA
>JAZDGQ010000021.1:0-8500 GCA_043806835.1 Pseudomonadota bacterium | reverse complement strand
CGACATTAGACGAACTGCACCTGATGTACCAGCACAAGGACGAGATCGGCGGGTTCACTAACGGCTACTACTGGTCCTCGACCGAGAGCAACGTCACCCTTTCTTGGTTCGAGCGGTTCAGTGACGGCTACCAGTACGGCCTCCACAAGGCCTATTTGTATGTTGTCAGGTGCGTGCGGGATAAATCATTTAATCATTTAAATATTCAGGAGAAAAACACGAAAACAGATTCCGGGAAAAGCGCTTTGTCTGATCTCCCCTTCGAGGTTGCTGAAAAGGACGAAGGCAAGATGACGTGGTACGATGCCATAAAACCCCGTCCCGACGGATGGCGGCTGCCAACAATAGACGAACTGCACTTGATGTACCAGCACAAGGACGAGATCGGCGGGTTCACTGACGGCTACTACTGGTCCTCGACCGAGGGCACCAACAGCGTTTCCCGGGTCGAGCGGTTCAGTGACGGCGCCCAGGGCTACACCGACAAGCCCGATTCGTATGTTGTCAGGTGCGTGCGGGATAAATCATTTAATCATTTGTAGAGCAATTTCTACTTTCAAAATATAGTAAAGCATTTCCCGTTCAGAAAGGAGGCGTCATGAAGATTCTGAAGCGGATGCTTTCTGTCCTGCTGATTCCGATGCTGACGCAGACGACCTTCGCCGCGGACGCACTCGCCCCGAAGGAATGGCAAGTCGTGCGCCGCGAAAGCGCCATCGCCTTCCGCGCCAGACAGGCGGGCGCGGAATTCAAGGGATCCTTCGGCCTCTTCGCCCCGCGCATTTCCTTTTCTCCGGACAATCTTGCCGCCAGCAAGGCCGTCGTCGATATCACTCTCTCCAGCGTCGATACCCGGTCTGCGGATCGCGACGAAAATCTCAAAGGGAAGGACTGGTTCGATGTGGCGCGGTTTCCCTCCGCCCGATTCGAAACGACGGCCTTCCGCAAAACGGGGGAAAAAACCTACGAGGCGGACGCCCGTCTGACGATCCGGGACGTCGCCCTGCCGGTAACCCTGCCGTTCAAACTGGATATCGTGAAGGATTCTTCCGGAAAAGAAACGGCCACGATGGACGGCTCGGTCACGTTGGATCGCTCCAAATTCAACATTGGCAGTGGTTCCTGGGTGGATACCGGCATTATTGCAAATGAGGTGCCAGTCGATGTCCACATCGTCGCCGTTCACAGAGGCGCGGAAAAACCGATGCCGGCTCCCTCAAAATAAAACGCATTTTAGTTAGCTGTGTAATTTTCGGCGAAGCTGGGCTAGAATCGTGCGTAATGAGGACGCTGTATCATCTCTGGTTACATCCTTTCTCGCGGAAAGTGCGGATTGCCCTTGCTGAAAAGAAGCTCGACTTCGACCTGAAGATCGAAAAAATCTGGGAACGCCGCACGGAATTTCTGGCCGTCAACCCGGCGGGCGACGTGCCGGTGCTGGTCGAGCCGGACGGGACGGTTCTGACGGACTCCCTAGTGATCTCGGAATACCTGAACGAAGTCTACAACTCCATCGACCTGATGGGGCGGAACCCGATGCAGCGCGCCGAGACCCGCCGCCTGGTGTCATGGTTCGACCACAAATTCAACGCCGAGGTGACGGAAAACCTTGTCGGCGAAAAGATGATGAAACGCTTCCTGAAACTGGGGGAGCCCAACGGCCCCTCCATCCGCGCAGGCCACGCCAACATCCACTACCACCTCGACTACATCGGATTCCTGACGGAGCGCCGCCGCTGGCTCGCCGGGGACGACATTTCCCTGGCGGACATCTCCGCTGCGGCGCACCTTTCGGCCATCGACTATATCGGAGACGTGCCGTGGGATGAGCACAAGGCCGCCAAGGATTGGTATGCGCGCATCAAGTCGCGCCCCAGCTTCAAGCCTTTGCTGGAGGACATGATCCCCGGGTTCTCGCCGCCCAGCCATTACCAAAACCTCGACTTCTGACAGGGCAGGGGTCCATGGCGTCTTCGCATCACCTCATCAAGCCCCTTCTCAACGACAAGAAAATGTTCTGTTTCGGGTTCGGCTATACCGCGAGCTTCCTCGCGCCGAAACTGTTCGCCTGCGGCTGGAAGATTTCCGGCACGACAACGGACCCTGACAAGAAACCCCTCCTCAGGGAAAGCGGGGTCGATGCCTGGCTTTTCGACCGCAGCCACAACATCCCCGACCCTTTCAATACCTTCTCCGACGTCACGCATATCCTGCTCTCCGTGCCGACCGACACCGAAGGAGACCCCGTGTTCGACGCGCACGGCATGGATCTGGCCTCCCTGAAAAATCTGGAATGGGCGGGATATCTCTCGACCACCGCCATCTACGGGAATCAGGACGGCAACTGGGTGGACGAAACAACGCTGCCGACGCCGACCTCCCCTCACGGACGCATGCGCCGCAGGGCCGAGCAGCAATGGCAATCCCTGTGCCTCAGCGAAGGTCTGCCGCTGCATATCTTCCGTCTCTCCGGCGTCTACGGGCCCGGCCGCAGCGTCATCGACGCCGTGCGCTCCGGCACCGCGCGCCGCATCGAGAAACCGGGACACTCCTTCAACCGCATTCATGTCGAGGACATCGTGCAGGTGCTGATCGCCTCGATGAACGCCCCTGCTCCGGGCAGCATCTACAATCTGGCGGACGATATGCCCTCGGCCAGCCATGAGATGATCCAGTTCGCCTGCAACCTGCTCGGCATCGCTTCGCCGCCGCTGATTCCCTTTGACCAGGCGGAGATGGCGCCGATCGTGCGGAGTTTCTACCATGACAACAAGCGCATCCGCAACGACAAGATCAAAAACGAGCTCGGCGTCGATCTGCTTTACCCCGATTACCGCAGCGGCCTGCTCTCCTGCCTCAAGGAGGAGAAAGAGAGGGCGGCGCTGCTCCGGTTTTTCGAGATCGACCCCCCGGCAGAATAGAGCAGACAGGATTCTCTCGAATTTCAACAAGATGCCTCATGATGAGACACTTTAGACAGGTTATGCTATTTTCAGCCTACGCCGGAAGGGATGCGCTATACAGAGATGAGTTTGCTTGTTTTTCAGGATAAATTTCCGACAGAACAGGTATGCTGGGATTGTCTGGTCAAGATGAGGTGGCCAGAGGGTGTCGGGTGCATACGTTGCAACGAGAGCAAACTTGATTTTATAAAAACGAGAAAGGTTTTTGAATGCCGCCGTTGCCGCAAGCAAACTTATGTGACAGCGGACACGATTTTCCACAGGAGCCGCATTCCTTTACGCAAGTGGTTCTGGGCGATTTTTCTGATGGCGATGTCCAAGAAAGGCGTACCGATGCTGTAGGCCGGCCTCCACAGGAGAACTGCGCCCATTACCGGAAGGAACCCAAAAATCCCTGCTCCGGGAGGCTCAAACACGCCAACATCGTGCCGCCTTATACCATCAACATTGCAAACGGGGCTTGTTCAGGGGTTCCTTAGGGGGATAATCACCAAATCTTTCTTATCCGTTGTGTCTGTCTGTGGGAATTTTTCTTCTGTTGCCGCTGCGCGGCGGGATTTTTATTTACTGCACGACCACAGAACAGCCGGTCGCGTCGCAGGACTGGCTGACTTTATAGCCCTCGTCCTTCAGGAGCAGGCTGAGGCGCCCGGAAATATAGCTGGCAAGAGCCTCGTCGCTCATATGGGCGGGCAGGGCGGATTTTTCCTGTGATTCAGAAGCTGTAGCAGGAACATCCCCAGCCTGCGCCGTACTGGCACCACAGTATAAAAAAGTCAATAAAATCAATATAATATGTTTCTTATCCACCGGACTTCCTTTTATTTTCTGATTATGTCTATCATATCTCCGGCCTCAAGGCAAGGATTTTAATCCAACCGCTTTCCGCGCTCTGGACAGGGTTTCGCGGGCGGTTTTGCGCGCTTTAACAGCTCCGGCGGCCAGCAATTCGTCAATCGACTGCGGCTTTGCCATGTATTCATCATATATCTGCGTCGGTTTCTCGAACGTACGCTCCAAGGCTTCGAGCAAAAGTTTTTTCGCGTCGCCGTACCCCATGCCTCCTTTTTCAAAGGCGTCGCGCATGGTTTTTATTTCATCGACCGTCGCGAAATGGGCGTAGAGCTGGAAGATGATATTCTCATCAGGATTTTTTGGTTCTGCTGGCGGCTTTGAATCAGTGACAATTTTCATCACCGCGTTTTGCCGTCCTTTGCTATCCATGAAAATGGCAATATGATTGTTATAGCTCTTGCTCATTTTACGCCCATCAATACCGGGGAGTATAGCGCCAGCTTTTTCCAGTTGATGTCCGGGCAGTTTAAAGACCGGTTCGAGCTTATTGTTGAAATACCCCGCTATATCACGCGCAAATTCGATATGCTGCACTTGGTCATTCCCAACCGGGACGATGTCCGTTTGCATGGCCAGAATATCCGCAGCCATCAGGATAGGGTAGGTATAAAGCCCCATATTAACATTGGCATCAGGATCACGCCCTGCTTCACGGTTTTTGTCCGTCGCCGCCTTGTAGGAATGCGCCCTGTCCATCAAACCTTTCGGCGTCACTGCGGAAAGCAGCGTAGCCAGTTCAAAAATCTCCGGAACATCAGATTGACGGTAAAAAAAGGTTTTATCTGGATCAAGCCCCAGTGCCAGATAGGTGGCGGCGACTTCATAGCTGGATTTTCCCAAAGCCTCTTTCTTCCAAGCTTCGGAATAAAGTGCGGTGTTCAAAGCATGGTAATCGGCAATAAACAGGTAGGATTTCTCATTGGTTTGCGCGAGACGCAGCATAGGCCCGATAGCCCCGATATAATTTCCAATATGGGGCCTATTGGTGGGCTTCACCCCCGTCAAAATCGTCTTGCCGGTCATCCGCATCTCCGGGTTCAGGCTATTGTTTTACAGGCATGTCTTCCACGGCCCAGCTCATGATGGCGATGCCCCCTTCCGCCACACGCCCCACGTCCAGCAAAAGGAGGTATTTGCCGGAAGCGCCTGGCCTGGAAACCCCCTGCGGACCGGCGCTGAAGAAGCTGATCGTGATCGGCATTCTGACGATCCAGTGATAAACGCCATTCGAGACGCCCTGATTGACGATTTCAGGGAGATCGTTGACGATGGTGCCAACCGTATACCCGTCATCCACGACCATATTGATGAGCCGTGTGTTTTTCAGATAGGCGGCGTAAAACTTCCAGCCCTCCGGCACGAAATATTTTTTGAAGCCGTTCAGCTTGATCTTGTAATCCGCCCTGCTGAAAGAGAGAGAATCAGCGGCGGCCTGCTGCGCCCAGGAGGCGATTTCCCCCGTCGTGCGGTGCGGGTTGGCGATGTCGTTCTCCTCCCCCACATACGGACTTTTATACTCGAGCCAGGAAGGGCGCGCCGGAGCCTTATGAGGCTGGGCTGAAGCCAAAGACGGGGCAAACAGACCTGAAGCCAATAAAGCGACCACCAGAATTTTTTTCATGAACATACCTTGTTTATCAGAATACATCATAGCTGCGAAGGGGTGGCCTCCGCAAGGGGAGAAAAAAGAATATGGAAGCTCGTTTCCCTAACGGCTATCTTTTTTCCGGCAGGCGCTGGAAACGTAGCGGTATTCGCTCCGTGAATCGACCTGTTGCTGGCGGAGGCTGCGCGTTCTTTGCAGATGGCTCGTGACTTTCCCTAAGGCATCCGCGACGGGTTTCAGCAGAGCCTCCTGATTCGATTCCGTCTGATTCTTGCCTACGGGACCTGTGCCGCGCCATGCCGAAACCGCGTTTTCAGCCTCCCGGCGGATATAAGGCAGAAACTCGTTGAGGGTGATGATGTCGATATTGACATGAAGCCTCTCATGCTCCTCCGTCAGGGAATACTGGCAGCTTCCGGGCTTGTAATCGCTGGAAATATAGATGACCGGCGCGTAAATCACCGTGATATTGATGGCTTTCGCCCAGAGGCAGACGCTGTCGGAGGACAGGGCGGAGGATGTCATGAATTCCGCATTGTATTTGATCTGGAGATCGCTGGAGGTGGCTCCGCCGACGACCGGAAACTCCGCGCCGTATTGGGGGGACAGGGTGTGCGTTTTCATCCGCGCCAGATCCGACGACGATCTCGTGTTGTTGATTTGCAGAGGGGCATTCTGAAACTGGAGGGTGACGGTGGGCGCTGTCTGCGGATCGCAGGAGAGAAGCCCCGCCAGAATATAGCCCGTCGATAACGACAGGGGAGACAGACCCGGAATCACAGACGAATTTCCTTTCGTTTTTCTGAGACAGTTAACCTGGACAGGATTTCCCTCTATGTCCTTTCGAGGCAAAGCCGAAGAATCCTGTCCTTTTTAAACAGGGACATCTTTCGCGGAGCCCGCCCCCGCGACGGCGGGGGCTCAGGATGACAACAAAAGAGGAATCTATCTTTGGTTCATCTCCGGGCGCACCGGACAAATTGCTCGTTGGTTTTATAGACGGGGTTCTGGTTGTCCTCGCCGGACATCTGCCACGCATAGAGGACGACGTTCTCCGAGGACGACCAGTAGGGCTGCCCGCTTACGTTAAAATTCTTGATTGCGGCCTTATTGGCATAGATCACCTTCAGTTCCGGCGCAGAAGGAAGATACCAGTCGTCATGGCCGTTCTCCGCCAGGCCATTGCAATATGCGGCTGCGGCGTGCGGCTGAAAACCGGCGTCTGTGCTTGAATCCGTCGCCGTCAGCGTCGCGGTATTGGTTTCACCGGAATTGTCGCAAGCATCAGCGGAGTCGCAATTGACCAGAGGCGTATCCACCCACTTGTTTGATCCGTCGTTCCACGTCAGGCTCCGCTTCGCGCCGCGCGACTTCGACTGATAGATGCAGATTCTCCCGTTCCATGTCTGGCTATAATCGCAGCGCTGAACATACATCGGCACGTTGCCATCCGGAGATATGCCCGCATAAACAGACCCGTCGGCGCAGACCGTGCCTACCGCCCCGGCGGTGCAATTCAGCAGTATCCGCGCCGCGTCGGCGGTTACGCCGGTGCTGTCAGCCTTCCCCGCGAAAGCCGGATCCGCGATTCCGGACAAAACCGCAATGGCGGCGGCGACCGGAAGAAACCTTTTTAGGAGAGAACATATCGAATTCTGAAAACATTCCATAACTTTATTTCCTTTGTCTGCCCATGACAACACCAACGCTTGTTGCCAGCGATTATCTACAATAAAAGGCGGCGGGGCAATGTGAAAAAACGCGGCGCGCTATAAAATTCTGAAAAATGTGCGACTCATAGAGAAGTTGGAAAACTATTCAAACGCTGCTATAACCCTGTGAAGGAATTGCAATCAGAAAAATAAATAATGTTTGGCTTCGGAAAAAAGAAACTGATGTTGGATATCTTCTCAGGTATCGTTGAGCGTTCCGAGGACGGCGTCGTCGTTATCGACAAATACCATAATATCGTTTACTTTAACGAGAGCGCCCAGAAAATTTTCGGCTATGCCCCTGACGAAGTCATGGATCAGCACCTGAATATTCTGCTGCCGGAACGGTTTCACCTTCGCCATGACCTGATGATCGAGGAATTCGGCGCCAGCCCGACGGCCTGCAAACATACGGGGCAGCGCTCGCACCTGATTTTCGGTCTCCGCAAGGACGGCACGGAGTTTGTGACCGGCACCGCCATCGTCAGGATCGAGAGCAAGTTCAGCCGGTATTATGCCGCCATCGTCCGTGACATCAGCGAAAAGAAAAAGACGGAGGAGGAGCTCCTGCGGCTCGCCGCGACAGATCCGCTGACGGGCGCCTTCAACCGCCGGGAATTCACGGCTCTGGCCGACCATGAGGGCGTGCGGTCGAACCGCTACAACCGCCCGTTATCCATCCTGATGCTCGATCTCGATCATTTCAAGCGCCTGAACGACACCTACGGCCATGCGGCGGGGGACAAGGCGTTGCAGAGGTTTACGACGCTGTGCTGCAACACGCTGCGGACCGTGGACGTTTTCGGAAGATGGGGCGGAGAGGAGTTCGTCGCCCTGTTGCCGGAAACCGACGCAAAAGGGGCGGCCGTGATCGCCGAAAGGCTGCGGAAGATCGTAAGTCAGAGCGTGCTGATTCACAACAGCCAGAGAATCGTCGTCACCGTCAGCATCGGGATCGCCCAGTACCGCAGCGGCGAGACGACGATCGACGCGCCCCTCGGCCGCGCGGACGCGGCCGTGTACGACGCGAAAAAAGCCGGACGCGACCGGATTTCCGTCTACCGCGACGAATGATATTAAAATGGCTCATCGGGCGTTTTAGGGCTTGGGACAAAATAACAGAATCGGAATATAAAGAATCCACCGCAGGGTAGAAACGTAGGATAAGGAATTTCTGCCTTATGTTTAATGTTAAACTGACGCTGTTATTTTGTCCCAAGCCCTTAGTGGGTGATTTTCAGGAATTTTCAGAGTTCCGGTAGGTTCGTCGTCAGGATTTTCAGCTTGAGATATTCCTCGTCGCGCAGGCCGTAGGCGCGTCTCTGGATGATGCGGATTTTGTTGTTGAGGCCTTCGACGAAACC
>JAZDGQ010000020.1:0-34358 GCA_043806835.1 Pseudomonadota bacterium | reverse complement strand
GTCTGGATTATCAGCACACTCTCTGGAACGAGATTGACAGTTCGATTGACATGACGGAGGACACCGCCCGTGTCGGCGTGATTTACTCGTTCTAAAAAGTTGGTTCCAAAGAAAGGCTCGCGCTTCCTCCAAGGCGCGGGTCTTTTCCTTCAGGGCAGTCCCCGTTCAAGAGGATTCAAAAAGCGAAAATCCCTCCCCTCGCGTCCCGCAAGGGGAGAAGGAGAAGGAACGGAAAATTATTTCAAAAAACTATAGAACGCGCCAGACAGCCGGTCAACCCGCCATCTTCTTCACGATGCCGGTGGTGCTGTGGCCTTCTTCCATCCCGGCGCGGACGATTTTTCCGCCATACGACATGACGATGTCATAACCGACGACTTCCTCCAGCTTGTACTGGCCTCCCTTGACGAGAATATCGGGTCTGATCTCCTTCAGAAGCGTCACGGGCGTGTCTTCCTCGAACACCACGACCATATCCACCATGTCGAGCGCGGAAAGGATATCCGCGCGCGCGTCCTGATCCTGCACCGGGCGGGAAGGCCCCTTCAGGCGCTTCACGGAAGAGTCGCTGTTGATCGCCACGATCAGGAAATCGCAGGCGGCTTTTGCCTGGCGCAGGGTGGACAGATGCCCCGGATGCAGCAGATCGAAGCAGCCGTTGGTGAACCCGACTTTCAGGCCGCGCACGCGCAGGCGCTCGGCCTGTGTGGAAGCTTTTTGCAGGGTCGCCAGTTTCGACGCCCTCGACGCGGGGGAGGGCTTTTCCATGACCCTGTTTTCCCCGAGCGCGGCGCGGATTTCGTCCGGTCGGGCTGTGGCGGTTCCAGGCTTGCCCACCACGATCCCGGCGGCGATGTTGGCCAGCAGCGCCGCGTTCCTGACCGGCAGGCCGACCGCCATGCCCGCCGCAAAAACGGCGACCACGGTGTCGCCAGCACCCGATACGTCGAAGATCTCGCGAACATGTGCGGGGATGTGCACGGGCACATCCTCCCTGGAAATGATGGACATGCCGTCCTTGCTGCGCGTGGCCAGCACCGTCCCGATGTCGCAGGTCATGATGAGCTTCAGGGCGGCGGCGCGGACTTCATCGTCCGTCCCCGCCTTCATGCCGGTGGCGGCTTCCAGTTCCTTGCGATTGGGCGTGATGACGGTCGCGCCGCGATAGCGGGAAAAATCGTTTCCCTTCGGGTCGACGATCACCGGCTTGCCATGGCGGTTCGCGCAATCTATCGCGGCGGCGATTATTTTGTCGGTCAGAAGCCCTTTTTTATAGTCGGATAAAATGACCGTCCCCACGTCCGGAATGAGATTTTCGATGCGGCTGATGATTTCGTTCTCCATATCGGCGGAAACGGGCATCGTTTTTTCGCAATCCACCCGCAGCATTTGCTGCGTGCCGCAGACAAAACGGCTTTTAACCGTTGTGGACCGGTCGGAGGACGTTTCAAGCGCTGCCAGAACGCCGAGTTCCTCCAGCTGTTTTCTGACGTCTGCGCCCGCAGCGTCGTCGCCCACCGTTGCCACCAGCGTCGCACGGACGCCCAGCGCGGCCAGGTTGGCCACGACGTTGCCTGCGCCCCCCAGAGTGTGTTTCTCACGCTCCGTCAGCAAAACGGGAATCGGTGCTTCCGGAGAGATACGGTCGATGGAACCGTAAACAAAGCGATCCATCATGACGTCCCCGACGCACAGGACACGGGCGGCCTGAAGGGTGTTCAAATCTTCAGAAAGTTCATATTTCCCAGACATTTAAACCTCTTTTAAGATGGGTGATCCATGTCCCTATGCTTGTATCATGATTACATAAACTGTTGCAACATAAAATTTACGCTACATTCTTTGCAATTTTCATATTTTATTAACAATTAAGCATAATAATGGTTTCTAGGGTATCCATCAACGCAGGATTTAAGGCCTAATAATACATAATGTGAGGAGCGCAGGGGAATGTTCCTGGATTTTGATACCAGCGGATCAGAAACGGCTCCGGCACCTGCATCAAGGAGCGGCCTTTTCAGGGCATTTGCCCAGGCGGTCAAAAGCCGCAGGCTGGGTGATCTTCTGATCGCGAGCGGGCTCATCAACCCCCTGCATCTCCGGACCGCTCTCCTCGAACAGGAAAAAACGGGCGAAAAACTGGGAAAAATCCTGATCCGTCAGGGAGCCATCACGACGGTCCAGTTATACCAGAAGCTCTCCGAGCAATGGTGCATCAAAGCCTCCGCAGCCGGAATCACCGTGCTTATGCAGACCGTTGTTCCGTCCCCCGGGTGGGCGAACGAATTGAGCGACAACGTAAAAGACGTCACCGCCGCCCGGTTCATGACGGCTTCGGCGAACGTTCCGTCCTCCCGCAAACATGCCTCTGCGCCCCGGCAATACCCGGAACTCTTCGGCACGCGGGAAATCCGTTCCAATGACATCAGCGCTTTCAGGAAATGGACGGACGTGATGGAGCGTTTCGAGGATCAGATGAAAACGCGGGCGGCGTCTTCCCCCCGCGTCATGATGTGGAAGGCGCAAATCCAGGAGCTGAAAGGGAAATCCAGCAAAGAACAGATCGATGGCATCAATGATTTCCTCAACAAGGTTCCCTATGTCGAGGACATCGACAACTACGGCAAGTCCGATTACTGGGCGACGCCGGGCGAGTTCCTGAGCCGCGGCGGCGACTGCGAGGATTTCGCGATCGCAAAATACGCCTCCCTGCGCGCGCTCGGTTTTTCAACGGATCAGTTGCGCGTCGCCATCGTGCAGGACACGTTCAAAAACATCGCGCACGCGGTTTTGATCGTGTACTCCGATTCCGGCAACTTCGTTCTGGACAACCAGGACAAGAAGGTCGAGGCCATCGCCTCCGTTACCCGCTACCAGCCGATCTTCTCCATCAACAGCACCAGCTGGTGGCTGCACCGGGCTTGATCCGTTTTCATGCGTTGAAGCCTTCCGCGTCACAAGCGCCTTGACGGGCGCGATTGGAGAAGGTTTTTTGCGCCGGCGATTTCGTCGCGGCGGTAGCCCTGCATATAAAGCGCCGATATCAGGCTCGTATGCCTGATCTGGCAGGGGGTCGCTTCCGTCACTGCGGGCTTGCCGAAATATCCGACGCCGGTTCCGGCCTTTTTCAGCATCGGGATGTCGTTCGCCCCGTCTCCGATGGCTACGACATGCCTCAGATCGCACCCGAGGTCTTTCGCCATCTCCGTGACCAGCCGTTCCTTGGCGTGCCTGTCAAGGATGGGAGGAAGAACCTCGCCCGTCAGCTTCCCGTTTTCAACGCCGAGCCGGTTGCCGAAATTCCTGTAAAAACCGAGCGTCGCGGCCACATGGTTCGTGAAAAAATCAAAACCTCCAGATACCAGAATGCATTTTGCCCCGTGGAGGTTCATCGTTTTAATCAGAGCAGCCGCTCCGGGCGAATACCGGATATCACGAAGGGTTTCAGCGAGCGTTTCCATCGGCAGTCCTTTGAGTTCCCTCACCCGCATCCGCAGTGCTTCGTCGAAATCTATCTCCCCGCGCATCGCCTTTTCGGTGATGGGGGCGATTTTATCCCTGAGGCCGAAATGCGCGGCCAGTTCGTCCAGGGTCTCCTGCTGAATGATGGTGGCGTCCATATCGGCGATGAGCAGTTTCTTTTTTCGAAAACCGTCGTCAGGCTGGATAAAAACATCGAACGGACCCAAGGCCGCCAGCTTTTTATATAAAATGGCCGTCAGTTCTGGAGGAATAGAATTAACTATAATATCAATGGCATAGCCGGGATGAAGTGTATTGATACGGAGACTTCCAACTCCCGTTTCTTTGACAATCCGCGCCGCGCGGTTCTCGACCGAAGAATCGAGACCCTCCCCAATCACGGTGATGGCGGTTTCGTGCCTTTTTTCCATTGAAAGTGATTGCATCGGCGGCTCCCTCTCGATCAAGTCATTGGAATGAGTAAATGTTTTTAGAAACAGCTATAAAATCCCCAAAGTCCTACTCCACCCACGCCACACGGAGGATATTGGTCGAGCCGGGAGTCCCGAACGGCACGCCGGCGGTGATGACGAGGCGCTGGCCTTTCCGCGCGATGTTGTGCTCAAGCGCGAGGCGGCAGGCTTTGTCGACCATATCGCCGAAACTCTGGACATCCTTCGTATGCACCGGATGCACGCCGTAGGAAAGCTGAAGCCGCCGCGCCACCGCCATGCTTTCGGTGAGGCACAGGACCGGCACCGAGGGACGCTCCCGCGCCGTGCGGAGCGTCGTCGAGCCGGAGGTTGTGTAGTTGACGATGGCCGCCGCCGACAGCGTCATGGCGACCCACGAGGCCGCCGACGTGATCGCGTCCGGCGACGTCTTGCCGGGATCGGGGTGTTCCGCGTCCATGATCTTGCGGTAGAGGGGGTCTTTTTCCACGTCGGCGGCGATCTTGTCCATGATCGCCACGGCCTCGACGGGATATTCCCCGGAGGCGGTTTCCGCCGAGAGCATCACGGCGTCGGTGCCGTCGTAAATCGCCGTCGCCACGTCGGACGCCTCCGCCCGCGTCGGACGGGGGCTGGAGGTCATCGATTCCAGCATCTGCGTCGCGATGATGACCGGCTTGCCCGCCTGACGGCAGACCCGCACGATATGTTTCTGGACGCTTGGCACATGCTCCGCCGGGATTTCGACCCCCAGATCGCCCCGCGCCACCATCACGGCGTCCGAAATATCGACGATTTCCTGCAGGCATTCGATGGCCGAGGGCTTCTCTATTTTCACAATGATCTTCGCGCGGTCGCCGATGATCTCCCGCGCTTCCGCAACATCTTCCGGGCGCTGCACGAAGGAAAGGGCGATCCAGTCCGCGCCCATCCCGAGCGCGGCTTCGAGGTCGACGCGGTCTTTTTCGGTGAGGGACGACACTTTCAGGAGCACATTGGGCAGGTTGACTCCCTTGCGATCCATCAGCCTCTTGCCGGCGACAACCTCCGTTTCGACGAAATCCTGGCCCTTCCCGACGACGCGCAGGTGCACCTTGCCGTCGTCCAGCAGGATGTCGGAGCCTTCCCGCAGGGCTTCCAGAATTTCCGGATGCGGCAGGCAGACCCGCCGCTCGTCTCCCTGCTCCGAGTTTGAATCGAGGATGATCCGCATCCCTTTTTCAATGGAAATTTTTCCGTTCTTAAAGACGCCCAGGCGCAGCTTCGGCCCCTGCAGATCGGCGAACACGCCGATCGGGCGGTTCGCCTCCTTCTCCATCTCCCGGATGATACGGAGGCGTTTCCGGTGATCGTCGTGCGTGCCATGGCTGAAATTCAGGCGGAAGACGTCCACGCCGGCATCGAACAGGCTGCCGATCATCTCCCTTGTCGAGGAAGCAGGCCCCAGCGTCGCGATGATTTTTGTTTTACGATTGCGCTTCAGTGAAGGCATTTTTCATCTCCCACGTCCATACATACAACCATGACACAAGCCGGCATGGCAACTCATAACGAGGTCATTCCGTTATGTTAACGGATTTTTCCTGAGTCAAAGCCGCACATAAAGCCGCAAAAACGGGAAAGGGTCTTCGCAAGACTGTTTTTTCTTTATCCTAAACCAAAATTGTGGTCTAAAATCCTTGAAAATCGGGAGTATTGGAAGGGGGCGCATGTCTGTGCGCGGAAAGTCGAAGAAATCCACGCCGAAAACCGGTTCTCCGGCCGGAAAGGACGGGCTGGCGGTTTACGCTTCGCGCCCGGAGGAGAGCCGCGGGCGGCTCTATCCGGAAGCGCCGAGCAAGACCCGCGGCGTTTTCGAGCGCGACCGCGACCGGATCATCCATTCCGCCGCCTTCCGCCGCCTGAAGTTCAAGACGCAGGTGTTCGTCTACCACGAAGGCGACCATTACCGCACCCGCCTGTCGCACAGCATCGAAGTGGCGCAGGTCGCCCGTTCGCTGGCCCGTCTTCTGAAAGCGAACGAGGATCTGGCGGAGACCTGCGCGCTGGCGCATGATCTCGGCCACACACCTTTCGCCCATGCGGGGGAGGCCGCGCTGAAGGAATGCATGGAGCCTTATGGCGGCTTCGACCACAACGACCAGACGCTCCGCGTGGTGACGATGCTGGAGAAAAAATATCCGCGTTTCGACGGCCTCAACCTGACGTGGGAGACGCTGGAAGGGCTGGCGAAGCATAAAGGACTCCTTCCCGAAAAAGGCGGGAAGGCCGGGTACGGGATCACGCTGGACGCGCTCAGGGAAGAAATGGATCTGATGCTGGACGCCTGTCCGTCCGTCGAGGCGCAGATTGCGGGTCTGTCCGACGATATCGCCTACAACAGCCATGATCTGGATGACGGTCTCGCGGCGGGAATATTCACCCTCGGAGATTTGAAAGAGGTGCCTTGGGTGGACAAGATCATTGCCGAAAAGCGCCGGGAATATCCGGGAATCGGCGAAAAACTCCTTGCGCAGGAGGTCGTCCGGGAGGTGATGGGTTCCTATGTTCTTGATGCGTGGGCGGAAAGCATGCGCCGGATCGCCGCGTTGAAACCGACTTGCGCGGATGATGTCCGTCATGCCAAAAGCATGTCCGTTAGCATGTCCGGCGGCATGGAAAAGAAAGACAAGGCGTTGCGCGAATTCCTGTGGGAGCATTTCTACCTGCATCCCCGCCTCGACCGCGCGCGCCTGAAAACTTTCCGGATCGTGCAGGATCTGTTCGGGACGTTCATGTCGAACCGCCGCTGCCTGCCGCCCAAATGGCTGAAGCAGGCGGAAAGCGCGCCGGAGGGCTGGAAGCCGGAAGTCTGGCGCGCCCGCACCGTGGCGGATTACATCGCCGGCATGACGGACCGGCTGGCCATTTCGGAGCACGGCGACCTGTTCGACGCCTATCAGGTCATACGATGAATATTTTTCACCATTATCAGGAAGAAGTCGGCAGGCTGCTGGAAGCGATGACGGCGGCGGGGGAACTGCCCGCGGGGCTTGACATGTCAAGGGTCAAGGTCGAGCCGCCGCGCGAGGCCGCGCACGGCGACATGGCGACGAACGCCGCGATGGTGCTGGCGAAACCCGCAGGCAAAAACCCGCGCCAGCTTGGGGAGTTGCTGGCGGAAAGACTGAAATCCGTTCAGGGCGTCGCTGAAGTTTCCGTGGCGGGGCCCGGGTTTGTGAACTTCCGCCTGAAGCCCGAAAAATGGCTGGAGATCGTCCGTGAAATCCTTTTGTCGGGCGTTCATTACGGCGACAGCAGGATGGGCAGGGGCGAGAAGGTGAACGTCGAGTACGTTTCCGCCAACCCGACGGGGCCGATGCACGCGGGACATGTGCGCGGGGCGGTGATCGGCGACACGCTGGCGAGCCTGCTGCAAAAAGCCGGATACGATGTCACCCGCGAATATTATTTCAACGACGCCGGGACGCAGGTCGATGTGCTGGCGCGCACGGTTTTTCTCCGTTACCGCGAGGCGTCGGGCGAGGATATCGGCGCCATCCCCGAAGGGCTTTATCCCGGCGAGTACATGAAGGATGTTGGGCAAGCTCTGGCGAACAGAGACGGTAAAAAATGGCTTGGCAGGGAAGAAGAAGAGTGGATGGAGCCGCTCCGCAATTTTGCCGTGCAATACATGATCGAAATGATAAAGAAAGATCTGGATCTCATCGGCATCCGTCACGAAGTTTTCACGAACGAGCGCGAGATCACCGAAAACGGCACGCTCGGGAAATGCTTCAAGGCATTGCAGGACATGGATCTGATCTATCAGGGCACGCTGCCGCCGCCCAAGGGCAAGGAGATGGAGGACTGGGAACCGGCAGAGCTGACGCTGTTCCGTTCCTCCCGCTACGGCGATTCCTCCGACCGCCCCCTGAAGAAGCGCGACGGGACGTGGGCTTACATCATGCCCGACATCGCCTACCACTACGATAAAATCCGGCGCGGGTATGTATGGATGATAAACGTGCTGGGCAAGGATCACGGCAACTACCTCGACAAGATGCGCCCGGCGGTCGCGGCTCTCAGCAACGGCAAAGCCAGGGTGGACGTGATGTTCTGCGCCATGGTGAAGGTGCTGAAGAACGGCGTTCCCGTGAAGCTGTCCAAGCGCTCCGGCAATATCATCACGCTGCGCGAAATGGTGGAGGAAGTGGGGGCGGACGCCGTCCGCTTCTTCATGCTGTCGCGCACGCCGGACACCGAACTGGAGTTCGACTTCGCCAAAGTGGTGGAACAGTCCAGGGACAATCCCGTGTTCTATGTGCAGTACGCCCATGCGCGCTGCTGTTCGGTCCTGAGGAACGCGAGGGAAATGTGGCCTGACATGGATGTGTCCGCAGAAGCTCTCGCGAAAGCGGACGTCCTGCGGCTCAACTCGGAAGACGAACTGAAGCTGATACGGCTGATGGCAGGCTGGCCGCGCCATGTTGAATCGGCTGCGGAGGCGCATGAATCGCACCGCATCGCATTCCATCTGCACGACCTGGCCTCCGAATTCCATTCCTTCTGGAACAAGGGGCGGGATGATGCGACACTGCGGTTTCTGATCGGGCAGGACAAGGAATTGAGTCTGGCAAGGCTCGCGCTTGTGAAGGCGGCGGCGACGGTCGTTGCCTCCGGCCTTGCCGTGATGGGAGTTACACCTGTAGAGGAGATGCACGGATGAGCGACATGGACGACAAAAAAGACGAAAACCTCGGATCGTTCTACATGGGGCGTCTGCGCCCGCCGCCGCAGCCTGAAAGGCAGTTGCCGCCGGGATTGCTGACCGTGTTCGCCCTGTTCGCGCTGGCGGGGATTCTCTGGTACGCCTATCCGCGCGGTGCGGAAAAATATGCCGATATGGACGTGCCCGTCGTGAAGGCGGATACGTCGCCCATCAGGGAACAGCCGGAAAGCCCCGGCGGGATGGAAGTGCCGCATCAGGACAGCACGGTTTTCGATCCGTTGGAGAAGAAATCTTCCGGTGCCGTCGAAAAGCTTCGTCCCGCGTCCGAGGAGCCTCTGGACAAGGAAGCGGCGATCAGGTCGGCAATCCGCGCAACGCCTCCGGCAGCGATCAAAATGGCTCCAAAGCTGAATCTTGATCTGCAAATGAAAGATGAGAAGAACGGTGTGGAAAAAGCCGTTCCCCGCGACGCGCCCGTGAAAGCGGAAGCGAAGGTGGAAGCGAAGGTGGAAGTTGAACCGGTTCCTGTCGCTTCCGGCGGGGATGTTTATATTCAGCTCGGCTCCTATCGCGAGAGGGATGCCGTCAAAAAGGACTGGGAGAGGCTGAAGAAAAAACATCCGCAATTCTTCGGTTCCCTCGCCCTGAAAACGGAACGGATAGACATTCCCGGGAAAGGCGTTTTTTATCGCCTGCAAGCGGGAAAACTGACTATGGCGCGGGCTGTGGAAGTATGCACGGCGCTCAAAACGTCCAATCAGGGCGGGTGCATCCTTGTCAGGCCGTAGTATCTCTAAAGAAGAAGTATGAGGCCCACGGATGGACACGGATGAACACGGATTTCATGGGACTTTATTATTCAAGGAGGAAACGCGCCAGATTATCGGTTGCGCCATGAGCGTTTTGAACGGGCTTGGGCATGGTTTTTTAGAGAAGCCATATGAGAATGCCCTGATTGTTGAATTTGGCCTCAAAAACATACCCCATAAACAGCAGCCCAGATATAAAGTCGTTTATAAGAATGTCAACGTCGGCGAGTATATCCCCGATCTGGTTGCTTTTGATAAAGTCATTGTGGATTTAAAGACGATTGAAAGAATTAATGATCGTGAACGAAGCCAGATGCTGAACTATTTGAAAGCAACAGGTTTGAAAATCGGCTTGATCCTCAACTTTTCCAAGCCAAAACTGGAGTGGGAGAGGATAATTTTATGATGCCTTTCTTTAACAATATAAACAGATAGGATTAATTCCAAAAGGAATGACGCTAGAAGAGGCAATAGAATTGGGGCGTGAGCGGGCAGACGAACCACCGGAATATAATCGCCAATAGGCACCACCAGAAATTAGAATGAAAATAGGAGCAAATAAATGATTTTTATCCGTGTCCATCCGTGTCCATCCGTGGGTAAAATTTCTTGTTAAATAGCCGGACATCCCCAAATCTCACCGACCTGAAAGCCATTATCGTCGATGCCGAAGGCGCGGAACTGACCCGTCGGGAAGAGGCGTTGTTCACCTCCCAAAAACCTGCGGGTTTCATCCTGTTCAGGCGCAACTGCGTCACGAAGCGGCAGGTGAAAGATCTGGTCGCCGCCCTGCGCGAATGCGTCGGGCGTACCGACATTCCTGTGCTGATCGATCAGGAAGGCGGGTCTGTGGCGCGGCTGTGCGCGCCGGAGTGGGAGGAATATCCCGCCGCCAAGGCTTTTGGCGATCTGGCCGGAAAATCCCTTCAGGAGGCATTCGAAGCGGCTCGTTTGAATGCGTTGCGGATGGCGTCCGATCTGGCGGAGATGGGGATTACGGTGAACTGCGCCCCCGTCGTCGATGTCCCGGCGCCGGACTGCCATGAATTCCTGTCCGCCAGCCGCACCTACAGCGACGATCCGGAGATAGTCGGCATGCTAGGGGAGGCGGTATGCCGAGGTCTTCTGGAGGGCGGCGTGACGCCGGTCATCAAGCATATCCCCGGGCATGGGCGGGCGAGGGTGGATAGCCATTTTGCGCTGCCGGTTGTTGACGCTCCTCATAATGAACTGTCAGCAACGGACTTCAGGCCATTCAGATATCTGGCGCAATCAGATATGAAAACAGCGCTTTGGGCGATGACGGCTCATGTTGTATACTCCGGCCTTGATCCTGATTCTGCCGCTTCCGTTTCCCGCTGCATCACCGATGAGGCGATCCGGAAGGAAATCGGCTTCGGGGGCGTTCTTCTGGCCGACGATATTTCCATGAAGGCCATGAAAGGGACGCTTGAGAGCCGCGTGAGGGACACGCTGGCGGCGGGGATGGATCTGACGATGCTGTGCAATGCGCCGTTTGCGGATCGCGTGCGGGCTTTGTCGGGGGCGCCGGTTCTGACGGCGGGGGCGGCGGAACGGATCGGGGCGGCGGAACGGCATCGGATTTTAAGAAACGGGAAACGGGATGACGGAAGAAACCGAAGCGCCTCAGTTTGAAGAGGATATTCTCAGGGAGAGAAGCGACGGGGAGCAGCTTCTGCTCAGCCTGGGGGATTTTGACGGCCCGATAGATATGCTTTTGTCTCTGGCGCGCGACCAGAAGGTGGATCTGACCAAAATTTCCATTCTCGCGCTGGCCAACCAGTACATCGCTTTTATCGAGAAGGCGCGGGAACTGCGGATGGAGATAGCCGCCGACTATCTGGTGATGGCGGCGTGGCTTGCCTACCTCAAATCCCGTCTGCTGGTGCCGCAGGAGGGATTGAAGCAGGAGGAGCCTTCCGCGATGGAGCTGGCCGAAGCGCTCCAGTTCCAGCTTCGCCGCCTGGAAGCCATGCGCAAGTCGGCGGACGCCCTGTTCAGGCTGCCGCGCCTCGGCTTCGGCGTGTTTTGCCGGGGGGAACCGGAAGGACTTCGCGCGCCGACCGTATTCAGGTACGAGATGACATTCTACGATTTGCTGAAAGCTTATGGCGACATCAGGCAGCGGCAGCAAAATTCCTCTTACAGGCTCAATCCAGCCGGCCTGTTCTCGATGGAGGAGGCTCTGGCGCGTTTTGAAAACATGCTGGGAAAAATCCCGCGGGAATGGGTGTCGCTGTTCATGTTCCTGCCCGGCATCCGGAGCGGGGAGAAGATCGTCAGGCGTTCCGCCGTCGCCTCCACCTTCGGAGGCGCGCTTGAAATGGCCAAGCGTGGCCTGATCGAGCTCCGGCAGGAGAAGAATTACGCGCCGGTTTATCTCCGGCGCCCCCCCCGAGACAGTTGAAGAAGGGAAGTAACAGGAAAAAATGGCAGAGGCAAAAATGGAAATCCCCGAACCCTTGAATGCGGAAGAACCGGTTCCGTCGGAACTTTGCATGACGCCGGACGACATCCGTCTCGTGGAGGCGATTTTGTTCGCGTCGGCGCAGGCCGTCGATGAGCGCACTATTGCCGGTCGGTTTTCTACTGACCGCGCTGTGCTGATCCCTGAAATCCTTGAGCATCTTCGCGCACAGTATGCGGGAAGCGGCGTCAATCTCGTGCAGAGGGGCGGCCTCTGGGCGTTCCGCACCGCGACGGATCTGGGCGACCGGATAAAGCCGGAAAAGGAACTGCCCCGGAAATTCACCCGCGCCGCGATGGAAACAATGGCGGTCATCGCTTACCACCAGCCGGTGACGCGCGCCGAGATTGAAAATATCCGTGGCGTGGCAATCGGCTCCGGTGCGCTTGATGCTTTGATGGAGGCAGGGTGGGTCAGGCCGGGCAGGCGCCGCGAAGTGCCAGGACGTCCTGTTACCTGGCTGTCCACGCAGGCCTTTCTGGATCATTTTGGTCTGGAGAGCCTTGCCGATCTGCCGGGAGTGGGCGACCTCAAGGCCGCAGGGCTTCTCGACAAGCGTCCGGCGATTGAGACGGTGCCTAATCCAGCCGACTTGTTTGACGAGGCAGGCGCGGAGGCTGATCCCGGCGAGGTCACCGATGAAGACCTGCTTGGCGGTTCGGAAGATGACACCGTCATGGAATCGTCTGACGATGATATTGAAAATCAGGAGGAGGAAGAGTCATGATGGGTCTCAGTTTCGGGCATATACTGCTGGTCCTTGTCGTCGTTCTGGTTATCTTTGGGGCGGGGAAATTGCCAGGGGTCATGGGGGATCTCGGCAAAGGGCTGCGCAATTTCAAGGACGGCCTTAAGGGAGTCGGGGAGGATAAAAACGATGAGCCTCTAAAGCCTGTGCTCCCGGATAAAACGAAGGTTGAATAGTCTTGTTTGGCATCGGAGGGCTTGAATTTCTGGCTATTATGGCCGTGGCCATTGTGGTCATCGGCCCCAGAGATTTGCCGCGTGTTTTGTATGCGGCTGGAAAATTTTTTAGAAAATTCAAAGTAATAACTGCCGATATTCAGAAGTCGCTTGAGGGTGTGATGATGGAAGGCGAACTGGATGAAATCACACGGGAAGCCAACAAGCCCGGCGGGGAAAGCATGCAGTTTGAGATCGATAAGCAAATTAAGGCTGAAAATAAGAAAATAGATGCAGATGATTGAAATATATCAACATTGTCATGCCCGCTTCACGCGGGCATCCGGAAGGCAGTCCTGCCGTCATATGACGCGCGAACGCGCTTCCAGACCCCCGCGTAAGGCGGGGGTGGCAGTAGAGGTACTTGTAACATGACCTCCTCTGAACAGATGCCCCTCGTCGCGCATCTGCTTGAGTTGCGCCGCCGACTGATTTATTCCTTTGCGGCCTTCGTTCTCGCCAGCCTGCTGTGCTACCAGTTTGCCAGCGACATTTATGCCTTTCTGGTCAGGCCGTTGGCGGCGGTTCTTCAGGGGGAAAACCGGCGGCTGATCTATACCGGGCTGACCGAGGCTTTCTTTACCTACATGAAACTGGCGCTTTTCGCAGGCGGGTTCCTGTCTTTTCCGGTTATCGCCGTCCAGATCTGGATGTTCGTCGCGCCGGGGCTTTATAAAAACGAGAAAAAAGCCTTCCTGCCTTTTCTGGTGGCGACGCCCGTCCTGTTCGTCATGGGGGCGGCGTTCGTTTATTATTTCGTCATTCCGGTGGCGTGGAGATTTTTCGCCGGTTTCGAGAGTTTCGCCCCGCAGAACAACGGCTTGCCGATCCAGCTTGAAGCGCGGGTGGGGGAATACCTCTCCCTCATCATGACGCTCATCTTCGCCTTCGGGTTCTGCTTTCAAATGCCTGTTCTTCTGACCCTTCTGGCAAGGGTCGGGCTGGTAAGCGCAAAGTCCCTGACCGAAAAGCGCCGCTATGCCATCGTCGGGATTTTCGTCGTCGCCGCCGTCCTTACCCCCCCGGACGTCCTGAGCCAGATCATGCTGGCGGTGCCGCTGCTGGCGCTGTATGAGATTTCCGTTTTTCTGGTAAAAATGACGGAAAAAGGAAAAGCGACCACAGATGGACACGGATAAACACGGATTTATCCCTATTTGTCATTCTGAGCGCAGCGAAGAATCTCCCCCTTAATAAAAACTAGGGAGATCCTTCGGCTTCGCCTCAGGATGACAGTGTTGAAAGACATCTGTGTCCATCCGTGTTCATCTGTGGTTTCCTTTCCCTGTAACTTTGCGCTATAATCGGACGACTGGGTTTGGGGGAGACATCACATGTTCGATTTGAAACTCGTTCGGGAGACACCCGAGCTTTTTCGCGACGGTTGGAAGCGGCGTGGTTTTCAGGAGTCGCCTGTAGACAAAATCATCGAGATGGATAGAAAGCATCGATACTCTATGTCCTGTAAACAGGATTTGCAGGCAAAGCAAAAAGAGGCATCGAATGCACATCGTTCTGTTATGTCTCAAGTGCTTAAAGGTGCGGAACCAACTGATGAAATGAAAGCACAGACAAAAAAGCTTTTGGATATTAAACGAGATATTCTTTTGCTGGAAGAAGAAGAAAAGAAATTAGGTACAGAGCTAAGAGAGTTCCTCAGCCGATTGCCCAACATTCCTGACACCACGGTGCCGGACGGCACGTCCGAGAAAGACAATAAAGAAGTCCGCAAGGTCGGGCAGCCGAAGCTGATGAACAATCCCAGGGATCACGTCGATATCGGCGCGGGTCTCGGCGGGATGGATTTCGAGGCGGCGGCGAAGATGTCAGGGGCGCGGTTCGTGCTGCTCCGGGGCGGCGTGGCGCGGCTGGAACGCGCGCTGGCGCAATTCATGCTCGATACGCATACGCAGGAGCATGGCTACACTGAATTGTCTGTACCATTGCTGGTCAGTAAAGAAGCCATGTTTGGTACGGGTCAATTACCAAAGTTTAAAGAAGACCTTTTTAAGATAGGCTTTAATCTTGAAGAGCTTGAAGAAGCAAAGAGAGAAGGAGACCAGAAAAAACTTGATGAGTATCGAGCCAAGTCTAACAAATGGCTTATTCCTACTTCCGAAGTCTCTCTCACCAACACCGTCATGAACTCCATCGTGGACGTGGGCGACCTGCCGTTGCGGTTGACGGCGTTGACGCCCTGCTTCCGTTCCGAGGCGGGGGCGGCGGGGAAGGACACGCGCGGCATGATCCGCCAGCACCAGTTTTACAAGGTGGAACTGGTCAGCATCACCGAGCCGGAAAAGTCGAACGAGGAACATGAGCGCATGACGAATTGCGCCGAAACCATCCTGAAAAAGCTCGATCTGGCTTTCCGCACGATCACGCTTTGCACCGGGGACATGGGCTTTTCAGCGCGCAAGACCTACGACATCGAAGTCTGGCTGCCGGGGCAGAACACTTACCGCGAGATTTCCAGTTGCTCGAACTGCGGCGACTTCCAGGCGCGGCGCATGATGGCGCGGTGCAGGAAAGAGGGCGACAAGAATACAAGATATGTCCATACGTTGAACGGTTCCGGTGTCGCGGTCGGGCGGTGCCTGATCGCCGTGCTGGAGAATTATCAGCAACCGGACGGCAGCGTTATTATTCCCGACGCATTGAAGCCCTATATGGGCGGTATCACGAAACTGGAGCCGAAGGGCAGGAGTGAAAATGCTTAAATTCCCGACAGATCTTTCCAAGGCGCGCATCCTGATTTCGAACGATGACGGCCTCCATTCGGAGGGGATCAGGGTTCTTGAGGAAATCGTGCGCACGATCACGCCGCACGTCTGGGTGGTGGCGCCGGAAAACCAGCAGTCGGCGGCGGGGCATTCCCTGACCATCCATATGCCGCTTCGCATCCGGGAATACGATGAAACCCACGTTTCCGTCTTCGGGACGCCGACCGATTCCGTGCTGGTGGGCGTGCAGAAGGTGATGAAGGAATTCCATCCGCATCTGGTGCTGTCCGGGATCAATCACGGGCAGAACACGGCTGACGACGTGACGTATTCCGGCACCATCGCGGGCGCTTTCGAGGCGACGCTGATGTGCATTCCGGCCATCGCGTTCAGTCAGGATATGGGGGAGGAGAACGGTTCAAAGCCGGACTGGAGCGTTGTGCGCGAATACCTGCCAAAAATTCTCAGGGCGTTTGAGGGCAGGGAGTGGGAAGACAACGTTCTGATGAGCGTGAACTTTCCTGTAAAAAAGCAGGGCGTCACTCCGGAGATCCGCGTCAGGCCGCAGGGGCATTACACCATGGAAGATCAGGAAATGATCAACTGCATTGATCCGCGCGGCCATCCGTATTTCTGGATCGGCGCCCCGCCGAAACGGAACGAGCTGGACCAGACGATCGATGTGGGTTCGCTGAAGGCGGGTCATGTGACGATCACGCCTCTGGCTCTGAACATGACGCATCATCCGACCCTGCGGCAGTTGGAGGGCATATTTAAATGACGAACATGGCGCGCAAAATCCGCCTGATCCTGAAGCTTCGCAAGTCCATCACGGACACGGCGGTTCTGTCCGCAATAGAGAGAGTGCCGCGCGAGGTCTTCATCCCGCCGACGTTTCACGATCAGGCGTATGAAGATACCGCGCTGCCCATCGGCTGCGGGCAGACGATCAGCCAGCCGCTGGTGGTGGCGACCATGACGCAGGAACTCCGCGTCAACGACCGGCACAAGGTTCTGGAGATCGGCACGGGATCGGGCTATCAGGCGGCCATCCTCGCGAAGCTGTGCCGCCGCGTGTACAGCATCGAGCGTCACCGGCCACTGCTGGAAATGGCCGAGAAGCGCCTGAGCGATCTGCGGATCCGCAACATCACCTGCAAGGCGGCGGACGGGATGAAAGGCTGGATAGAGCAGGCGCCGTTCGACCGCATCATCGTGACCGCCGCAGCCGGAGAAACACCGCCGCCGGCGTTGCTGGATCAGATGTCCGTCGGGGGCATCCTGATTATTCCGATGGGGCGGGACAAGTCGAGCCAGTTCATCACGCGCATCACGAGGACGGAGGGGGATTACCGCTTCGAGCAGCTTATGCCTGTCCGCTTCGTGCCCCTGCTGCCGGAGATCGCCCGCCTCGGGCCGGAACCGGAGGAAACGGAGGATCCGTTTGTTTTTCAATCGCCCTTTGCTTTTCAGAGTTGAAATGAATCGTGGCTTTTCTTTAGCGGCATAGGGTTGTTTTTTTTATCAGGTCGGAGATTTTAAAGTGATGTTTAATCGGAAGATATTGTTCTCTGTCCTTGCTCTTGTTTTGTTTGTTGGAATATCTGTCAGCGTACTTCATGCTGAACAGACGGACGGCAAAACCGCCCATTCCGTTGCACAACAAAATCAGTCTCCGATCCCGGAAAAAATGACGTTGGACGGGAAGGAGTATACAAGGGAACAGTTGATTGAAGATTTCATTAATATCGCGTTTTCAAAAAAAGATTGGCCGGATGATGAATCTTCGCTGAGTGAGCGAATTAGTAGCTGGTTTAAACACAAAAAGGAATGCCGGGAACATGTTCCATCATATGTTCCACCATGGGCTGCTGAAACGCCGTGGCTTTCTGAATATCTTTTTCGTCGAAAAGGCATCCCCAACTGCGAAGGTATATACAAATGGACACGTCAGGAGGTTGGGATAGGTTTTAATTTTCCTGCAATTAACGTTTGGGGAATGAAGGATACCGGCCATCCGACGGAAGAGGAGATGGAGCCATGCCAGCTCTCTACAGAACCTACTCAATTTGTAGATGAGCTGAAAAGGGGGGGACACAGGGATATTGTTGATCATGTAAATGCCCTTATTCCCGAGCTTGAGAAAATAACCGGGTTGAATTTGCGCGTGCAGTTATCGGCAGATAAAAGTTGCCAAACTGAAAATTACGCGCGTATTCGTATTGTGCCTGTTGCGTCAAACCCTCAGAAAAACTTTTTTAAAATCTATCGTTATAGGAAGCCTCCCAAAGGACATGACATTACCGAAGAGGAATGGCATTTGCAAAGACATGAAAACGATTTGTTTGGAGCGGTTTCGTATACAACGGACATCCGTTCTCAGGTGGATGGCTATCTTTTGCCCGAGGCCGACAATTCACTTGGTTTATCTGTTTGTAAAATAATGCCCGCCGTTGGCCCTGAAATGATGAAAGCACTCATCACCGAATGCCTATTGCGTGCGCTTGGATTGCCTGACATATCAAAACATAATGATCATACCTTGCTGGGAAACTGGAATAAAGAGTATGACAGATTCTCTAAACTGCAGGATCTTGATGGCAAAAAAGAAGCGTTCTCGGAGGGATGGTATATCCATACGGAATTTCCTGAAATCGGCAAGGATTTACGGCCTTATATGGCCTTCAGCGACTACGACAAGATGATGGTCCGGCTTTTGTATTGTCCTGAAATAAGAGCAGGCATGAAAAAAGATCAGGTCAGGAAAGTGCTTTCAGAAAACGGCAAATGTTTTATTTTTTCGAATAAAGTAATATGAGGTTTAGCCCTGAAATGAACCGGAAACATTTTCTTCTGTCTCTGGCATTGATTTCGGGACTGGGGATGGCCGGGTGCGCTTCTTCGGTCAGGGCACCGGCGCCGGTGCTGAATCTCGGCGTGCGTCCCGATTCGGCGACGGGCGCGATGAGGGTCGGGGCGGGGGATACTCTCTGGAACATCTCCCGGCGCTACCGGCTGCCCCTGCGGGATATTATCGACCTGAACGGCATGCAGCCACCCTATGCTCTGGCTTTTGGGCAGAGGTTGAAATTGCCGCCCCCTGTCGATTATCGCGTCAGGAGAAATGACACGCTCACCGGAATATCCAATATGTTCGGGGTGGGAGTTTCCCGTCTGGTGCAGGTGAACGGCCTCTCTACACCTTATAAAATCAGCCCGGGGCAAAATTTGAGGATTCCTTCCTCTGCGGTGCACAGACAGCAAAAGGTTGCTTCTCAGAAAGCCGCTCCGCAGAAGGTCGCTTCTCAGAAAGCCGCTCCGCAGAAAATTGTCTTGCTGAAATCCCCACTCCCCGTCTCGCCCCCCTCCCTGAAGGAAAAGGGGGAAGTGCGGCAGGCAACGACGCTATCGGCTCCCGCGCGGAAGGATTTCGTCTGGCCCGTCCGGGGCAGCGTCGTCTCGGCTTACGGTCCCAAGGAGGGAGGTCTTTATAACGACGGAATCAATATCGCCGCTCCGAGGGGAACGCCTGTGGCGGCGGCAGCGGCTGGCGTGGTGGCTTATGTCGGGAATGATCTGAAAAGCTACGGAAATCTGGTGCTGATACGCCACGGCGGCGGCATGATGACCGCCTACGCCCATCTGGCCTCGGTCAGGGTCAAAAAAGGGATGACGGTACGGAAGGGGCAGTCGATAGGCTCCGTGGGCGCGACGGGCGCTGTCTCCGCCTCGCAAATTCATTTCGAGATCAGGCAGGGACCAGGAACCCGCGACCCCATGCAATATCTGGGTTAGGGCTGCCGCGCGCCTCCGTTCGCAGGAAAACCCGTCTCAGTTTTTTCTTGATTTGTAATATCTGGAGCAGGCATCCGTCAGGGAGGTTTTCAGGGATTGCCCCTGCGCGCCGCCGTCGCCGGTCATGCGATTGCTGATGACGACGGAAATCGTCATTTTGTGGGCGGAAGCGATCTCCAGAACGTTCTTGTCGATGTTTTCGACCGTCTCCAGGAAATTGACGAGAATGTCGCTGACCTCCGTCACCAGGGGAAATCGAAACATGGCGCCCTGCGCCTTGAGCTGCATGGCCGGGTAAAGCATGGCTTCAATCGCGGCTTCTCCGCGCGTCACGTTGTTTTCGGCGTTTTGGATCCCCCTGTTCAGGGCTTCGATGAATTCTGCGGCGATAGGGATGAAGTCGGTTGTGTTTTCCTCCATAATCTCCTGAGCCTTGAGAAGCGTTGCTTCCCTGATGCCACCCGAGCCTATTTTTTGCTTTAAAATATTGGGAGGATTTATGAGCTCCGCCTTACGGAATTTTTTCTGATTTTTAAAAGGGTCTTCTTCTGTCATGGCCGCTTGTTCTGATCTTTATCTTTTATTTTTTCATCCGGATGCCGGGAGTCGTAGGACACCTGTTCTGCAGAGGCTTCCGAACGACGCTCCGGACCCGAATACTCGCCTGTGCGGGGGCGGCGGCGGTCAGGCCCGAAGTAGTGTTCGCTCTTGACGAACTGCCGCGGGAATTCAATCAATTCCTCAATTCTTTTGTACAACATCTTGGCCGTAAAGGGCTTTGCCAGGAAACTTGTGATTCCGGAATCCCTCGCCGTCAGAACCCTCCTTTTGACGCTGTAGCCTGACATCAGGATAACAGGCACGAACGGGTTGGGGCTTGCGGGGTCTGATCTGATCTTTTTTGTCAGTTCCAGACCGTTCAACGGCTCGCTCAGCCAGTCTATGATGACGAGGTCTGGATTGAGCTTGCAAAATGTGCTTAATCCGTTGTCAAATCCGAATGCGGAATGGATACGGTTGACTCCGAACGTATTCAAAACAGATTTTGTCAGGTCGAACATGGCGTGCGAGCTTTCCACTATCAGCACTGTGATGTTTTCAAATTTGTAGGTCACGCCCGAACACTGAGTGGTTTCTACGACAAAAAACAAAAAGTACGTTCACTTATGTACTTTTTTCTATCTATAGCTTGCTATACCCTGAAGATCAAGCATACATCCTCGACAATACCGGTATTGAGCAATGGCAGGTCATTCACAGTTTAAGAACATCATGCACAGAAAAGGCGCGCAGGATAAAAAGCGCGCCAGGCTTTTCAACAAACTGGCGCGGGAAATTACCGTGGCGGCGAAGTCGGGTCGTCCGGAGCCGGAGCTGAATCCACGTTTACGTAATGCAATCGCCTCGGCGCGGGAATCCAATATGTCTAATGACCGCATCAAGCGCGCGATTGAGCAGGCGAAGCCGGGCGGGGCAGGAGATCCCAACTATGAGGACATCCGCTATGAGGGCTATGGGCCGGGCGGTGTCGCGGTGATCGTCGAGGCGCTGACGGATAACCGCAACCGCACGGCAGGGGACGTTCGCGTGGCATTCACCAAGAACGGAGGCTCTCTGGGGGAGACGAATTCGGTGAGCTTCCTGTTTTCAAAAGTGGGCTCGATTTTATATCCCCCCGGCGCGGCGGACGGTGACCGGATGTTCGAGGCCGCAGTCGAGGCGGGGGCGTTGAATATCGAAACGTCCGGGGATGCCCATGAAGTGACGACAAAGCCGTCGGACTTCACCGCCGTCAGGGAATCCCTGGAGAAAAAGTACGGCCCCCCGCAAATATCCGGAATTGTCTGGAAGCCGGTAATCACCGTCAGCGTCACGCAGGAGCAGGCGGAAGACCTGATCGGGATGATCGACGCGCTGGAAGACCTCGATGACGTGCAGAACGTATTCACCAACTTTGAGGTGGACGATGCCGTCATGAAACGGCTGATGGCGTCATAGCGTTCGAATGGACTCCGGTCCCTGGCTCAGTGTTCGGCGGATATTTTTATAATTCAGGCCAGAACGGATTGTGTGCTGTGCGGCGCACCGGCGGAAACGCCGCTGCTGACGATTGCGACAGGCGCCGGTGACGGCGCGGCCTGAACGACGGGAGCCGGCGACGGCGCTTCGACGGTCGGGGACTCGATGACGGGCGTTGTGCTGTGCTGCATGACCTGGCGGAGTGCCTGCTTCTGCGCTGTCTGGATCTGTTCGGCGCGCCTGAAGGCCTCGATCTGCGCCTGCGTGGGGAACTGCTGCACGACCTCGCCCGTCCTGCTTGAACGGTATTCAAGGATGGCCACGTTTTGCAGGTTGTCCACGCGAATGCTGGAAATGACGAAGTCCATGTCGGCGGCTTGCAGCATGGAGTTTTCGGAGACGGAAACACCCGCATCCCGGGTCTCAAACCTGGGTACGGTGCTCTGCATCGTCAATGCACTGATAGCGTCAACCATCTTCTATGGCTCCTACCACCTTCGTACAAATCAGCTTCTTTTTAGAAGGCTGACCCACTCCTACTAGTTTCATGGTAGTACATTCTACGGTTATATGCAAGTAAATAGCATATTAATGATTAATTAATAGATTATTTACTATTTATTTACTTTCTAAATACTCTTTGTGCGCTGAGGGCAATTACTTAAATAACTATAAAAAACAATCTTTTGTTATCATTTTTAAAACATCGCTTGTGAGCATGTTCGGAGCGTGTGCGTCAAACGATCAGGCAAAATTTGCCTAGTCCGAAAAAATAGATTATCCTGAAAGGCGAGGGGTTTGGGGTTTGGCTTTTTAATGAACGCTCGGATTCCGCTTTTTGACGTGATCTCAAAGCAAGGTGGCGTGACGTGGATGCTCTTTTCGAAACATTGAAGAACCTGGGCGCGGGACGTCTTGCAGTGATGCTGCTGACGTTTTTCGGGCTGGTGATCTTCTTTATTTTCATCGCCGTCCGGTCCAATGCGCCAGGGATGACCCTTCTCTACGGCGGGCTGTCCACCTCCGATTCCACCGAGATTGCGGCCAAGCTGGACATCGCCAAAATTCCTTACAGAATCAGCGATGACGGTTCCTCGGTGACGACGCCGCAAAAGGAAGTGGGCAAGGCCCGCATCCTTCTGGCGCAGGAGGGCCTGCCGCATCAGGGGACCGTCGGCTACGAAATCTTCGACCAGAAGCAATCCTTCGGAACGACGGGCTTCGTGCAGAACATCAACCAGATCAGAGCTCTGGAGGGTGAATTGTCCCGGTCTATCGGGACAATCTCCTCCGTCAAGAGCGCGCGCGTTCACCTCGTCCTGCCGCAGCGGGAGCTGTTCAGCAAGGACAGCAGCCCCGCCAGCGCCAGCGTGTTCCTGCACCTGCGCAACACAACGGCGATGGGACAGGAGCAGATTCAGGGCATCCAGCATCTTATCGCCGCCGCCGTGCCGAGGCTGAAAGCGTCGGATGTCGCCGTGATCGATCAGGACGGCAACCTGCTCGCCCGCGGCGAGGAGGACGACCGCGACAGCACCTCCGCCCGCAGCGGTGAGGAAATGAGGCAGAAATACGAGCGGCGCGTCGCGCGCTCGATAGAGGGCATGGTGGGGCGGATCGTCGGTTACGGCAGGGTTCGCGCCACGGTCGCGGCGGAAATGAACTTCGACGTCGTCAACCGCAATTCGGAATCCTACAATCCGGAAGGGCAGGTCGTCAGGTCCACCCAGACGACCAGCGAGGAAAACGTGGACAACGCGGGGATGGACAATGCCGGCGCGGTGACGGTCGAAAACAATCTGCCCGGGCTTCCGGCTTCCTCCATGAAAGCCCCTGGAAACGTCCCCGCCAGCAAGAACAACCGCACCGAGGAAGTCACCAACTTTGAAATCAGCAAAACCATCGAGAACCTCGTGCGCGCCAGCGGCCAGGTGCAGAAAATTTCCGTCGCGGTGCTCGTCGACGGACGCTATGAAACCGACGCCGCCGCGACGCCGCCGAAAGACGCCCCCGAGGACTGGCAGCCTCCCCGGAAATACATCCCCCGCGATCAGGACGAGCTGGATAAAATCGCCAGCCTCGTGAAATCCTCCGTGGGCTACGACGAAAGCCGGGGCGACTCGCTCCAGGTCGTCAACATGCAGTTCGCCGATGACGTTCTGGTCGAAAACCCTCTCAAGGATGACGGCATGATTATGGGCTTCCAGAAGGCCGACCTGCTGGGCGTCGCCGAGACCGTCACCCTCAGCATCGTCGCCATCCTCGTCATCCTGCTGGTTCTGAAGCCGCTTGCCGCGCACATCGCCCAGGCTTCCCTGAGGGCGCCCCGCCAGATCGGCAGCACGCTTGCCGAGGAGACGGCTCTGCTGGGAGGCGGGAGGCAGGCGCAGATCGCCCCTCCGGAAAACGCCGAAAGCGAGCTGGAGTCCATGATCGACATGTCGCAGGTGGAGGGCAAGGTCAAGGCGTCCTCCGTCCAGAAAATCAGCGAGCTGGTGACGAACCATCCGGGCGAGACGGTGGCCGTCATCCGTTCCTGGATGTCACAGGAGAATTGAGACATGCGCGTCCGTGAAGATTACCGTACCCTGAATGGTGCCGAGAAATCGGCCATCCTGCTGCTGTCCCTCGGAGAGGATCACACGGCGAAGATATTCAACCAGCTTGACGAAGACGAAATCATGCAGATTTCGCAGACCATGTCCACCCTCGGCAAGATCAGCGCCAACGTGACGGAACGGCTGTTCGTCGAATTCGCCGAAAGCATGAGCGCGACGAACGCCCTTGTCGGCTCTCTTGACTCGACCGAGCGCCTCCTCGCCCGCGTGCTCGGCAAGGACAAAGTCGACACCATCATGGAGGAGATACGAGGCCCCGCGGGGCGCACCATGTGGGAGAAGCTCAGTAACGTCAACGAAGACATCCTCGCCAACTATCTGCAGAAGGAATACCCGCAGACCGTCGCCGTCGTGATCTCGAAAATCACGCCGGAGCACGCCGCCCGCGTGCTGGCGATGCTGCCGGAGGGCTTCGCGATGGAAGTGGTGATGCGGATGCTCAGGATGGAGGCCGTCCAGAAGGAAGTCCTTGACGACGTCGAGCGCACGCTCAGGACGGAGTTCATGTCGAACCTCGCCCGCACCAACCGGCGGGATTCCCACGAGATCATGGCCGAGATTTTCAACAACCTGGAGCGCGCCGTCGAGACGAAATTCATGTCCTCGCTGGAGGAGCGCAATCCGGATTCCGCCGAGAAGATCCGCAGCCTGATGTTCACCTTCGACGACCTCGCCAGGCTTGATCCCGGCGCCCTGCAGACGATCATCCGCACAGTGGACAGGGAAAAGATCCCTCTGGCCCTGAAAGGAGCCTCCGACGCCATGAAGGACCTCTTCTTCTCCAACATGTCCGAGCGCGCCGCCAAAATGATGAAGGAGGATATCGCCGCGATGGGTCCCGTCCGCCTCAAGGACGTCGAGGAAGCCCAGCAGAGCATCGTCACCGTGACCAAGGATCTCGCCGACCGCAGTGAAATCACCATCGTGACCTCGAAGGACGACGATGAACTCATCTTCTAGGAAGGACGGAACAGGGACGATGACCGACGTGAAAAAATTCCTGTTCGACACGAACGACTTCAACAACCTGAAGTCGAAGGACGACGATGAAATATACACCGAAGGGCAGATGGCGCTGGCCAAGACCCAGAGCTTCGCTCTCGGCAGGGCGGAGGGGCTGAAGGATGCGAAGAAGCTTCAGGAAGAGCGTCTCGCAGAGCTTCTCCAGAAAGCCCTGGTGGTCGCGGACAAGCTGGCGCAGGCCGAAGACCGCCGCGAGGTGGAAAAATGCGTCTCCGCGACGAAGCTGGCCATCCGGATAGCTCACAAGCTTGTGCCACGGTTCGCTCTCCAGTACGCCCTCCCCGAAATCGAGCATGTCGTCGTGCAGGCGGTGGAGGCAAGGCAGGACGAGCCGCGCATCGCCGTGACCGTCCCGTCCGTGCATCTCGAGGCTCTCAAAACCAGGATGGACGCCCTCGCCCTTGAAAAGGGATATGCGGGGAAAGTCATCCTGATCGCCGACGACGGCCTCCCTCCCACGGATTGCCGCGTGGAATGGGCGGACGGCGGCATGGAACGGCTTTATGAAAGGCTCTTTGCGCAGATCGAAAACGAATTCACCAAGTCCATCGCCTGCATGGACGCCACCCTTGCGCAGAACGGGAAATAACAACATCAACAGGAGCAAAAGAAGTTCATGACCAGCGATCCCACCCAGAACGTCGAATTCAAGGAAATAAAGCCAAGCGAAACCGTCGAGACCCGCAAGAAGGACATCGACGCGATTTACGACATCCCGGTGCAGATATCCGCCGTGCTCGGGAAGTCCACCATGCAGGTGAGCCAGCTCCTGAAGCTGGGGCGCGGCGCGGTCGTCGAGCTTGACCGCAAGGTCGGCGAGGCCATCGACATCTACGTGAACAACCGCCTCGTCGCGCGCGGCGAGGTGATCGTCGTCGAGGACCGCCTCGGCGTGACGATGACGGAAATCGTGAAGTCGGACCGGGCGCAGTAAGATAAAAAGAGGGATGACGCATCATGCGCCTGATGATTATCGGCAGCCTGAACGGGCAGATCAGCACCGCCGGTAAAATCGCGGTTGGCCGGGGCGCGAAGGTGACGCATGCCGACGACATCGACCAGGCCATGGGCGCGCTCCGCTCCGGCAAGGGCGCCGACCTTATCATGATGGACGTGAAACTCGACATCGCCGGTCTGATCGGACGGCTGAAGGCCGAGCGGTTCGCCGTGCCCGTCGTCGCCTGTGGCATCGGCACGGACGCCGCCACCGCCGTAAAGGCCATCAGGGCCGGCGCGCGCGAATATATCCCGCTGCCGCCCGACGCCGAACTGATCGCCGCCGTTCTTCAGGCCGTGACGGAAGAAAGCAACACGGTCATTGCGAACGATCCTTCGATGAAGGCCGTCCTGCATCTGGCCGACCGGATCGCGCCTTCCGACGCCACCGTCCTTCTCACCGGCGAGTCTGGCACCGGCAAAGAGGTCATGTCCCGCTACATCCACCAGAAGAGCAAGCGCGCCCGGGGGCCTTTCATTTCCCTGAACTGCGCGGCCATCCCCGAGACCCTGCTGGAATCGGAGCTCTTCGGCCATGAAAAAGGCGCCTTCACCGGAGCCGCAGCCCGGCGCGTCGGCAAATTCGAGGAGGCCAACGGCGGCACGCTTTTGCTGGACGAGATCAGCGAGATGCACCCGTCGCTGCAGGCCAAGCTGCTCCGCGCCATTCAGGAACGGGTGATCGACCGTATCGGCGGCGCGCAGCCCGTCAAGATCGACATCCGCCTCATCGCCACCAGCAACCGCGACCTGGAAGCCTGCGTCAGATCCGGTCAGTTCCGCGAAGACCTCTATTTCCGCCTCAACGTCGTCAGCCTGCCCCTGCCGCCCTTGCGCGACCGCCCCTCCGACATCCTGCCCCTCGCCCGGCTTTTCGCCGCCAAATACGGCGAGCAGAACGGCCTTCCGCCCAAGAAAATTTCCGCGCCCGCCGCCGAAAAACTCGCGGCCTGCCGCTGGCAGGGCAACATCCGGGAACTGGAAAACACCATGCACCGCGCCGTCCTGATGTCGCAGGAGGAGGAAATCGAGGCTGCGGCCATCCATCTTCCCGGCCAGAAGACGCCCGTCGCCGCGAAAGTCGCGGAAGCCGCTCAAGCCGTCGCCGAGAAAACAAACGGTGGTGACGCCGCCTCTCCCTCCTTCGTCGGACGCACAGTGGCCGACGTCGAGCGCGAACTGATCGTGAACACGCTGGGTCACTGCCTCGGCAACCGCACCCATGCGGCCAATATCCTCGGCATCTCGATCCGCACGCTCCGCAACAAGCTGAAGGAATACGGCGAACAGGAGAGCGTGAATGGCTGAAACGGCGGCGCCCGCAATCGGCAGAACCTCCCCCTCCTTCCGGGTGAAGGGGGACGTGGCGCTCGCGCTCGGCATCGTCGCCATTCTGGTCGTGCTGATCCTTCCCCTGCCGACGTGGCTGCTGGACATCTCGCTCGCGCTCTCGCTCACCTTCTCCGTCCTGATCCTGATGACGGTGCTGTTCATCGAGCGTCCTCTGGATCTCAGCTCGTTTCCGAGCATCCTCCTGATCTCGACGATGATCCGCCTGTCGCTCAACCTTGCCTCCACCCGCCTGATCCTCGCGAACGGGCACGAAGGCAAGGCCGCCGCCGGACACGTCATCGAGGCCTTCGGCAGCTTCGTGATGCAGGACAACTTCGTCATCGGCGTGATCGTGTTCTCCATCCTCGTCATCGTCAACTTCGTCGTCATCACCAAGGGCGCGGGGCGTATCGCCGAAGTCGCCGCGCGGTTCAGCCTGGACGCCATGCCCGGCAAGCAGATGGCCATCGACGCCGACCTGTCCGCCGGGATCATCAACGAGGCGGAAGCCAAGGCGCGCCGCCTCGCGCTGGAGCAGGAAAGCGGATTCTTCGGGGCCATGGACGGCGCCTCCAAGTTCGTGCGCGGCGACGCCATCGCCGGCCTGCTGATCGTTTTCATCAACATCATCGGCGGCATCGTCATCGGCGTGGCGCAGAAGGATCTCGATTTTTCCGAGGCCGCCGGGGTCTACACCTACCTGACCATCGGCGACGGCCTCGTCACGCAGGTGCCCGCGCTGATCGTCTCCGTGGCGGCGGGCCTGCTGGTCTCCAAGGCGGGCGTCAAAGGCTCCACAGACAAAGCCCTTTTCGCGCAGCTGAGCAACCACCCGCAGGCGCTGACCATGAGCGCCGGTCTCATGACCGTTCTGGCCATGTTGCCGGGCATCCCCGCCTTTCCTTTCCTCCTGATGGCGGGCACGGCGGGTCTTTTCGCTTACAACGTCAGGGAAACCCGGAAAAAGGAACTGACGGCGAAAGCCGAAACCGAAAGGGCGGCGCAGGCCAAAATACCGGTGGCCGAAGAGCCGATCTCCAAAGCGCTGGCCATCGATACGCTGCGGATCGAGCTGGGGTACGGCCTGCTGCCGCTGGTCAACAATCCGGAGAAGGGAAAGCTGACCGATCAGATCAAGGGGCTTCGCCGCCAGTTGGCCGAGGACATGGGTTTCATCCTGCCCTCCGTCCGCATTCAGGACAATCTGCAACTGCCCGCCACGACGTATGTCGTCCGCATCAAGGAAATCGAAGCGGGAAAGGGCGAAATCCGCCCCGACATGCTGCTCTGCATGAACCCCTCCGGCGACAAAATCGACCTCCCCGGCGAGAACACCCGCGAGCCCACCTTCGGCCTGCCCGCCATGTGGATCAATCAGGACTACCGGGAAGAAGCTCACTTCAAGGGCTATACCGTCGTCGATCCGTCTACCGTCGTCACCACGCATATCACCGAGATCATCAAGGACAACATGTCCGACCTGCTGTCCTATGCCGAAACGCAGAAGCTCCTCGATGAATTGCCAAAGAGTCACCAGAAGCTCGTGGCGGACGTCCTTCCCGCCAAAATAAGCCTTACCGGGCTACAGCGCGTCCTGCAAAATCTCGTCAGCGAGCGTGTTTCCATCCGCGACCTGCCCACCGTTCTGGAGGGCGTGGCGGAAGCCACCGGGTTCACCAACAATATCACCCTTATCACCGAGCATGTTCGTGCGCGCCTGTCGCGGCAGATCTGCGACCAGTACACCAACAAGGCGGGGATCATGCCTTTGGTGACCCTGTCCGCGGACTGGGAGCAAGCTTTCGTCGTATCCCTGACGGGGCAGGGGGAGGATAAGCAGCTTGCCATGCCGCCTTCCCAACTTCAGGAATTTATCCAGTCCGTCCGCAAAACATACGAAGACCTGGCGATGAAGGGGGAGGCTCCGGCATTGCTCACCAGCCCCGGCATCCGCCCCTATGTGCGCTCCATCATCGAGCGCTTCAGGCCGCAAACCATCGTCATCTCGCAGAATGAAATCCACCCCCGCGCCAAAATCCGCACCTTCGCGCAGATCACGTAGGAAAAACAACGCCCCATGAGACTGAAATCCTTCCACGCGAAATCGATGTCTGAAGCCATGAGGCAGGTGCGCGCGTCGCTTGGCGGGGAGGCGGTTATCGTCACCAGCCGGGAGGAAGCAGGCGGCTGGGTCAGAATCACCGCCGCCGTGGAACAGTTGAACGCCGCGCCGGAGTATGAAGAGGAGCAGGACGGCTTCGATGCCGATGCAGTCGCCGGAATGATAACGGATATCCTGCTGAAGCACAGGGTTCCCGCAAGCGTCAGCGGCAAGATCATTTCCGTCGCCATGACGCTCTCCGGAAAAGACCCGAAAAAAACGCTCGCCGAGGCGCTGCGAAAAACTTTTTCGTTTGATCCTCCCTGCGCGGGAAAAAAACGGAAACCGCTTGTTCTTGTCGGCCCTCCGGGAGCCGGAAAGACGCTTATGGCCGCGAAGATGGCGGCGCGCGCGGTCATGGACGGACGAAAACCCGCCATTATCACGACGGACATTGCGCGGGCAGGGGGCATAGAGCAACTCTCCGCGTTCCTGAACATTCTCTCCCTGCCGTTGTTGCAGGCGGAGGACGCGAAGGGGCTTAAATCCGCCATTGTCAAGGCTGGAAACAGCGCGCAGATCATCATCGACACCGGCGGCCTCAATCCGTTCGACCCGCAGGAAATGAAGTCTCTCGCCAGGCTGATGAGCGTGGAGGAGATGGAGTCTGCGCTGGTGCTCCCTGCGGGAACCGACGCGGAGGAGTCCGCCGAGATCGCCATGACCTTCAGGGTTTTGGGCGTCAGGCGCCTCGTTCCCACGCGGCTTGATTTCGCGCGGCGTTTCGGCGGCATTCTCAGCGCCGCCGACCGCGCCGGGCTTTCCTTTACAGAGGGAAGCCATACTCCGCAGGTTGCCAACGGAATCCTGACGCTCACGCCGGAAACCCTGGCCAATCTGTTAATGCCTCATTCACCGAAAAAGAGGTAGAATAAAAAAATGCTCGAACAGCGTTTCCAAATTTCGCAAAAATCCCTCTCCCGCAAGGGGAGAGGGGGGATCAACAACCCATGCAGGAGTCGTTGATGAGGACAGAGTTGAAAATATCGTCCGGCAAAAAATCCGGCCACTCTTCCGGACACCTGATCGCGGTCGCCTCCGGCAAGGGCGGCGTCGGCAAGACATGGTTTTCAATCTGCCTGAGTCAGGCTCTCGCCCAAAGCGGGAAAAAAGTTTTGCTTTTCGACGGAGACCTGGGTTTGGCCAATATCGACGTGCAGCTCGGTCTGATGGCCAAGCGCGACCTCAACGACGTGATCGAGGGCAGCCTCGGCATGGAGCATGTGATCGAGCGTTGCAAGGACGGCGGTTTCGACGTCGTCGCCGGACGATCCGGGCATGGTTCCCTGTCCGCGCTGCCGCCGCAACGGTTGAACGATCTTCTTCAACAAATCCGTGGTATCACCCCGAAATATGACGCGGTCATCATCGACCTCGGCGCGGGGATCGACCGCACCGTGCGCTTCATCGCCGCCGCCGCCGACACGACCATCGTCGTCACGACGGACGAGCCCACCGCCCTGACCGACGCCTATGCCTTTATCAAGCTCAGCCACGCCGCGGGACACGGCGACAACATCAAGGTCGTCGTCAATATGTCGGCGGATGTGAAGGAGGGCGAAGGCACCTACAACACGCTGCTGAAGGCCTGCAAGAACTTCCTGAAGCTGTCGCCGCCGCTGATCGGCATCATCCGTCAGGACAAGCGCGTCAAGGAAGCCATCCGCGCCCAGACGCCTTTCCTGACCCGTTCACCGAACACGGACACGGCGGCGGACATTGAAAAAATCGCTCGGTGCGTGAACGAAACGATTTTAGCGTAAGCGGCGTCATGGCAGACGCACCCTCCATCCCACCTTTTCCTCCGGCAACCCCCGTCGTTTCCGCCGTTGCGCCGCAACTCACCCTTGCCGGGGTGTCTGTCCAGCAAGCTCCGGCGGAACTCACCCGCCCCGAATTCCCCGCGATTGTTGAAGGCCGCGTTATTTCCTCCGATCCGCAGGCGCAGCAAATCCGCATTCAGACGAAAATGGGGGAAGTGGTCGTGCAATCTGCGGTAAACCTGCCGCCGGATACGGAAGTCTCCGTCAGGGTATATACCGACAAAAACAGGACTCTCGCCGACATCGCGGTGCTGCGGCAAACGATTGTTCCGCCGCTTCAACCGGAAGTATCAGTTCCGTTGCCGCTTCTGCAGGAAGGTCAGACGGTGACGGCTTTTCTGCTGCCGGAGCTTCGGAAACCGGAAATTACGCCTGTTTCGGATGGTGATGAAGGAAAACGCCCTTCCGTATCTGTCCCTGACAGTTTGCCGAAAACCCCGGAATTGTCATTCCGAAGGAGTGTGGTAACTGAGGGATCTCCTTTTTTTTCAAGGAAAGAGATATCCGTCGCTTCTCCCGGAATGACAAAAAATGACGGTTTTCGGCAAACTGCCGGTTCTTCGGGCCGCCATAGGGATCTGCAAGATGCGCCGATGCGTCACCGGATACCGGAACTGGTCAGGCATGGCGGCGGCGAAATAGTCCGCAATGATCCGGAATTGCCGCCGGAAACCATTTTTTCTCCTCAAAGTTCTGATTTCCGTTTTCCGTCTTCCGACTTCCGGATGCACATCCTTAAGATATTTCCGCCGGACGCGCCTCCGGAAAAAATAAAAATCGCCCTGCAAAAAACAGGGACTTCCGCGCCGATGCTGGCCAGGGTGGAAACAACGACCTCCGGCGGGTCGCCGATCCTGAAAACATCCGACAGCCACTTTGTCGTCAGGACTCCGGTCAGCGTGCCGGTCGGCAGCGTCATCATCTTTGAATCCGGAATCGTGACGCCGGAAACAGGGATTCAGGATATATCGTCCTTCCCGCCTTCCGGTTTGCCGGTTCCCGGAGACACATGGCCCGCCCTGCGCGAAGCCTTGCAAATATTGTCCTCGTCAGCGTCCCCTGCGGCGCAGGCCTTCAGGAACACGATTCCGACGCTGACGCCGCGTCTTGTTCCCACGGCTCTCTTTTTCCTGGCCGCGCTGCGGCTCGGATCCATCAACGGCTGGCTGGGCGACAACACGCTCGGGGCGCTGCGGCAGGCGGGAAAAAAAGAGCTGGCCGAGCGTCTTGGCAGTGACTTCGGTAAACTTTCCGGCATGTCCAAAGAAACGCTGGCGGACGGCTGGCGTTCCATTTCCATGCCATTGCTGCATGACGAGCAGCTCAGCCGGATGCAGTTCTATGTGCGCCGCCAGTACGACGGCGACGGCGGGGATAAGGAAGACGGGGCGAAACCGGCCACGCGCTTCATCCTCAACCTGCACTTAAGCCGCATGGGCGAGATGCAGCTGGATGGCTTTATCCGGAAAAAGAATTTTGACGTCATTCTCCGGACGGCGGAAAAACTTCCCTTCGATATGCGGCGGGAATTGATGCAACGCTTCGCGCAGGGGCTGGAGCAGGTGCGGATGCAGGGCAAGATCAGCTTCCAGACCCGCCAGAAAAGCTGGATCACGGTCAGCCTGCCGCAACAGGCGGGCGTGGTGCTTTAAAAATTACGCGTTATTATATTTCCCGTACCCAAGACTCCCAAATTATATGATCGGGTGCTAATATGACCCGAATCATAGAATCCGAGGAGTATAATATGTCAGAAGCAGTCAATTTGGACGCACTAATCACGCGCGACGACTTTCTTGTTACTGAAAGCAGCGTTCAGGTCGGATCATCTGGAAAATCAGATGCCAGTCGAACTGACCTTGTGAAGGGAGAGAGTTTCTATCAAACACTCAGGAAACCAGATTTCCAAAGAGAAACTGCGGCATGGTCGCCGGAAGCTATTTGTGAATTTGTCAGCGCCTTCATTGAAGGAGATTTAATTCCCTCCGTAATTCTTTGGCAGTCTCCATCACGACTTAGCTTTGTCATTGATGGCGCTCATAGACTGAGTGCAATTATTGCATGGCTATTGGACGACTATGGCGATGGAGTTGATTCAAAGATCTTCTATAACTACAACATTCCAGACAAGCAGATAAAAATTGCCGAAAAAACCAGAGCACTGATAAAGAAAAATATCGGAACATATGAGCAGTTAAAAGCTGAAACTGCTAAACCTGGCTCCTATCCGGAGCTTGCTAATAAGGCACGCGCTTTGGCGCACAGCAAAATTCCACTGCTATGGGTTAATACTCAAGACCCTAAAAAAGCAGAAAGAGCATTTTTTACAATTAACCAGTCTGCCGTTCAAATTGATCCCACCGAACTAAAAATACTCAATTCTCGTTTCAAGCCAAACGCGATTGCGGCTAGGGCTGTTGTAAGAAATGCAACGGGGCATAAATATTGGGAAAAATTCTCGGACGATGGAAAAAAAGAAATAGAGTTTGTAGCAAAAAATATCTATGGATTGCTATACGATCCTCCTCTAAATGCCCCAATTAGAACTAATGAACTTCCTATTGCTGGACATGGTTACGGATCGCAAACTTTGCCGCTTATTTTGGATTTAGTGAACATAGCAAACGGAATTGCAGTTACTGATCCTTCAAAGGATAAAAAGCGTCAAACTCTCTCGAATGATGTAGAGCAAGTGAACGAAGGTGAGACTATTAAAGTCATTCGCGGCGCAAATAAATTATCTCAAGTCTTAACTGGAACATCCGCTTCTTCGCTCGGCCTCTATCCAGCAGTATATTTCTATTCCGCAAATGGAAGGCATCAGCCAACGACCATTCTTTCAATCGCCTGTATGCTTTCAGAACTAATAGATAACGACAAGCTGAACGATTTTTGTTCAGTTAGAGAGCAATTTGAAGAATTTATTATAGAGTATAAGGCTCATATAAATCAGCTAACTTCTCAGTATGGAAGTATGGATAAG